>JALGVT010000029.1 GCA_025774555.1 candidate division LCP-89 bacterium
ATTTTACTGACTATGCTCTCGCTTTTCTGAATTTGTTCGTTAAATGCCGTGGCAATCTCCAAGATAGAATATCATAGAAGATTAAAATATAATTAAATTAAATTCAGAAATCAAGCTATATAATTAAGAACCCCCGCCCATTGTGAGCGGGGGCATTTGTGCGGAACACTTGACCGGGGGCAGACTGCAACCGTCCCAACTATATATTACGGTGCACCGGTCATAGGTTCCGCATTATCTATTGTAAAGCCATATCTGTGATTTCACTTCTAAGCGCTATCGCTTCTTCCCTTTTTGACCAGTCCGGGTCAGCATTATCAGAAGCAGCAATAAAATCTTCGACAATTTTAAGCGCTGATTCGCGTTCGCCCAGATGAGTCAAGGCTTTTGCTTTGAGCAATATTAATTCAGCGTTATATGGGTTGACCACGAGAAGAGGTTCGACTGATTTTAAAGCCAATTGATACTCTTCCATTTCAACGTAAGTTTTTGTTATCAGGTACTGTATCCAGTTTTTGGAAATGGAAAATACGGCTTTCTCCTTCAGGCTTTTTAAACATTTAAGCGCTTCAGCGTAATCATCCGCCTGCAAATGAGCGAATACCTTAATGTAGTCATTATGCCGCTTGTTAGTCTCACAGTACTTACAGTTTTCAAGATGTTCAGCAATCTGTTCTTCGGTTATGTCTCCAGAACCACCGAGGCATTTAAGGATATCTGCGTTTAACTGTTTTGTGTCCTCTTCAAGAATTTCAGCTAATTTTGAGGGATTGTCAAGTTCGTAATATATGTTGCTGCGAATTAAGGCGATATAATGATCGTAAGATTTTAACTTATCAGCTTTATCAAGCGCTAACAGAGCCTGATCGTAAGATTTCTGACCGGCATACATCCAGGCTCTCTCGAAAAGCACTTCGCGTTTTTTCCAGGATCCAACAGCTAAATCCTCAGCCTTGCTCAATTTCTCATCGGCATCATTTATTTTGCCTACGCCTTTAAGCGCTCTTGCCATGTGGATATATATGGCGCTTCCGAGGTTGTTGGGTTCAACAGCCAGTGTCGGCTTGACAGCGATTGCTTGTCGAAACTGTTCCAACGCATCAATATATCTTCCCACCATCAGGTATATTTCACCCAGGGAATCATGGGGATTTGCCTGATCGGGCGCTATGAAGATATATTTTTTAAGAAATACAATAGCTTCATCATAAAAGCCCAGTTGAGCATGGATGTAGCCGAGGCTGTTATAGGCAAGAGCGAAATTAGGATTTATCTCAAGAGCAATCTTGAATTCTTCGATAGCCTCTTCAAGTTTGCCTTGTCCCCAGAGTGAACTGGCTTTATAATAGTGAGGTTCGAACTCCCTGGGGTATCTTTCCAGCATCAATTCTAAAGCAGCTTCAAATATCTCTTTGTCTTTAAGCGATTCCGCGGTCAGTAAGGTGATGTTGAGGCGCTCTTTTTCGGGCAGGTCAACAGAAAGATTATTGGCGCGTTTAGCGGCGAGCTTTCCCTCCTCAGATCTGCCCATAGCTTTATAAAGATAGCCAAGGTTAGCCCAGGCAGATGCAAAAGCGCTGTCAAGCTGAACGGCGCTTTCAAAATACTCTATTGCCTCAGCGTTATAGAGACGTTCCATATTCTCAACGCCGGATAAATAATAGTTGTATGCCTGTTCGGAACGTGTGGTGACATCACGTTCAGTGCGAAGAGAGATGGCTGCCGTGATGATTAAAGTTGTTACAACAACAGCAGTTATTATTACCCACTTAGTTTTCATCGGTATTGCCTTAAGAGGTTATCACTTGATAATAAAGCAATATAGGTGCCAAAAATATTTTCATTTTCTAAGGAATAAGCGGTAGATGCGTCGTAAGCCAGCATGCATAGCGCTACATCTATTATGAGCAGAGTAGCGTTTAGAAGCAGTATATCTATTTTTCAAGAGGTTTCAACTCGTATTGCTCGATTTTCCTGTCCAGCGTGGTGCGCGCAATATTCAAGACTTCACAGGTGCGTTTTTTATTCCAATCGTTATGAAGCAGAACTTTATTGATGTACTCTTTCTCTGCTTCAGCCAACGAGCGGAAGGGGGCTGTTATTGTCGCGGAAGCAGTTTGTGAAACGTCGATCTGGGGTGACTCCGTAAGCGTCTCTGGAAGGAGAACGTCGCCTCGCGAGAGAACGATAGCCCGGCGCAGCACATTTTCGAGTTCGCGCACGTTGCCCTTCCACTCAATTTTCGTAAGCAGTTCAATGACTTCAGGTGAAACGCGCCGGACGTCTTTACCCAAATCTCTATTGATTTTCTCCATTAGATAGTCAACGAGAGCAGGGATATCTTCAATCCGCTCAGATAGGGGAGGAACCGTGATTTCAACCACACGAAGACGGTAATACAGATCTTCTCTGAAATCACCTTTCTCCAGTAATGTCTCGAGGTTCTTATGTGTGGCGGCTATGATACGGGCTTCAGTTTTAATTGTCTTATTGCTGCCGACACGTTCGAACGTGCGTTCCTGTATAACACGCAGGAGTTTAGTTTGAAGCTGAAGAGGCATATCCCCGATTTCATCGAGGAATATCGTGCCCTGCCCGGCAAGCTCGAACTTCCCTTTATTCTGTGATATCGCGCCCGTGAATGATCCCTTTTCATGCCCGAATAGTTCAGATTCAATCAGGTTTTCGGGTATGGCGGTGCAATTTACCGGGATGAAAGGTTGATCGCGGAAAGGGCTGTTGTAATGTATTGCTTTGGCAATCAGCTCCTTGCCGGTTCCGGATTGTCCGCGAATAAGCACGGTTACAGGTGAAGTGGAAACAGCGCCGATAATCTTGAAAACCTCCATCATACCAGGAGATTTACCGATGATATTATCGATCTGATATTCTTTGCCAATCTTACTTATAAGCCCTTCAAGCCTGCGGCACACATCGAGATTTTCCAACGCTCTCTTTATAGTAAGTTCAAGATCAAGGATGTCAATCGGTTTACGAACATATTCAAAAGCTCCCTGCTGAATGGCTCGCACGGTGGTCTGCATATCGTCATACGCAGTTATCATAATAACGTGAAGATCTGATTTGTATTCCTTGACTTTTTCGAGGAACTCAAGACCATCCATTTGGGGCATACGAATATCACAGACCACGATATCTGGATTCTCAGACCTGACGATTTCGAGCGCTTCAACACCATTCGATGCTTCCAGAAAATGCCTGTCGTCTTTCGATAGGTTCAATATGATAGACTCCCTGCTCGAGCTATCGTCATCGACAACGAGAATCTGATTCATTGATTACTCCGTTTAACTTTTCTTTTATAAGGGGAAGAGTTATGATGAAATCAGCGCCTTCCCCTTCGGTGGAAGTGACGGCTATGTCGCCTCCCATCTCCTGTATAAATTTACGAACATTAGCAAGACCCAGACCAGTTCCGTCTGCTTTAGTTGTAAAGAACGGATTGAAGATGGAATTAATTATATCCTCTTTGATGCCGGAACCGTTATCCTTGAAGTGTACTTCAAGACTGGATGGAAGGTGTTGACAACTGATTTCGAGAAACCCGCCATCCCGCATGGTTTCGGATGCATTATCGATGATATTTTTTACGATCTGATGAAGTTTATCTCTATCTGCAAGCACGGGAGGAAGATTATCTGGAAAAAGCAGGGATACTTTACATTTACATTCCTTCAAACGCAGTGAAAAGAGTTCTAATGCCTGTAGTATTATTTCTCTTATTTGCACCGGTTCAATTTTTAGTCTTGAAGGACGAGCATAGATCAACACATCGTGTACGATGTGATCCAGATGATCGATCTCTTTCTGAATGATTTCAAAGCGTCTGCGGTTTGTTTTATCAGGATCGAGACTTCTCGTTAAGCCCTGTATATTCATTTTTATTGAAGATAGCGGATTCCTGATCTCATGCGCTACACCAGATGCCAACTGTCCCAGACTGACTAGTTTCTCGGTCTCGTAGAGGCGTTGATTGGCGTTAAATATCGATTTTATAAGCTGCAGGTTTTCAATAGCCAATCCGGCTTGATTTGAAAATTTCTCAAGCGCTTCCAGTTCTGCCAGCGAATAGGGAACACCTGATTCCTTTGAATCCAGCGATAGCAGACCTACAATTTTCTGATGGCTGAAGATGGGCAGTTCCAACTTATCAGGCTGCTCTTTCTCTAAAGAGCTGTCAACGCCGCCTATGTGAGTGGATCCTGACTTCAGACGTCGTCGATTCTCACCTGTTTTTGCATCATTAAGCCGGTTTTCACTTTCATCTTCATTCACTGAATGACGATGTGTTTTCAACTTTCCATTTTCAATACTGTACTCAGTAACTTCCATTGCCGCGGGTTTATCTGAAATAACTGACAGGCTAAGTTTCTTCGGTGAAAACAGTGAGTTTATGGCTTCTAGAGTTGTATAGGCAAGCTCTTCCATTTTCATGAAGGTTCGCAGAGTTTCAGTCAACTTTGAAAGGGTAGCCTGTCGTTGATAATCTGACTTGTAGAAAAGCCGATTGATAAAGGTCTGCAGCCTTGACCTGGTCGGTTCGAAGCTTATGGCAATTAACAGCACGAACAGGATTCCAAAGATCGATCCGCCAAATGGTGATACTTGTTCAACCCAGCCGCCAACGACATTGACTATAACCATATATACACCTATGAACAGACCAGTCATAGTAGAATATAAAATGCTTCTCTTGATGATAATCTGGATATCGAGCAAGCGGTAGCGAATGATTGAATATGCAAAGGA
The DNA here is from genome assembly GCA_025774555.1 of candidate division LCP-89 bacterium. Taxonomy (GTDB): domain Bacteria; phylum Electryoneota; class B3-LCP; order B3-LCP; family B3-LCP; genus JALGVT01. The sequence continues at coordinate 4,771 of JALGVT010000029.1, forward strand.
TAGAGGAATTGCCATTAAGGGCAGGACCCCGATGGAGAAAAGCTCTGCTTCACCGAAGATACCTGCGCCGATAACCGAAAATGTCATGAAGGGAATCAGTCCGATCAGAGTTCCCCATACGAGCATTTTGATTTGGCGCTGCCGCAATGGATCAGAGGAGTGCATGAAGGAATGCACCAGAGCGCAAACACCAGCGATCATGTAAACGCCGACTAATACCCACAATTCGATATGCACACCGAAAATGATAAACCCAGAGGTTCCCATGCTGGCTACTGGAAATGGTATAGCGACAAAATATTGAGAAAGCGTAAAAAGAAGATGTTGCAAAAGAGGAATCAGGTAGAAAACAGGCAGCAGCGCAGAATAAGATTCGAGGAATCGCTTTTTGATGGGAAAGATGAGAAAGAAATGCAGAAACAGGGGACCGAGCAAAGTCAATCCCCAACTGGCAACATTTTGTATTATAAGATCTATCCAATAATATGGGCTGCCATGAAAACTACAGGTGAGTACCAGGAGGAAGCAGGCGCTCATAAGATAGAAGAGGCGTGCTGAAGGGAGATTAGTGCCTTTGAGTACGGTATATAATCCGACGAAGATGAACACGAACCCAACAATAGCCCTGTATAGAAGACGGTTATCACCAGTGCGGTAAATGTTGGGGGTGAGGGTAAGAGTCAGGATTTTTCCCCCGCGTTCAATTAGATACGGGACTCGCAATCCCGGCTGAAGCTTTATAAGTATGGAAGCAGCTTCAGAGGGTTTTTTCACGAGGAAGTGATCTATACCGAGGATGACGTCGCCATCCTGTATGCCCGCCATCTCACCGGGACCGCCGGGAATGACGCCTTCAACAATGACTCGCTGTTGTCCCAAACGCCAGATCAATCCATCAGTAGTTTTCGGCGTCAGACCGTCAACAATGGCTAAACCGCTGATTGCAATTGCCGCGGCTGCTATTAATAGCGATATTATCTTCCAGGCTTGGTCGGACATGTTCTCGTTTTACAATAGTGCGAAACAGATCAGGGTATAATAATAATATTACGTTAGTGCAAGTTTAGTTCCCGTTGACATTGAGGCAATTAATTGCATATTGCCTTATAATATTTGAATAAACAAAGGGCGTCATGAAACAGATTATTACTGTTTCTGACACCCTCATAGTTAAATTTGCCTGAATAGCGATCTTTAAAAGCAGTTATTATTTTTTGCTCGGAAGAATACGGAAAACAGAGGTACCGCACTTTTCGCATTTTCCCTTCATCGCTGGGCGACCATTTTTTAAGGTAATCTGCTGTGCATCGACTAAAGTCGTCTTCGCTTTACATTTCACACAATAACCTGTTGTAGGTGCAGCCATGGTTAACCTCCTTATTAGGTAGTAACACTGGTTTATATGAGATTTTAAGTTTACTTACATAAAAATCTATTCACGATGCGGTTAATATAGCGAGGTCTGAAAACTTATGCAAGGAAAAATACTTAAAAAACTTAAAATTGTTAAATTACTATAATCATTATAATCAGATACATAGATTAATACTGCACGATGAGCTGTTTTTTTTTGTTCAAAAATCTCGTTATCACGACCGGCTGTTTCGCTTAATTCTTACTTAGTTCTGTGCGTAAGAATTGTCCTGTGTACGATTTTTTCACACGGCTTACTTCAACAGGGTTACCCTTTGCTATGACCCGTCCACCTTTGTCCCCGCCTTCAGGACCAAGATCAATGATATGATCAGCGGTTTTTATTACATCGAGGTTGTGTTCAATCACCAGCACCGTATTTCCTTTCTCGACCAGTTCGTGCAAGACGGATAGCAGCAAGCGGATATCCGCAAAATGCAAACCGGTTGTGGGTTCGTCGAGCAGGTATAAGGTATTGCCGGTCTGAACTTTGGACAATTCAGTGGAGAGTTTAACTCTCTGGGCTTCGCCGCCAGACAGCGTTGTCGCCTGCTGCCCCAGTTTGATATATCCCAATCCGACTCTGACGATAGTGTCCAGCTTTCTTTTTATAAGAGGAATGGATTCGAAGAATTCCAGCGCTTCCTCCGCTGTCATATCGAGGATGTCTGCTATTGACTTTCCTCTAAATTTAATTTCCAGTGTTTCGCGGTTGTAGCGCTTCCCATGGCAAACCTCACAAGGGACATAGACGTCGGGCAGAAAGTGCATCTCGATCTTAATGATGCCGGCTCCCTGACATGCTTCACAGCGACCACCCTTTACGTTGAAGCTGAAACGACCCGGCTTATACCCGCGTATCTTTGAATCTTTAAGCTCAGCATAGAGATCGCGTATCGGAGCAAAAAGACCGGTGTATGTGGCTGGATTGGAACGAGGCGTGCGTCCAATAGGGGACTGATCTATGTTAATGACCTTGTCGATGTATTCTGTGCCTTTCAGCTCGTTGTAGGGGAGAGGTCTATTTTTAGATTTATAAAACTGTTGACTTAGCGCACGGTACAATGTTTCATTGATCAAACTGGATTTACCGGAACCGGACACACCGGTAATGCAGACGAAACTCCCTAACGGGATCTGGACATTAACAGATTTCAGGTTATTCCCAGTCGCTCCCGAAAGCGATAACTGGTAACCGTTTCCCTGACAGTATCTTTTCGGTGTTTCGATAAATTCCTTACCCGATAGAAACTGTCCCGTCAGAGATTTGGGATTGGAAGCTATTTCTTCCGGTGTGCCGCAGGCGACGACCTCACCCCCATGTCTTCCTGCTCCCGGTCCCAAATCTGCGACTACATCAGCGGAGGTAATCATTTCGCGATCGTGTTCAACTACTATGATGGTATTACCAATATCACGCAAGCGTTTCAAAGTCTCAATCAGTCTGCGGTTATCCCGCTGGTGCAGACCAATGGAAGGTTCATCCAGAATATAGAGAACTCCCACGAGCTGTGAACCAATCTGTGTTGCCAGACGTATGCGCTGCGCTTCGCCGCCAGATATCGTTCCGGCGGATCTGTCGAGTGTTAGATAATCCACTCCAACGTCAATCAGGAATTCGAGGCGCGCCTTGATCTCCTTCAATATTTGGTTGGATATTATTTTTTCGACTTCGCTCATCTCCAGGTCTTTGAAGAACTGTAGAACATTACCGATAGATTTTGAGGTGAGTTCGGAAATATTCAGTTTCCCCAGTCGCACCGAGAGCGCTTCTCGTTTAAGACGCCCGCCTTTGCATTCAGAGCAGGGCAGCGAGCTCATGAAGCTCTCAATCCAATCGCGGATACCTGCAGAATTGGTCTGCCGGTATCGTCTCTTCAGATTAGGAATAGTTCCTTCCCATTTGCCCGTAAATTCCCATGATCCTCTGCCGTTTTTATGTACCAGGCGGAATTTGAATTCCTCGTCGCCGGAACCATACAGGCAGATATTTTTCTGTTCTTCCGTAAGATTTCCGAAGGGCACATCAACAGAGAAATGATGCTCTTGAGATACTTTTTCCAACATACGAAGAAAAATAGAATCGCTCCAGTTATTGGTAGTCACAATTGCGCCTTCGCGGATGGAAAGCGTTGCATCGGGAACGACTCTGCCTGGATCAATTTCTAAAGTGAAGCCCAGTCCGGAGCATTTGGGACAGGCGCCGTAAGGACTGTTGAATGAGAAACTGCGCGGCTCCAATTCTTCATAGCTTATTCCACAGTCTGCACAGGAATACTGCTCAGAGAATAGGATTTCCTTTTCATCCGGTATGCTGATTATGACAAGTCCCGAGGCGAGTTGCAGCGCGGTTTCAACCGATTCAGTCAATCTGATTCTCAAGTCGCCTTCAACGACTAAGCGATCAACGACTACCTCGATGGAATGCTTCTTATTTCTGGACAAGCGGATTTCGTCTTCAAGTGATTTTATTTTGCTATCGACACGAACACGAAGGTAACCGTCGCGGCGCAGATTGGCGAAAACTTCACGGTATTCGCCTTTCCGCCCTCTAATTACGGGAGCGAGTACCATGAAACGGGTCAATTGAGGCAGATTCAGCACTTGATCGACTATCTGCTGGACGGATTGCTTTTCAATGGGACGACCGCAATTGTAACAGTAGGCTTTGCCAACCCGCGCATAAAGCAGGCGGAGATAATCATATATTTCTGTTACAGTCGCAACTGTAGATCGCGGATTGCGGTGTGTTGATTTCTGTTCGATTGATATTGCTGGCGACAATCCTTCGATGAAATCGACGTCCGGTTTTTCCATTAAACCGAGAAACTGCCGCGCGTACGCCGAGAGAGATTCCACATAACGTCTCTGACCTTCCGCATAGAGAGTATCGAAGGCGAGGGACGATTTTCCGGAACCTGAGATGCCCGTAATCACGATCAGCTTGTTTCTCGGCAGTGTCAGATCGACGTTCTTGAGGTTGTGTTCGCGGGCGCCTTTTATTACGATGGAATCCAGTGAGGTATTTCGGTTCATTCTGATCATTTGATTCTGATATAACAATGAAAGATACGAAAACTACTCAGAGAAAACAAGTGTGCACTCAATTAAAAGAGATCGGGTATTGCTTTAGAAATCAGATGATTTCAGGTTAATGTAATAGATTAACCTTGACTTTTTCAGATAAAAGATTTATTTTTCTTTATCAGGAAGAATCATGAATCAGAGGGAATGATGAAGCGCCTTATTCTGGCATTATGTATCTTGCTTATAGCATCGAACGCCATTGCAGAAGAGATCGACGGTGAAGTGAGCGTATCGCTTATTGACCCTTATAAAAAGTTTATCCCGGGTTTTTCGATCTCCTTCAGACCCGACATCTTAAGCTGGGATCGGATGTCTTTTGGAGCCGGAGTATCGCTGTATGTTTCCAGCCGTTTCAATTATGAAACTACTAACTGGATATGGTATGCAAAGGGATACTATGATCCCGATTCAACGGATTGGTATTATTACGATGAAAACCTGGTCGAGTTGGCAAATTATGAGATTTTCACAGAAAGTAGATTTCGTTTTTTAGGTAAGAGCGAAGATGATCACTGGAAAGGGTGGTTGTCATTAAATCTTGGCGTCGTGGATCACGCATCAGCCCGTACCACATTCACTACAATTGCTGAGCAACGGGAATATGTTGACACCCTCGGAGTAACTCAATACGAGGTTCTACAGACGGATCGATATTCAGTTGATTATAATACAGTGCACAAGCAGAGTTTCTACGCAGCGCCGGGACTTATGATTGGAATCGGTAATTTCTTCGCGGCGTATAAGCACTGGATATATTTTGACAGCCGGGATTTGATCGATGGAGAACCGTCTCAGACGCTCGGCACTATCAGGGTTGGATATAGATTTTTATGGTGATGGGGAATTAAAATAGTTATGATAAAGGGGCTGTCTCAAAAGCCTATGAACTGTCATTGCTCCGAAGGAGCGCCTTTGGCGCGAACGAAGTGTGGTAATCTCTTAGTGCTTGTATAATAGGAGATTGCCACGTCATCAGCCGGACGGCTGATTCCTCGCAATGACTCGAAATTATCTTTTGGGACAACCCCTTTTATTTTAATCTGGAAAAATCCTATCGGTTCAATTCAGATGAACAGGAGACCAATCTCGATCCCCTTCTGATTGCCGCTTTCTCAAACCGTCTCTTTTCATCAGGAGTTTCCGGGATTACTGACGGAATCGGCGTTGGTTTGCCTTCATCGTCGAGCGCCACAAAGGAAAGGTACGCAGAAGCGGTATGCTTGCGTGTGCCGGTCTGCGTATTTTCGGAAAATACCTTGACGCCGACTTCAAGGGAGGTTTTAAATGCGCGGTTAACGGATGCTTTCAACAACACGAGGTCGCCCATTTTTATCGGCGATAGAAAGGCAAGTGAATCCACCGCGGCAGTAACCACGAGTCGCTTGGTATGCCGGCGAGCCGCAATGGTGCCTGCGATATCAATCAACTGCATGACCTTGCCGCCGAACAGCGTGCCGAAGTTATTCGTGTCGTTGGGCAGAACTACTTCAGTCATTTCAACAACAGAGTCCCTGACAGGTTTAGCAGGATATTCGGATTCGTATTTTGTCATAGTGCAGCCCTTTTGATCGGATAGTTTGCTGATGATCACTGCAGAGGTAAAAACGCTTTCATTGCGCAATAGAACACTAAAATGGTGCTAACGAGAAGCGATACCAGTGACAACCCCAACATCGTTTTCATCTTCAATGATTTTACAAAGGCATAAAAACTCAGTATCAGCGCAGGGATAGGAAGAAAAATAATTATTGCCTTGAACAGTGATTCGGGCATATAATTCCAGAAACGGGCTGCGTATCCTATATTTCCAGTGGAGCCGGTCTGCAGCATAAGCCAGAAGGCGAGCGGAGGCAGCAGCAGCAGGAGGGCAACCCATAGCAGGCGCTTATTGTTTCGATTGTTTTTCAGGCTATCTGTCATTTTGAGATTTATGGTTCACTATTATAGATGAATTGCTCTGCCAAAGGCATCCAGAGCCGCTTCGGCAACAGCCTCTGAGAGAGTGGGATGAGCGTGAATAGTTGAGGTTATCGCTTTGAACGGATCAGGCTGAAGCTGTGCCACTCCCAGTTCCGCTATAAGTTCTGTGGCTTCAGGTCCCACAATGTGAGCACCGATGAGTTTTGAGCCTGCTTCATCAAATATCAGCTTTATCAGTCCATCGCGTTCACCTGAAGCGACAGCTCTGCTGGAAGCGACGACAGGAAATCTCCCTACTTTTATTTTATATCCACGTTCAAGAGCCTGTTTCTCGGTAAGACCCACCGAAGCAACCTGAGGCTGGCAATACGTGCATGAAGGCACCTTATCCGGTTCAACTTTGTGCGTTGACAGTCCTGCCATATTTTCCACGGCTGCAATCCCTTCGTGTGAAGCCGCGTGCGCCAGCATCGGCGCGCCGATCAAATCGCCAATCGCCCATATATTCTCAGCGCTCGTGCAATAGACATCATCGACTTTCACAAACCCCTTTTCTATTACGATCCCGACATCTTCCAGACCTATCCCATCAGAATTTGCCTGCACGCCTATAGCCACCAGACAGAGATCGGCTTCCCATGATTCATCACCAGCAGGTGTCGATCCAAATGCTTTCACGCCTTCAGCCGATTTTTCAATACGCTGCACTTTTGTATCAGTGAATACCTTTATCCGGTCTTTTTTTAGTTTCTTATGGACAATATCCACGATTTCTGTGTCTTCCAAGGGCAGAATCTGCGGCATCATTTCTATAAGTATGACGTCTGTCCCGATGGTGTTATAAAAATAAGCGAACTCCACGCCGATAGCTCCAGCGCCGATTATAATCATGGATTTCGGCTGCGTTGACAGAGTCATTGCTTGACGATAAGAAATCAGCTTCTCCTCATCAAGTTCTAATCCCGGCAGGTTGCGGGGTCTTGCGCCAGTCGCCAGTAAAAACTTATTAGACTGGATTGAAACGATCTCTTCGGCTTCGGCGTTCGATACCGCTATAGTGTGCATGTTTTTGAAACGACCTGTGCCGTTAAAAACTTCGATGTTATTCTTCTTTAACAGGAAACCGACGCCTTTTGATAGACGGCTGGCTATCTGGCGGCTGCGCTTGATTATGGCAGGGAAGTCTATTTCGATTTCGCCTGTCTTAATACCAAAAGAATTGGATTTCTTGATAGTATTCAGGACTTCAGCGGACTTCAGTAGAGCTTTGGTGGGAATACATCCCCAGTTCAGGCAGATGCCACCGATATTTTCTCGTTCAACGACAGCTACCTTCATTCCAAGTTGTGCGGCTCGAATGGCTGCCACATATCCGCCGGGTCCTGACCCCAGCACTGTTAGATCATATTTTTGGTTTTCTGTCATAGATGAATACGCTTGATGGATTATCCGGTTTGTTATCGATTACTTCAGAAGCAGAAGTTTTCGCGTGGCTATTTGATCTCCCTGTTGCAGTCTCACAAAATAGATACCCGATGCAAAGCGGTCAGCCTTCCAGGAGATCTCATGTATTCCCGGTTTCAGATATTGATCTACCAGACAAGCAGCCTTCCTTCCGAGGAGGTCATAGATCACTAGGTTCGTTCTGCCGATTACAGGAAGAGTAAAATTGATCCTGGTTGATGAATTGAAAGGATTGGGATAATTTTGTGAGAGTGAAAAGCTGACCGGAGTAGCAGGTTTTCCTTCGTTTTCCACAGGCAGCAGGTAGTGTGAAGCCAACAGAAGGTTGTCTATCCCGACGTTATAATCACTGCTGGAGGAATGCTTCCCTTCGATGTTGAACAGGAAATAGTGTTCGCCCTCCTCCAAGTAGAGAGTCCCCAGTTCAACTTTTGGGCTTCTTAGAGTAAGCGCCGAATAGAGATCATAGCCACCCATCAGGGGAATCGAATCTATCTGAAAGGAGAATATTCCATATTCGGGACCTTTTGTAAAATATCCTGCAACATCGTAAGTATCTGCTTCTGCCACTTCCCATATAACGGAGATAAAATCAGCTTCACGATCCCCGAAGAACCTGAACTGATGATTGTTGCTCCAATTCTCACCATATTGCATCATATTTTCTTCTACAAAGGGGTCACCTGAGGTAAAAGCGACGCCCTGGTTCCACTCGCCTTCGAGCAGATAATTGCACGAAGTTCTCTGCTGTATCTCAGATGACGGTTCACTTTCGTTTCCGACAAAATCGACAGCGCTGACGATATAGTAATAATATGTACCGGGTGTGAGACTGATATCTCGATATTCGGAAAGAGGCGTTTGCGCTAAAAGGTACTCTTCAACGGGCAGCACCTCCGGTTCGTTACTGCGATAGACGCGGTATTGGGCGACTCCTGTTTCATCGAATGCAGGATCCCATTCGAGGCGCAGATGTGAACCCGCCTCAAGAGCTTCAGCGGTGAGGTTGTTCACCTGATCGGGCGGATTTGTATCCTCAATGGGGGGGACGCGCGAATAAATCCAATATTGGTATTCGGTCCATGTTGAATTCCCCAGAGATACCACAGTGATCTGCACTTGCGACAGACCCTGTGTAAAAGTAGAAGGTATCTCAAAAGATGAGTCACTCCAGCGCTTGTAGAAATTGTAATCGCTGTCCCACCAGATCCCAGCATCCACGCCATCCACCCAGACAGACGCAGCCTGCGGGAAGATAGAAGCATCGCGCCGACGAACCAGCCTGACTCCCTGGTTATCAGGATCGATGGACACATCGAATGTTGAGTTACCGAACAGACTCCGACCGGTATCTTCAAAGTATTGATCGTCGTTAACACCCGGATAGGCATAGAAATGAGTTTCGGGAGTAAGACCAGCTGTCACTGAATAATTGTGTGCTGTTTCATCCGCTATATCACCGACGTTCAACTGATCCGTAAGTAAAAGCGTAATGCCCGGCTTCATATAAGCGTAAACCACTGAAGCGTATTCAAAATTATAACGATTCGCATGACCGTGTTCAGCGCTTAAGCGGATCGACCGCGCGAATGGCAGCAAATCACCGAGAAAAAAGCGGTACGCGCTCATGCTGTTCATTCCGGCTGCTTCAAAAACAGGCACCCCGTGAACCGGCAGGGAAAAAACTCCTGTCCCGAAGTAATCACCGACATTGAAATCGCCGTCGAAGTCCGTTCCCTGAAGAATTGGCATGTTGAATTGATCTGTATAACAACGCAGATCACCGCGAACACCATCCTGACCATAAGGAGATACCAGCGTTACAATTATTCCTGCCAATTGACCATGTCCTGATAAATCGGCGAAGATCATATCTTCACCCAGCGGCGTTTCTTGAAGCGTGCGCTGGAAAACACTGAAATAACCGCTCTCTTCCGGGTAAGGATTTGTCTTATAAGTGATTTCATAAGAGACGTCAACAGTCGTGAAGATAGAGGAATTAAATATTTCGAGTCTGACGTCTTCCCAAAAGGGCATTGGGAAGAAACAGTAATATTCATCGCCTTCGATGCCCACCGGCAGAGCATCAACTGTGGCTGGTCCAAGAGAACTTCCAAAAAAGCTGCCCAGGCTGCACTCTGTCTGCGGAATAGCGCTTCCATCCCAGTAAAACTGGAGTATGAGGCTCTCTACCGAGCTCAAAGTGTTGGGATTAGGCTGCAATTTTATACCGGTAATGCTGCCTTCGCCCGTATATGAAAAGATAGTCTCAGTCTGATCTGGTTGGATGGTGGTCTGTTCGATGACGGTGATATTACCAATCGTACTCTTTGGATCAGACCCGGTGTTCGTCCATTGTTCCACTATTGCTGAAGGAACTGTCAGACCGGTAAAGGTGCTGATCTCTGTATCGGGAGGATACTGATGGTATAGCACTTGATGTGCTTCAATGCCTCCTTCTAAACTGATTTTCAGGTGTTGTTCAAAGGGCAGAGGGAGATAGCCGTAATATCCGCCGGAAGAGGTCGCTGCATCGCCTACTATTGGTGTTAAAAACGGTGATAGTGAGCCTGAAAAAAGATTTCCAATCGTTTCTGATACACGGGGCTCTGATTCGTAGTCGAAATAAAAATGGATGATTCTATCGGGAGTCATCGGCATATATCGAATCCAGATTCTATAAACGCAGCCGGGACCTTCCTGATCGAAGATGACGACTTCAGAACCGTCAATATATAGATAACCAGTGTTATCGAAATCCGAACCCAGTGGATCGCTGCTCGATAATTGTTGAGCGATGACTCCCTGCCGAAAGATCGGCAGCGCCTCAAACTGTTCTAAAGCGTTCAGTCCTACCGGATATTGAGCGTACACCATTATTAAAGGAAAGCTGATGCAAATCAGCAAACCGATAACTATTTTCACAAACGATACAAGCATAATCGCTATCCTCAACGTATTGAAAGCTGCGCTTGAAGCCTTGAAATTCCAGTTAATTTAACAATGATGATATTGATATTAAGCTGTCTTTAAACTATTTGCAAAGAGATATTCTCCAGATAAAGTTTCCAACTTCTTTTTTCTATCAACACTGTGTTTGTTATGCAATAATTCAAGGAGTTGGGGCAGTTTCGCTCTCGCCTCCCATTCACCGGCGTTGATCAACTCACTCATTCTCTCGAATTCTGACCACTGAACGTCATCGGATACGGGGTGTAACACGAAGTCAGCTCTTTCTAAAGCTGTATTGGCTAAATGACATCCCGTGATTTGCACCGATCTGAGGAATATATCAATGGTATGTCGAAGCTGTGGGTCGGTTTGCAAAGTACGCCGAACATCGACCGCAATGACAAGATCCGCACCCAACAGGTAACAGGCATTAACGGGAATTAGGTCTGTAGCCTCACCGTCAATCAGAAGAAAGTCGTTCCATTTAACAGGTGGAAAAAAGCCTGGAATTGAAGAGCTTGCGACCACCGCTTTGCGCAGAGAACCTCGATCTAATATTATGCCTTTTCCGCTTATCAGATCAGAAGCCATAGCTGCGAAGGTGATCGGCATATCTTCAATGGATACGTCTTCGATCATGGTGGAAATAGAGTCTTCTATGCGCGATGATGGAAGCAGTGATTTTTTTGAGATGGATAGGTTGATGACCAGACGCTGCTTAATTTCCCTGGTGATTTGATCGAAGAAGTGATCGCCTTTCTGGTTCTGTGGGAAAATGTCTATCGCTTTGGCTTCAGATTCACTCTCTTTCGACAGAAGTTGCAGACGTTCCAATACGGAGGAAATCTTTCCAGATTGTGCATAGAGCGCTCCGACAACGGATCCCATGCTGGTCCCGACAACAACGTCAGGGATAATTTCAGCAGCCTCTAATACTTTTAGAACACCAAGGTGCGAAAACCCGCGTGCCCCGCCGCCGCCTAAAGCAATTCCTATTTTCCTACCGTTAAACACACTTTCACCAATTAGAAAATCTGTATAATTCAATAAAATACAAATAAGGATAGACAAAGTCAATCATAAATGCGATAAACAGAGACCAGAGGCGATCTCTGCAAAATTGATCGACCAAGAAAATACTTGGAAATAATAATTAAAAACATTATACTTCAAAAGTCGATAAATAAATCGGAGTGGGGAAGGAAATATATGCAGAGGATGATTGAAAATCTCAAGGAAGCGATATCGGAAGGCGGAGTGATCGCCTTTACCGGCGCCGGCGTTTCCGCTGAATCAGGGATACCGACATACCGCGGTAAAGACGGATTTTGGACCAAATACGATCCTTCCAAATATGCTTCGATCGAGTACTTTAATCTGGACCCTTCCTATTACTGGTCATTCTTCAAAGACACGCGCGCGCCTTTGATTCACGATGCGAGACCTAATCCGGGGCATGTCGCGCTGGCTGAAATGGAAAAGGCAGGATACCTCGATGCAGTGATCACTCAGAACATAGATGGGCTTCATCAGGCAGGCGGCTCAAAGCAGGTGATAGAGCTGCATGGCTCAACGAGAAGATTCTACTGCGTGGATTGCAACAAAAAGTACAGCCTGCAGGAAGCCGAAGGCGCTCTGGATGTAAATCTCCCGCCACGCTGCAATAAGTGCGAAGGGATTATCAGACCCGACGTCGTCTTTTTTGGCGAGATGCTTCCACCCGGATTACTTGAAAAAGCATTCACATTAGCAAAGAGCGCATCGGTAATAATTACCGTCGGAAGCACTTTAATTGTATATCCTGCGTCACACGTTCCCGCAGTCGCCAAACAGGCTGGCGCGCGGTTAGCTATTGTGAATGACGAACCCACACCACTGGATGACATAGCTGACTGGACGCTATATGGCAATGCCGGAGAAATACTCCCACAGCTCATCTAATAAATATAGTTCTTCCGTAAAACCTTAAAACACCGATTATATCCGCATTAGTCGAAATATTTTGACCATGCCCCTGAAAGTGATAACGCGCTAACCGCCCTTATAGAGCGTGTACGTATGTTCATTAGACAATAGATTGTATTAAAAAAAGTCTTGACTCGCCGTAAATGAATTATTATATTTTCACTCACCCCAAAACGAACCCGTCCATATAAGAAGGATATTATGTTAGCAAGAACACCAGTCCCCGAAAAAACAGCATCGGATCTTTTTAACGTAGCCAGAAACGCTGTAAAGCCACAGAAAAAGCGCAGTGTGTCCAGACTCGAACTGCCGAAGATAGAACGCGCCGACAAATATACTTATAGCGAAAACAGTCTTGCGGTTCTGGAACGAAGATATTTAGCGAAAGATAAAAACGGCATCGTCGTGGAAACGCCTGAGGATATGTTCCGCCGTGTGGCGAAACATATCGCCTCTGCAGAGATGGTTTTCGATCCAGAACTGACTCATGCAGACCTTGCTGAAATAGAGGAGACTTTTTACCACTTGATGGCATCGATGGATTTTCTCCCTAATTCACCCACACTGATGAATGCCGGAAGGGATCTGGGTCAGTTATCCGCTTGTTTCGTTCTTCCGGTTGGTGACAGCATGGAAGATATTTTCAACGCGATAAAATACACTGCCTTGATCCATAAAAGCGGCGGCGGAACCGGATTCTCTTTTTCACGTCTCCGCCCCAAAGACAGCATGGTGAAATCGACAGCAGGCACAGCATCAGGACCCGTTTCATTCATGTCCGTATTTAACGCAGCGACAGAAACGGTGAAACAGGGCGGCACGAGGCGCGGCGCGAACATGGCAATCCTGCGTGTCGATCATCCCGACATAGAGCACTTCATCGACTGTAAAAAAGGCGAGCACGCTCTGAACAACTTCAATATATCTGTCGCAGTTACTGATGAGTTTATGGATGCCGTGAAAAACCGGTCGAAATTTTCACTGAAAGATCCGAATACAGGAAAAACCGTCAAAGAAATCGTTGCCACGAAATTATTTGATAAGATCGTGGAAAATGCCTGGAGCAACGGCGAGCCCGGCATCGTTTTCCTCGATTCCGTCAACAAGAGTAATCCAACGCCGGAAATTGGTGATATAGAATCGACTAATCCGTGCGGTGAACAACCGTTGCTGCCATACGAATCATGTAATCTCGGCTCTATCAATTTGAATCACGTGGTGAAGGATGAACAGATCGACTGGGATAAACTGGAGCGGATAATAGCACTCTCGGTGAGATTTTTGGATGACGTAATCGAAGTGAATAAATACCCGCTTGCCGAAATAGGGGAGATGACCAGAAAAAACCGTAAAATCGGTCTGGGTGTAATGGGATTCGCAGATCTACTTTATCAGCTCAATATTCCCTATAATTCTGCGGAAGGCATTAAGCTCGGCGAAGAGATAATGAGTATGGTACAGAAGGCGGCTCACCGAGCGTCAAAAGAATTGGCGGCAAAGCGCGGCACATTCTCAAACTACGATAAGTCAATCTTCGAAACTCCTATACGGAATGCAACTATAACAACGATTGCTCCCACTGGCACTCTTTCGATGATTGCAGATTGTTCCGGCGGCGTTGAACCAGTATTCAGTCTGGTCTATGTGAAGCGAGTTATGGATAAAAACGATTTACTTTACACCAATCGCTACTTTGAGGAAGCGCTGGATCGAGCCGGGATTTACAGCACGGAGCTGCTGAATAAGGTCGAAGCGTGTCATTCACTTAAGGAGGTAGATGACATTCCAGAGCCGCTGCAGCGTATCTTTGTTACTTCTCACGACATTGCGCCTGAATGGCACGTGCGCATGCAGGCTGCCTTTCAGAAACACACAGACAATGCAGTATCGAAAACGATCAACTTTCCTCATAATGCGACCACTTCCGACGTAAAAAAGGCATATATGCTGGCATACGATCTCGGCTGCAAAGGTTTAACTGTTTACCGTGATGGTTCGCGTCAGGAACAGGTTATGCATAAGGGCAAAACCGTTGCAGAAAAAAACGGTAAACCTGCAGAACGACCACTGCTCAAACCCCGCCATAGACCTGCCGTAACGCAGGGCATGACTGAAAGAGTCAATACCGGCGACGGCGCTATATACATCACGATCAATGAGGACGAACAGGGCATCTGTGAAGTATTCACCTCGATTGGTAAAGCTGGCGGGAACATGTCTGCGCAGGCTGAAGCGATCTCAAGATTGATCTCTCTATCCCTTAGATCCGGCATGGATCCAAGGGACATCATTAAACACCTCAAGGGGATATCAGGTCCGAATCCAGTCTGGGAGAACGGAACGCTAATTACATCCAGTCCTGATGCCATTGCCAAAGCGATGGAAAGATATCTTCAGCGCCGAGAGGCAAATGGAACGCTCAAAGCGCCTGTGAAAGTCGTGCAACCAGCATTCGAAAAAGACACCAACCTGATCGAAATTCCTGATCAGTGTCCTGATTGCGGCGGTGAGATTGCTCACGAAGACGGCTGTATCGTATGCAGATCGTGCGGCTTTACTCGCTGCGGATAGGATAACCTAATCAGGGTGAATAAATAAAAAAGGGCTGTCCTGAACGGGTCACTCTGAGTGAAACGAAGAGTCTCGAAAAAACTATAAAGTTAAGATAGACAAGAGATTCTTCACTGCGCCTTCGGCTTGCTCAGAATGACATTGAACCTTCTATGACAGCCTCTTGTATTTTTATTTTCCAAGGAAGTATGAAAGCAGAATTCCTGCTGCTGTGGCAGAGCCTATAACACCAGCAACATTGGGACCCATGGCGTGCATCATGAGGTAGTTGTTGGGATCATACTGTCTTCCAACATTGTGGACGACTCTGGCGCTGTCCGGCACCGCGCTTACTCCCGCAGCGCCTATCAGGGGATTTATCTTGTTTTCACTATTGAGAAATAAATTCATAATTTTCGCAAAGATGACACCTCCGGCAGTAGCAATGACGAAGCTGATCGCGCCAAGTGAAAAAATGAAAATCGATTGCGGTGTCAAGAAATACTGCGCTTGAGTTGAAGCTCCCACAGTTAATCCTAATAAAATAGTAACGATGTCAATTAGAGACGTTCCCGCCGTTTTAGCGAGTCTCTCCGTTACGCCGCTCTCCTTCAGGATATTTCCAAAGAAAAGCATTCCAAGCAGTGGTAAAGCTCCAGGTGAAATAAAGCATGTAGCTAAGAGCCCCAGGATAGGGAAGAGTATCTTCTCGCCTTTTGACACACTTCGGCTGGGTTTCATCCGTATGCGTTTCTCTTTAGAGGTAGTGAGCAGTTTCATGACCGGCGGCTGGATGACCGGGACAAGCGCCATATATGAATAAGCTGCAATCGCGATGGCGCCCATCAGGTGGGGCGCTAATTTTGAAGAAGTAAAGATTGCGGTCGGTCCATCAGCTCCACCGATTATCCCGATGGCAGCCGCTTCTTCGGGACTGAAGCCGAAAAAAAGAGCGCCGAGAAGTGTGATGAATATTCCAATCTGAGCCGCCGCGCCCAGCAGGACAAGTTTCGGATTTGACAACAGAGCGGAGAAGTCGGATAGCGCTCCGATCCCTAAAAATATCAGAGGTGGATAGACTCCTTTTAAAACACCGAAATACAGGTAGCTTAAGACGGAACCGTTTTCATATATTCCTATTTGAAGATTTGCGTCGATGGCGTAAGGGATGTTGCCGATCAGTATCCCGAAACCGAGCGGAACGAGAAGAAGGGGTTCATAGTCCTTTTTAATAGCGAGATAGAGAAAGATTAAACCCACTGCGATCATGACTAAGTTTTTCCATATATCAGGCTGGGCAAACCCGGTATATGACAGGAATTTTATTAAGATATCCATACGATGCTCCAATCGTGGGAAAACCCGAGATAATTATTTCGTAATTGTGGCGATAACATGACCCTCGAGGATTGAATCCCCCTCTTTTACCTCAATAGTTTCAACAGCGCCATTCATAGTCGCGGGGATGCTGTTTTCCATTTTCATCGCTTCCATAATGATAATTGGATCACCAGCTTTTACAGCATCACCCGGTTTTACAAGCACCTTCAGAACGAGTCCGGGCAGAGGAGCTTTTACTGACCCTGCGCCTTTGGATTCATCAGGCTTGGCTGTTACCTTGGTTCCCTCGCCTGGCACGGCGATGGGTCTTTCCAGCTTAGGTGTCGGACGAGCAATGGTCTGTCTCTTCGTGGGTTCAAGATATGCTTTATATTCTTCACCGTTGACGTTTATCAGAATCTCGTCCTTATCCCGTCTAATGATACGAGTTTCGTACTCCTGACCATAGATTTTAAACTTGTATATTTTCATTATTATCTCCGAGTTGCATGAGTGTAAATTACAGAAAATATGGCAAATCACTTTTGTGGCGGTTCACCCCGTTGTCTGTGCAGCCAGGATCTCCATGGTTTCGCCATATCACCTATCCACCAGTTACTATATGGTTTCGACATTGCCTGCATCGTCAACACAAGAGACTCATTATCGTGAATCTGATCATCCTCTAAAATCAGGGTTATCGCTATTGCAGCGACAACGCCTGCCTGTATCTCGTTCCTTTTTCCAATTTCCAGGGCAGCATCCTTCGTAATCAGAATCTTCAGCTTGTTTTTCCAGATAAAGGAGTATTTCAGCCCCTTCATAAGAATTAGCAGCACTACCAGCGCCATAAAAACAACGAGCATACCCACTCCCATCAGGGTGAGCCCATCTCCTTCGATTATGCTCTGCCAATTATACATTTATCTTTTGCCTCATGTTAAAGTGGGATACAACCATGTTTGCGGGGGAGATTCAATTCGCGTTTCCCGGCAAGCGATTCCAAGCCTCGTATAATGCGGAACCGGCTGTTGCGAGGCTCTATTACGTCATCTATAAAACCGAGTTTTGCCGCATCATAGGGATTGGCAAATTTGTCTCGGTATTCCTTCTCTTTTTGATTGAAGAATTTCTCTTTTTCTTCAGCAGTCATTTTTTTGGCTTCATGTCCATAGAGAACTTCAACCGCGCCGCGGGGTCCCATGACAGCTATCTCAGCCATGGGCCAGGCGTAATTGAGATCTCCGCGCAGATGTTTTGAACCCATGACATCATAAGCACCACCGTAAGCTTTTCTGGTAATTATTGTGATCTTGGGAACGGTTGCTTCAGCGTATGCGTAGAGCAGTTTAGCGCCATTGAGGATAATTCCTTCATATTCCTGTATGGTACCAGGCATGAATCCAGGCACATCCACAAATGTAACTATGGGTATGTTGAAGGCATCACAGAATCTGATGAACATGGCTGCTTTCCGGGAAGCTTTGTTGTCGAGTACTCCGGCAAGGTGCGACGGCTGGTTTGCGATGATGCCAGTCGATCGACCTTTAAAACGGGCGAATCCACAAATAATATTCGGAGCCCAACGGCGGCGGACTTCAAGAAAATCGTTATGATCCACAACCGCTTCAATTACGCTTTTCATGTCGTACGGCTGGTTTGGATCGCCAGGAATGATATAATTAAGGTCATCCTCAAGACGGTCTATCGGATCATCGCAACTCACAAGCGGCGGTTCTTCGACATTATTTTGAGGAATAAAAGTGATAAGTTTCTTGATAAGGTCAAATATCTCATCCTCACTCTCAGTAATAAAATGTGCCACTCCACTCTTGCTGGCATGGATTTCAGCTCCGCCCAGTTGTTCTGTTGTTACATCTTCGTGGGTAACTGTTTTGACCACTTTGGGACCTGTAACGAACATATAGCTGGTATTGCTCACCATCATAGTGAAGTCTGTAATAGCAGGGCTGTAGACTGCTCCTCCAGCGCAGGGACCGAGAATTGCGGAAATCTGTGGAACTACACCGGATGCGGTAACATTACGTAGAAAAACGTCAGCATATCCCGCCAGGCTCAGGACGCCCTCCTGAATACGCGCGCCGCCTGAATCATTCAGTCCTATGATGGGCATACCCACTTTTACCGCATAGTCCATGATTTTGCAGATCTTCTTGGCGAACATTTCGCCAAGCGAACCTCCAAAAACAGTGAAGTCCTGTGAAAATACGGCTACCTGACGTCCCCGGATCGTCGCATGACCGGTTACCACGCCGTCTGCCAGAAATTCTTGATCTCCCAGCCCGAAATCTGATTCTCGCTGGGCGACAAACATATCGAATTCTTCAAACGAACCTTCATCCACAAGATGTATAATACGTTCTCTGGCGGTGTATTTTCCTTTTCCATGCTGGGTTTCTATTCTGCGTTCTCCGCCGCCCATTCGAGCCTGTTTGCGAAGTTCCTGCAGCTCTTTAAGTTTTCGTTCGATCTCTTCCATAATTCACCCGATTTAAGCCATAGATATTATTTGCAAAGATACGAAATTGTCCTGTTATTAGCAAGAATTATAATGCTTTTCAAGTTGGGAGACTTGCTGTTAAAACAACACAAAGATGCAGTAATATTAAATGTTTTATATGCGAGACAGCTTTAAATCACAGACCTAAAAAGACTTGATATTTGCGCGGTTTAAGTGTATATTATCGATTATAGTAACCCGTGCAGATCCGCGGACTCGAGAAACGTATGTAAGATCAAAGTTATAAGCGCCTCAATGAACGCAGCAGCAAAAGTCTTTCTTGATTCATACGGCTGCCAGATGAATCTATACGACAGCGAACTGGTTTGCAGCTTGCTGAGAAGTGAAGATTACCTAATCACGTATGATTACAGAGAAGCGGACATTATTCTGATCAATACGTGCAGCGTCCGTGAGCATGCTGAACAGCGAGCCATCGGGAGGCTTCGCTCATTTGGTTCACTCAAAAAGAACAAACCGAGGCTTATCTTAGGCGTTCTGGGTTGCATGGCTGAGCGCCTGGGCGAGAAAATGAAGGAGGTAGTTCCCGATGTTAATCTCGTTCTGGGTCCTGCTGCTTATCGTGATTTGCCCCGGTTATTAGATGAGCAGTTAAACGGACACAACGGGCAATTCATCACCGCGCAGAGTAATCCCGGTGAAAATTACAGCGGCATACGTCCCGACAGGCGTGAAGGAGTGAACGCTTTTGTCTCTATCATGCGGGGATGCGATAACTTTTGCTCTTATTGCATCGTTCCTTACGTCAGAGGGCGCGAAAGAAGCCGGTCGCCTGAAGAGATAATATCTGAAGTACAGGATGCTGTGAAGTGCGGTTTCCCGGAAGTTACTCTTCTTGGTCAGAATGTAAACTCATACCGCTGGCAGGATGTATCATTCCCTGATCTACTTGGCGCCGTCGCAGAAGTTGAGGGTTTAAAACGTCTGCGCTTCGTAACCTCTCATCCACGCGATTTAAGCTACGATCTGATAACCTGCATGGCAAAAGGCGGTGTTATCTGTCCATCATTGCACCTGCCGGCGCAATCTGGATCGGATCATACACTAAAGAGAATGAATCGGGGATATACACGCGGGCAATATCTAGAAAAAGTGAGAAAACTGCGTGATTTTATACCTAGAATTACACTTACGACGGATCTCTTATGTGGATTCCCAGGTGAGACAGAAGATGATTTTCAAGAGACGCTGGATTTGATCCGTGAAGTTGAATACGACGATGCTTTTACTTTCAAGTATTCTGTCAGAGAGGGAACGCAAGCGGCAGAAATGAATGATGACGTACCAGAAAACGTAAAGATCGAACGTCTTGAAAGAATGATAGCGCTAACGCGCAAGACTGCTGATTCGTCTCGCAAAAATATGATCGGTAAAATCGTTGAGGTTTTAATCGAGAATCCCAGTCCTAAGAGCGCTCTTGAATGGCAGGGCAGAACAGCTTGCGGCAGAGTCGCGCTCGTTCCGGGTGATTTCCAACGAGGCGAAATCATCCCTGTAAAGGTGGAGGAAGTGCGCGGATTCTCACTCTGGGGAAATAAGACAACAGATAATTAATCAAATAGAATTAGGCTGGAGACTCCTTATGTGGATAGTCCGGTGGGTATTAATCACACTTCTGATTTTGATCCTGGTTGGATTTCTGGGACTGAATCAGGATGAATTCGTGGATGTGGATTTCCTCTTCTGGGAAAGCCCTCAGATTGCGCTGGCTTATGCGCTATTCTTCGCGTTTGCGCTTGGTATGATCATTCATCTTTTGATTTCTATCATGAGTCAGATCCAGTTGCGAACTGAGATAGGTAGAAAAAAACGAGAAATACGGAAATTGAAGGATGAATTAGAAGGACTGCGTAACCTCTCTATCGAAGAAGAGCTCCTCGACGTTAAGAAAAAGGCATTACCGACACCAGATAAAGCCGGAGATTAAAATGGGGTTATGGTTATTTCTGATTATCACCGCGCTGGTAATAGCGATTATCATTTACTATTATTTTAAAGTTTATCAGCGTGCCAGATCAAGAGAACTTGAACTGCCTTATACGCAGGGGTTGAATCACCTCTTAGAAGGTGATTTGGAAGCCGCGAAGGAGAAATTTCACAAGGCAGTACAGCAGGATTCAGATAATCTCGACGCCTATTTAAAAATGGGCGCCATCCTGCGTGAACAGGATCAGGTTATTCCTGCAATTAAAGTACATCAGAGTTTAACGGTTAGACCGGACCTGAAACAGGGGCAACGGGTAGAGATATACAAAGAACTCGCGCTTGATTATGAGCAGGCAGAAGCTTATGAGCGCGCTGCCGAGAGCGCTGAGAAAATCTTTTCAGTCGTGAAAGATCACCGCTGGGCTCTTAGTTTTCGGATACGAATCGCTGAAAAGCTTAAAGACTGGCAGACGGCTTTCGATTTAACTCGCAGAATGAACGCGCTTGATAAGAAAAAAGACGATCAAAGATTGGCATTATACCGCGTTGAAGAAGGATTGTCATTGATCGAATCCGACAAGGGGAAAGATGGCAGGATTAAATGCCGCGAGGCGCTTAAACTGGACCGCACCTGTGCGCACGCGTATCTTACTCTGGCTCATTCCTACATAGATGAGAAGCGTGAAGAGGATGCTGCCCAGGAATTGCAGAACCTGCTTGATGCTAATCCTGAGAAGTCTTATCTCGCTTACGAGGATTTAGAAAGCCTCTTTTTCAACTTAGGACGTTTCGGCGATCTGGAGAAGGTGTACCGAGACATTATTTCAAAACAGCCTGACAACCTTGAAGCGTCTAAGTCACTGGCTCGCTTTCTAAATAAGAAGGGCGAGGTGGACAGCGCTCTTCGAGTCTGTACTGAAGCGATGGAAAAACACCCGGACGACCTGTGGATGCGCCGCTTCATGATACGCGCTCTCGTTGAAGCAGACAGACTTGATCAGATCGGACCACTGGTCATCGAGATCCTTGATCGCGTGCTGGTAGAAGAGCCATTCTATGTCTGTTCAAGTTGCGGGTACCGAACCAAAGAGCCACGCTGGCGCTGTCCTGAATGCTCCACAATGGATTCATTTAATATATAGAAAAGAGCTGCCAGTCTGATGTTGAAAATGGCTTGGAAACTGATTGTCCTAATTATCGGTTTAACGATTATCTTGATAGGACTCATTATGCTCGTCACGCCGGGACCCGCAATAATAGTGATCCCAATTGGTCTTGCTGTTCTCGCATCGGAATTTGTCTGGGCAAAGAGGATACTGAATAAGCTAAAAGAAGAGGGTAAGAAGATGAGATCATCCGTTTTCCATACAAATTCGGATAGGAGCTAAGATAGACGTAATGATTCGATTTAAGTACCTGATTACAGGAAAGAAAAATAACCGGGCTGAAGGATTACTGCTGATCATATGCTCGGTATTTTTCATTCTGGCATGTTTCAACAGCGTTCAAGCGCAGAACGGATTGCGAGCTTATGATCATGGGCTTCTCTTCGAGACGTTTGGTTACATTAAGGATGGTTCTGCGGATTCAAGTGAGGTTGATTTCATTCGTGCTGCGATGACCGTCGATGCGGACAGCGCCGTCGAAATCTATCGGCAGATCGTCCTGCGGAACCCTGAATCAGAGGCAGCAAAACGCGCCATGGATAGGATCAGACAGTACAATTATGCACAAGGTCTCTATAAGCGAGCGGATGAATTAGGCAGCACACTGGGAGAATGGCAGCCTCCTCAAAGACGTCTAAGAAGCGCTGAATCAACTCCGCCGCCGCCGATCTCTTTCAATTATAAAGCACTGACTCAACGTGAAGAACCAAAGTCGGATACTGCCGCAGAAAACATAATTGAAAAAACAGTTGAACCGGAGTCAGTCCAGACAACTCCGGATGAGTCCCCAACATACGCTTTCAGTCTTCAGGTTGGCGCCTTCAGCAGCAGATCAAATGCTAATAATCTAAAAAAACGACTTGAGGACGCAGACTATCAAAGTATCATCGTTCCTCCTGAAGATAACCCGACCAGCCTCTACATGGTGCGTGTCATAGGATTTCAAACTGTAGGCGATGCGTTTTCCGCAGCAGAACTGATACAACAGGAATTCAGCATTCAGCCGATTGTGGTTCCGAGTGGGGGAGAGTGAGAATCAAATCTTCTCCTTTTGCTTTTAAGGGTTTACATTTTAATAGAATTTGTTTGAGGCTATATGAAACAAGAGAATGAAGAGGCAGAAAAAAATGAATCACTGAATGATGATCAGCTACATCCGGTGAATTTACGAAATGAAGAGGATACGAACGAAAAAAACGGCGAAACAGGATTAAGCAAATTTAAAGAACCTACTTTTATTTTTGCAATCGTTTTATCATTTATTTTCGGTTTTTTTGGTATTTATGCCTATATCAAATCACCAAAAGTACCAGAACTTCAGAAAGCGTTTGAAAGCTCTTTAGAAAAAAGTGGCTTGCTTAAACCAAAATCATTTGAAGAGATATATGCCGCTATAGGGAAAAATTATGAAAATGTAGGAGATGCAGTCTGTCAATTAATAAAAAAGTCCTCCACGAATCTTATAGGTGGGAATTTTGCGCTCGCAGTAAAAGAATATGAGGCACTGGTACTACTCTTCCCAACTGTAGCGGATTTATACTTTAATCTGGCTAATGCACACTGGGGACTTGGTCATATTGAAGATACTATGTCCTGTTTACAAAAAGTTATAAAAATTGATGAGGATTATGCATTTGCATATTACAATTTAGGCGTTTTATACTCAGGACTTAGAGACAATGGAAATGCAAAAGAGATGTTTAGAAAAGCCTTAGAAAATGATCCTTTATTGCCAGAAGCTTATAATAATCTTGGAATTATTTACAGTGATGAGGGGAAAAAGCAAAAAGCAAAAGAATTCTTTAGAAAAGCAATAGAAATAGATCCAGTTCACACGTACGCACATTATAACTTAAGTAGACAATATTTTTTAGAGGGCTCTTACCACGAGGCTGCTAAGGAATGCAGTCTATCAATAAATAATTATCCTGAAGATAGTAAATGTAGAACAAATCTTGGACAATCGCTAAAAGAACTTGGAATGGTTGAAGAGGCAATAGAACAATTCAAAATAGCGATAAGGTTAAATGATCAAAACTCAATCGCCTATTATAATTTGGGTATTGCGCTTGTAGAAAAAAACGAATTAAACGAAGCTATCAAATTATTCCGAGAAGCAACAAGGTTAAACGATGATTTTTTTGAAGCTCACTATAATTTGGGAATTGCATTGAGTAAAAATGGAGAGTTGGAAGAATCACTTAGGTCATACAATAAGGCTTATTTAATAAATCAGAATGATGCGCAGTTACTATTTCAACTTGGTAATACGTATTATAAGAAAGAATTACTCGATAGTTCAGCTTTCTTCTATGAAAAAGCAATCGCTATTAAGCCTGATGATCTCAATACATTGAATAAACTTGGTAATTTATACCGAAAACGCGGAAACGTAAAAATAGCTAAAGAAATGTACTACAAAGCATTGAAGATAGATTACTCGCAATCGGATGTCCATTATAATCTTGGAATTCTATTTATGAATAATAACAACATCAAACTTGCTTTAAAGGAAACCAAGATCGCTATATCTATTGACTCTACCTTTGCACCATCATTCTTCCAGCTTGCTGTGATTTATTACTCTAAAGGCGATACTAGTCGTGCGTATAATTATATAACTAGAGCAATTAATATCGATCCGCTATATCCTGAAGCCTTTTTTACATTGGGCACGTATTTACATCACGAGGGTCGTTTTCAGGATTCATTTAGTGCGTTTCTGAATGCAATATATTTAAAACCTGACTGGTATGAAGCTCACATTCAAATAATGTCTGTATGTTCTGATCAAGGTAAGTATAAAACAAAACAAGTCAGAGAAGACAATAGAATAAATTTATATGCAGATTTCTATGGCACATATATACAGTTGGCGAGTGATCTTTTCCAAGCCGATCTAATAAGGGAATCTGTACTTGCACATTATGCAGCATACAACTTCGATTGGTTCTTCTCATCTGTTCTTTTAGAAAAGGGGATTCCTGGTCCTGATGATTCAGAATACAAGAATACTGTTGGTCTACTACAAGTTTTAAAGAATACAATTAGTAACAACTTCACAACCGAAAATGAAATAATTGACGATTTATTAAGTAAATATAATAAGAGATTAGACTAACAATATTAGTTCTTCATGCAAATCTTCCATAACAAACTCAGATGGTGTACGATGCAGTCGGATCACGCAGAATAGGTCTGTCGTTAAGTATAAATTGAAGCCCCACGACGCAGTGACTATACTCCTTCAACTGTGTCTTTTATCATTACGGCTGGTCCAAGATTCTCACATCAGAGTCGATTATGCATAATCGTTATATTTGAGTGTTGCGACCTGCTGAGAGATGGAAGAGATAAAAAGCTGAACCACTGATTTACACTGATTATTGGATTGCACAGATTTCTTTTTTTATCATTACGGACAAGCCTGCCTGAGGCAGACGAGCCCGTCTTTAGCGGATAAAACCGACGGAGGTAATAACCAATAATGTTAGCCGAGTTCAGTAAATCCAAATTACAGCGAAGGCAAAGCACCAAATGCAAGCGCCGCAAACCATATCCGGTGAGCTGGATTTTATCCTTCTTATTTATGCTGGCTATCTTATAATAACCGGCAGACCGTTTTTTCTGATCAGGATGAGACGGTGGTCATCGTGGTGGCCTGATCTGCAGAGTAAATGGTTTCAGATTGCCGGAGGAGTTTATCTTTCGGAATTCCTGCTCTTTCTCTTTATCCCGGGTATACCTTATGAAATTGACATCGTTTTTATGATAATCGCCGGGATTCTATTCTTAATCGGTGTTTGTGCCGCTTTACAAAAGCCGATTTATTGACAGGCTGCTAATTATAAAAATGTTGAAAATTCTGGGGAAAGCTCATTCTTATAGAAAGAGTACTTGCTTTTTTCTGTTTTTATTAGTACATTACAGTTGCAACTAATGGGGACGACTTGGTTTCGACGGGATAGGAGGAAGCTGGATCAGCAGGTCGGGGAGAGCGTGACCCCGTTAAAACCCGCTAAATTCACAAATGCCGAAAATAACGGCTATGCCTTAGCTGCTTAAAAAAAAGCGGCTACGTCCGACCGAACCTTCGCCCATCTGGGACGGATTCGGGCGACATCTCGATGGGCTGGCGTGACGCAGTGTCTCGATGCGCCGCGTGAGAACTACGAGACTGGCTTTTCTTTCGATCTGTCGATGGATTAAAAGGAAGGCGAGACTTAAACATCGACTAAGCCTGTAGCGGGTCCTTCAGTCACTATTTCGGACGCGGGTTCGATTCCCGCCGTCTCCACAAATGCTAAAATTAATCCCCTGATAACAATTACCATGTATGATTACTTTGTATGTTTTGAAAGGGAAAGCCGGAAAACGATATGTCGGGATAACGAATAATATAATGTAGTCGAATTATCGGTAATTTCAGTTTAATCCACACAGAGACTTTCCCTGATTATAAAAGTGCCAGGGAACGGGAAAAGTTCTTAAAATCGGGTAAGGGAAGAAACTGGTTAAATGATTTTGTAGAAACGACGCAGCCCGCCTGAGGCGGGTAAAGTTCGACTTGTGCGCCTTAGGCGCATTCCGCCTTAGGCGCATTCCCGCCGTCTCCACAAGGAAGCCACTTCACTCATTGGGGGAGTGGCTTTTATTATACGGATATACTATGAACGATCTACTTATCTGCATCGACCGCAAGGATTTTCCAGCGGCTATACCACATAAATTCTATCTCCCTGAATCGTCGCCTGTAGTCTGCTGTGGTCCCGTCGAGATTTTGCAAGGTAAACGTGTTACCATCCTTAATTCCCGCCAATCACCACGACTGCATAAGGATAGCGCCTGGGCATTGAACACCATAAAGGCGCTGCGAAATCTCGATCCCAAAGAGACAACTCTGGTCACCAGTCTGGGAACTATCGCCTGGGATTTCCTTACCTGGACAGGGGGTAAGCTGAGGTTTAAGATAATACTTGTATTCCCCGGTGGAAGCGCTCAGAATTTCAAGCTGTCGCGAACCAGAGCAATTATGGATCTGGGATTGGATGATCGAATGACACTCGCAATTCGACCGCTGGTGCTTAAGAGCTACAAAAAAAAGAGCGAAGTAAATGCACTACGTGATCAGTGGATTGTTTCGCTGAGTCATACGATCATGCCATTAAGCGTGCGGACGGGCGGTAATCTCGATACATATTTAAATAGCGCACAACTTAAAACTACTGCTGTTTGCCGCGATTATGCAATTCAATATGAAAAGCTTCACCAAGAGCGGAAACCATCTCTGCCGAAGAAGATTGTCACTCCCGAATGGTACAAGACAAACGACTTCCTCATCCATTGGACGAGATCGTGCGTCGGTCCCTGGCCTGATGAAAGCAGAGCAGAGCACTTTGAAAGGGTAGTCGCATCAGGTGATTCCGGCTTGAGCGGGTTGGATACATTGAGACGAATCATCAAAGAGGGAGTTATTCGTGCTTCAAGCAGGTTGATAAGAGACAAGTATGAAGTTGTCCCCTTTACTGAAACTTTACCGCAGGAACTCCCTGATTTGATACGATGGCGAGCAGGTCTGCGCAGGTGGACTTTTGAACCTTACGGAATCGCTCTGGCGAGATCTAAACTACTTGAAATACGGGCTAAGCCGGTCATATATGGTGATATCAGAGATTATGAAGCGATGTCTGAGGAAGATAAGCCTTTTTTCCAAGTGGCAGGAACAGGGAAACGGGATTGGAAAAAGGAGAGGGAATGGAGGGTTCAAGGCGACGTTAAACTAAGTTTATTTGGTAAAAATGAAGCTGTCTATATTGTCAACAATATAGACGCAGTACAGTCGCTGCGGGAATTGAATACTCATCAGGTTTTAAGTTTAAGTCCGCATGAATAATATGAGACTGTTGAAAAACATTATAATGAGTATCCAACTGTCACTCCCGCATGGCGTAGCCATCCTCCGTAGAAGTCCTATGGAGAGTCCAGAAATATCAGTTACATAGCTGGATTCCCGTTTTCACGGGAATGACATAATTTGTATTTTGCAACAGTCTCAATATAACGCAAAGACTGCCTGAATCAACCGATTTTTCCCGCTAACTGCCCGCACGCAGCCATGATTTCAGATCCGCGGCTACGCCTCAGCGTCAGCGTGATTCTCTCCTTCTGGAAAACCTCGTAAAACCTGTTAAAAACAGCGTCCCAGTCAGGAGCTTTCCTTTTCCGCTTATCTATGGGATTTATGGGGATCAGGTTTAACTTGCAGGGCACTCGCACCAGCCATGTTTTCAATGCCTTTATCATTTCAGGTTTATCATTGACGCCGTGCATTAAGGTATATTCAAAGGTGATGCGATACCCGTTGATCTTCTGGAAGAATACAGCCGCTTCAATGACTTCATCGATGGGATATTTCTTATTAATCGGCATCAGTTGAGTGCGTAGATCGTCAACGGGCGCGTTCAGGGAAATCGCCAGCTTCACATTCAAACCTTCATTTGCAAGTTGTTTGATACCGGGGACGACGCCAGCTGTGGAGACAGTCATACGCCGCTGCGATAAAGCAGGACCGTTAGAGGATGACAACACACGAATTGCTTTGATTAAATTATCATAATTTAACAGCGGCTCTCCCATTCCCATAAAGACAATATTGCGTAAAAAGGGTTCTGTCCTAAGGCGGCGAAATTGAACAACCTGATCGATGATCTCGCCGGAAGTTAAATTTCGTTTAAAGCCGATTTTCCCCGTAGCACAGAAAGTGCAGGCCAGGGGACACCCGACCTGAGTTGAAACGCAGAGCGTGGCGTGCTCTTTTTCAGGTATGTGAACTGATTCAATAGTCAAATCATCATGCAATCTGAATAGCGCCTTGGTGGCGCCATCCGGAGAGGATTGCATCTCGCTGCACTTCAGTAAGTCTAACGGTTCAAAAGCAGTCAATCGTTCCCGTAAGCGTAGGGGAAGATCGGTCATTTCTTCGACCGTCGATACTCCGCGTTTGAACAGGGCGGCATAGATCTGCCTGCCGTGAAAAGGTTTTTCACCCCAATCCGAGACGAGGTTCTGCAATTCGTTCTGGTCTAAGTCCTTTAACCGCACTTAATTATTATTCCTATCTTCAAGAATCCCGATGTTTCGGGACAAATCTACGTTTCTTTTAACGAAAAAGCAAGAGATTTAATTGACAAAGTGCGGAACATTTTATACTTTGTGAACTTAAATGAATTGATGGCTGAGATTAGATTACATTGAACATAAGAGGAATTTATGTCGAAGGACGTTGAAACATTACAAAAGCTAACACAGGCGCGCACAAAAATTGAAGATGAGCTTGGCAAGGTCATTATTGGTCAAAAGGATACAATAGAAGGTCTTTTGATCGGGCTCTTATCGAGGGGACACTGTCTGTTGATCGGTGTGCCGGGGCTCGCGAAAACACTGATGATAAGCACATTGGCAGAGTGCCTTGATCTATCATTCTCCCGCATCCAGTTCACACCGGATTTGATGCCATCTGACATCACCGGAACAGAGATTATCGAGGAAAACAGATCTACAGGCGAGAAAGCGTTCAAATACGTAAAGGGTCCTGTTTTCGCAAATATTGTACTGGCTGATGAGATCAATCGAACGCCGCCTAAAACGCAGGCAGCTCTCCTGCAGGCAATGCAGGAACACCAAGTATCAGCGGGCGGAACGACTCATACCTTAGAAGAACCTTTCTTTGTGCTTGCAACGCAGAATCCCATCGAACAGGAAGGAACCTATCCTTTGCCAGAAGCACAGTTGGATCGTTTTATGTTCAACCTCTGGGTGAATTATCCTTCCGAAGAGGAGGAGCGGAATATTGTTAAAACGACGACCAGCGCAGACGCAGAATCCATCCATCCGGTGCTGAATCGAGAAGAGATCATCGAACTGCAGGGCTTGATACGCAGAATTCCAGTTTCTGATCATGTGGTAGAATACGCGGTTAATCTGGCGAGGATGACACGACCGGGTGAGAAATCCACTCCGGAGTTTGTCAATGATTGGATCAGATGGGGGGCAGGTCCCCGCGCCGGTCAGTACCTGATACTCGGAGCTAAAGCACGCGCTGCCTTGAGCGGCAGACCCACGCCGGACGTGGATGACGTAAAATCCGTCGCTCTTGCTGTTCTGCGGCATCGTTTAGTCCTGAATTTCAATGCTGAGGCTGAAGGGATAAGGGCTCCGCAGGTAATCGACCGGCTTTTATCTGAAAATGGATAGAGACACTCAAAGCGAAGACGAATAGCACACTCAATCGAAAATGGCAGCAAATTCTGAAGAAATATTAACACCTCAGGCGCTGGCGCGGATTTCAAATCTACAGTTGCTTGCAAAACGGGTGGTAGAGGGTTTCATTACCGGTCTGCATAAAAGTCCCTACCACGGATTTTCCGTTGAATTTGCTGAACACCGACCGTATATGCCGGGCGATCCTATCCGGCACGTTGATTGGAAGGTTTACGCCCGCACCGACCGTTACGTTATCAAACGGTTTCAGGAAGAGACCAATCTGAAAAGCTACATCTTGCTGGATACTTCAGCGTCCATGGCATTCTCATCTGGGAATATCACCAAGCTGCAATACGGTATTTCTCTATGCGCCGCACTTGCCTATCTCATGATCGAACAGCGAGACGCGGTAGGACTGGCGTTATTCGATGACACGATACGAAAGTTACTGCAACCGCGTTCGGTCCGCAGTTACTTGAATGTAATCTTCAAAGAACTGCAAGAGACCATACCGTCTGGTGTAACGCGCGTCGAGGAGACGCTTCACCGCGTCGCCGAAAGAATGAAACGCAGGGGCTTAGTGGTTCTTATATCTGATCTTTTGGATGATCCTGAATCCATTATATCGGGTTTGAAGCATTTCAGGTGGGACGGGCATGAAGTAATTGTCCTTCACATTCTGGATCCAATCGAGAGAACTTTCGCTTTCAGCCGTGACGCTCGTTTCAGAGATATGGAGACGGATGAAAGAATCGTTTCACAACCCTGGCATCTGCGGGAAGCGTATCAGGAAGAGATGGATAAGTATTTAGAGCAGATTAAAGCGGGATGCAGAAACAACGGTGTCGATTACGCCCTCTTCGATACAACGCAGCCCTATGATTTCGCCTTGATGGAATACCTGAATAAACGAAAGAGATTGCACTAACAGACAAATACTGAGGTGACAAATGAGAAAGACTATTATTATTATATCAATATTGTTGACAGTCTCGGCGGCTAATGCGCAGGGGATTGCGCTTCCTTCGACGTCAATTTCCGTTACGGACAATGTCTTTGCAACTGTTTCAAATCCAGCCTGGCTGGGAATCAGACCCGGCGCGGAACTGTTCTTCGCTTTTCCAAATACGGAAACCGATTCTGGCGAGGAACTCGGACTGATGGTAAAACTGGGAACACTTGGTTTTGCCGGGGAATTTGTTCATACAGAAAATGAGTTCTACAACAAATATACGATTGGTCATGGCTGGGAACTTGCAAATGGTTTTTTTATGGGATTCAGCCATAGCTGGTATCGAGTCGTCGATTGGGATGGCAGTTGGAATTTCGGATTGGGGTACAGACCGCTGCCGTTTTTCAGCGCTGGGGCAGTCGCATACGATATCAATCAGCCCAACCATAGTGGCGTGGAATTGGAAACGTCCTATGGTTTTTCAGCTGCATTGCGTCCTTTTGGTCATCGGCTGACAATTTCTGGAGACGTCCTGCTTACAAAAGATGCATCGCACGACTACGGCGAAGAAATCGATCCGGTGATTAGATTGGAAGCCATACCTCTTGATGGTATTCGCCTGATGGGAGAATACCATACAGACAGCGAGGCATACGGTGTTGGTTTATCGTTAGCAATTGATAATTTAAGCGCTGGTTTCTTCAGTAATATGGATAATGAAGGTGAAAGACTAAACTCATTGGAATATGTCCATTTTACTTCCGGAAGGCAGGCTAATCTTTTATCACCGAAATCTCATCAGATCGTTGAAGTTACCATCGGCGGCAAAATCCATGAAGCCAAACCGCCTTTCTCATTCTTCAAACCGAGAGGAAAGACGTTACGTCAACTTCGTTGCGAGATAGACCATTATGCCAACGATCCCAAAGTCGATGGGCTGGTTTTGAAATTTGAAAGCCCGGTTATGGGATTGGCGCAGGCTCAGCAGTTACGACGCACACTTGAGGAATTCAAGTCCACGGGAAAGAAAATAATCAGCTACTCAGAAGGCTACTCTTTTAAGGAATACTATATCGCATCCGTGTGCGATGAGATGTACCTGATGCCTACAGGTTTTATTGAACTTCAAGGATTAGCTGTAGTTCTCGGTTACTGGAAAGGAACGCTTGATAAGCTGGGTATTGGAGTGCAGGTAGCACATGTAAAAGACTACAAAACCGCGGCAAATTCGTTCTTATATGAAGACGCCACCCAAGAAGAAGCAGATATGATCAACTGGCTCTTAGATGATATTTTCAATCAGATCTGTCAAAGAATTGGAGAAGGGCGGGGGTGGAGCCTCGATGAAGTGAAGGAGAAGATCGACGACGGCGCATATTACGCGGGGAAAGCGCTGGGAAATGGTCTAATCGAAGAACTCAAGTATTATGATGAGATAGAAGAAGAAATTAAGGAGGAGAATGTTCTTACCAGCGAAAAAAGCTACTGGATGTTCCCTGCATACAAAGAAAAGTGGGATGACGTCAGGACACCGCGAGTAGCGGTAATCTATGCTGAAGGAGCAATCGCCAGCGGCGAAAGCGAAAACAGTTTCTTCGGTGAAAGTAGGCGCTTGGGATCGAAGACGTTAACTAAAGCGATTCGTAAGGCAAGGGAGGATAAATCCATAGATGCAATTATAATGCGAGTCAATTCTCCGGGAGGATCAGCCACTGCTTCCGAAGCAATTTACAGAGAAGTAAGAAGATCAGTCACAGATGAAGAAAATCGCAAACCGTTTATCGTTTCTATGGGCAACGAGGCGGGTTCTGGAGGTTATTATATTTCCTGCGCCGCGGATACGATCATCGCTGAGGAGAGCACCATCACCGGATCAATTGGAGTCCTTGGCGGTAAGTTTAATTTAACCGGACTCTATGATAAAATCTACTATAATACGCATACTTTCAAGAGGGGTGAACATTCCGACGCCTGGCGGCTGCATCGCCCCTTCAGCGACGAAGAAATGGAGTTGCTACAAGAAATAGTCGAAGACATCTATAAAGATTTCGTGAGAAAGGTGTCAGTAGCGCGTTCCATGACAGCGGAAGAGATAAACGAGATCGGCGAAGGCAGAGTCTGGACAGGTGCTCAGGCAAAAGAGAATGGTCTGGTCGATCTGATAGGCGGGATGGATCTGGCATTCAAAGTAGTGCGAGCAAAACTCGGAGTCGAGGAGACGACACTCCTTGAATTAGAAATACTGCCAGAGTCAAAGGGTTTATTTGGCATAGTCGCCAATGACATTGCAAAACTAAGCAGTCTGAATTTGCCGGACGCTCTATCAGAAGTCATAGATCCAATCTCCTTAATGGCTGAATTCTACGACGGCACACCACTGATGCTGATGCCCTATGAAGTTGAAGTAAAATAACGCGCGGAGTAATAATGAGCAGTAAAAAATTGATCTTCAGTTTGACTGTGTTATGCCTAATTTACGTGCTCACTGCAGCAGGTGAAGTGCATCCGCTCTATAAAGCAGCTCAATCAGAAGAGGATGTGAACAAATCAGTTGAACTGTATTGGCAATTCTTTAATGAAGCAAAAGGTGATTCTTCCTTTGCTGCTGCCGCATACGATTTCTCAAGGCTGTTAGCTAAGAACGAACGACTGGAGGATCTCGTTAAGTTCGGGGATATGCTAATCGAGGTTGAATCTCCACCCGCATCCACGATGAATACCATCTCCTGGGCATTGGCTGTTACAGATACAGCGCTGGAAAAAAGTATAGATTTCAGTAGGTCAGCAGTGGAAACACAAAGGTCGAATCTTGCACTGCCGGTTCCAGCAGATAAATCAGAGAAGGCGTGGAAAGACCGCCAGAATTACCGATTGGGTTATTACCTTGATACACACGGTTTTGCCTTGCTGAAAAAGGGTAATGCGGAAGAAGCTCTCAGAACCTTTAAAGAGGTCGAAGGACTGATGCCTGAACCGGACTACGAACTTTTCACACATATCGCAGAGGCATATCTAGATATAGGGAAACCTTCACCTGCTTTAAAATATGCGTTGAAAGCGCGATATTTTGTCGGCAGCGATGAGAATGAAGAGATCAACAGACTGCTGAAGGAAGCCTACGTCGCAAACACGAGCAGCGGCGATGGTTTTAAGGCATACGTCAGTAATCAGCTCGATGAACTGCGTGCTGAAGAATTTGAAAGACTGGTATCACAGAGGATAAACATTCCCGCAAAACAGTTCGAACTTGAGTCATTAAGTGGAAAGAAAGTAAAGCTCACCGACTACTCAGGGCAGATCGTGTTGATCGATTTCTGGGCGACATGGTGTCCGCCTTGCCTGGAAGAACTGCCGCTTCTTCAGGAAGCGAACAAGAAGTGGGAGAAAGAGGGGATTACACTGCTTGCAGTTTCGACCGATAAAGATAGATCTAAGGTAGCGCCTTTAATTGAAGAAAACGGTTACACATTCACGGTGCTCTTCAATGAAGACACCTCAAAGGACTATGACGTTTCTGTTATCCCCACTTTAGTTGTTATAGGTGAAAATGGTAAAATCCAATATAGACATATAGGTTTTCGACCTGATATAGTCGAAATTCTGGATATGCAGTTCGATGCACTGCGCGAATAAGAGGACTATCAATATTCAAGAAAGAAGCTTGGTATAATTCCGAGTTTTTATAAATCGTGAAGAGTTTTCACCTTGATTTAACTTGCAATTATAAAATATTTCGCTTATACTTGATATTACCTACAAAAGTACGAGTCAATATGGATAAGGCGCTCAGGAACAATCTTAAGAAACTGCCCCAGATCGGTCACCTGCTTGAAACTAAGGAACTTCAGGAGTTATCAGCCAGACACAGCCATGCTCTGGTGAAATCTTGTTGTAATGACGTTATAGCAATGGTCAGACGATCCATTATTGAGAAAGGGATAGAGATACCCGATAAGCGTGAGCTTGTCTCAGCTATTCAGGAAAGGGTGGAAGAATTTCTGGCGCCGAGGATGCAGAATGTGATCAATGCCACCGGGATTCTACTCCACACCGGGTTGGGACGTTCACCGTTGACTGATGAGTTTTACAAACGTGCCTTTGAAAGAGTTCGGGGGACATGCAGTCTCGAATTAAATTTAGACACTGGCAAGCGCGGCGACAGACAAAACAACCTCGAGGAACTCATTCAGTTTGTCACAGGGGCAGAATGCTGTGCGATTGTCAATAATAATGCTGCGGCTGTTCTGTTATCGTTGAATACCTTAGCGAATCGTAAGGAGACCATTGTTTCACGCGGGCAGTTAATTGAGATTGGCGGATCTTTCAGGTTACCAGAAGTGATGCGCAAGTCCGGCACTAAATTAGTCGAAGTGGGAACGACGAACCGCACTTACTTAAAGGATTATGAAGAGGCTATAACGGAAAGAACAAGAGCCGTTTTAATTGCGCATTCGAGTAATTACCGCGTGAAGGGTTTTGTTCATGAAGAAGAAGTCGAAAAAGTGGCAGCACTTTGCAAGAAACGCAACATCTTCCTGATACATGACCTTGGAGGCGGAGTAGTTCACGATCTGAAAAAGTGGGGATTGCCTCATGAGCCAGTAGTCAGTGAAAGCATAAAGGCAGGCGTTCATGTGGTTACGTTCAGCGGCGATAAGATATTGGGAGGTCCACAAGCCGGTATAATTGTAGGCGAAAAAACCGCAATAAGGCGCATACGAAAAAACGCCATGATGCGTGCTTTAAGACCTGACAAATTGACCCTGGCGCTTTTGGAAGAGACATTCAAAATTTACCTGTCTCCCACGGAAATCCTTCAGCATCATCATGTTTTAGTGAGGCTGCATGAAAAGGAGAGCGATGCTCAGAATAGGGGACGGCTAATATATGATAAAATTTCAGAATCGATTATCTCAGATAAAATAAGTGTTAAGCTCGTTAAATCTAGAGCGCAATTGGGATCGGGAGCACTGCCTCTTGAAGATTTTCCGTCTGCTGCTTTGCAAATCAGAGTAAAAGGAATGCGTGCTTCTCAGTTAGCGAAGCTATTCCGAATGGCTGATCCTCCCGTGGTGGGGTACACGAAGAATGAAAGCGTTCTGTTAGACGTAAAAGCTATATTGGAAGATGAAATTGAACTGCTGTCACGTACAATTATTGACACACTTCGTCGTATATTGTAATAAGAATAATTAAGCAATCGAAAAAATATTCTCTATTTTATTCTTGCCCCGGGCGTATTTTTTTCATATTTTACCTTTGCTAATGCAGGTTAAACAGTTAGGATGACAAAGAAAAGCTTAAATTATCTTTTTAGCGCCCTTTTATTGTCAGTATTTTTGAACGCACAGGCTGGGGCGGAGACTTCGATAGTGAAATATATCGAGGTTGATGGAGTGATCCAACCAGCCAGTTCGCGTTATATTCAGCGGGCGCTCGATGAAGCGATTGCATCAGATGCCGAAGCTTTTCTGATCTTTCTGGATACGCCCGGCGGTTTGATGGAATCGATGCGAGATATCATCAAGTCTATTCTGGTGAGTGATGTTCCGGTCATTGTATATGTCGCACCTTCAGGATCGCGTGCGGGCTCTGCGGGAGTTTTCATAACTCTCTCTGCGCATATAGCGGCGATGGCGCCAGGCACTAACATCGGAGCGGCTCATCCTGTTTCCATGGGGATGGGACAGCAGGACGATACCACCGGTGTGATGGAAGATAAAATATTAAACGATGCAGTAGCATTTATCCGCACGATTGCTGAACAGAAAGGGCGAAACGCCAATTGGGCTGAAAGCGCGGTAAGAGAATCTGCTTCTATCACGGAAACAGAAGCGCTTCAAAAGAATGTCATCGATCTAATAGCGCCATCCACAGACAGTCTCTTCGCCATGTTAGACGGTTGGGAAGTGGATATGCCTGATGGACCCCGTATCCTATCGTTTGAAAACGTCATTCCTGAAGAGATTCCGATGACTTGGCGCGATCAGATTTTAAATATCATCAGTGATCCGAATATCGCGTATGTTTTGATGTTATTAGGGATATACGGTCTGTTTTTCGAGCTTTATAATCCTGGCGCTGTCGTGCCTGGAGTCATAGGAGGCATCTGTTTAATACTGGCATTTTTCGCATTTCAAACACTTCCGGTGAACATCACAGGTCTGCTGTTGATCTTGCTGGCAATCATCCTCTTCATTCTGGAGATAAAAGTGACCAGTTACGGAGTCCTTTCCATCGGCGGAGCCATTTCTCTGATTCTCGGTTCTGTCATGCTGATCGAATCCCCCATTCCGGGGTTGAGAATATCATGGGGGGTGATTTTGCCGGGCGCGCTAGCGACCGTTGCTTTCTTCCTCGTCGCTATAGCGCTATCCGTTAAAGCTCAGAAACGCAAGCCGACAACCGGCGCTGAAGGCATGACAGGAGAAACCGGCGTATCTATTGATGAGATAGCGCCTCACGGATCTGTGAAAATTCGAGGCGAAATCTGGCAGGCAAAGACAAAAAAGGACGCCATTTCCGCTACAACGCCAATCGTTGTGATTTCAGTTGATAAAATGGTCTTAATCGTAGAAGAAGCACCTGATCAAGAATAAACAGAATAAAAATAGAAGGGTAGAAAATTGGCTGTAAGAAAAGAAAAAGTCTGCAACCTCTGCGGCAGAACCTTGCCTGTCTCAGCATTCTATAAACAGAAGACGTCAGTAGGCACGATGGTGTACCGCTCAAGATGCAAGGAATGTTATCGTCAGGTGACAAAAGATTACTACTGGGATAACCGTGCAGTGCTTTTAAAGCGCCAGCGAAAACAGTATAAAAAAAGGCGTCCCTATCTCAAGAACTATTATCAGACGCATCGCGAAGAGAGACTCAAGTATCAACGTGAATGGTACCGGAAGCGCCGCATCAAGAGAGCAAAAGAAGCAAGAAAAGCGGCAAAGAACAAATAGAGAAGTTGAGATATTATTTGGATTGTGCCTGATTTGTCTGCGCATTTCAGGGGCTAAATGAGTTAAATATCACGGATGGACTGTAGAGGGAGATTATGAGTTTGGACGATCTCGAAAAAAGATTGACCGATTTTTCCAACGACGTTGAGAAACGCTTTGAGGAATTCGGGAAACGCCTGGAAGAAAAGTTCAGAGGTGATAAGCGACCTGATAATGAAGAAAATAAAACTGCCGGCACAACTCATAAAAGACATGAAACTTCCTTCTGGGGTATGATCCTGATTGTAATAGGCGCTGTTCTCCTGGGGAATCACTTTCACTGGTTCTATCTGGATATCCCAATATTTCCAGCAGCAATCATAATTCTAGGTGTATATCTCATTATAGACCATCAACGGAAATAGAATACAGCTTATTACGTAGGCTGTTTAAATACCATCGAGGAAATGGAGGGTTCAAAATGCCTGGTTTCGCGATATTAATCGGATTAGTCGTTCTTCTACTGCTATCCGCGATTAAAGTTCTTAATGAGTACGAACGCGCGGTTATCTTCCGGTTGGGGCGGCTTATTGGTTCAAAAGGTCCCGGGTTGATTCTCATCATTCCCATCATTGACCGCATGAAGCGTATCTCACTGCGAACGATTGTGACGGACGTACCCCCGCAGGACGTAATTACCAAGGATAATGTATCTGTAAAAGTTAATGCAGTTATCAATTTCCGTGTAATGGAACCGAACAAAGCTGTGGTGGAAGTGGAGAATTATCTTTACGCCACAGGGCAGTTAGCACAGACCACTCTCCGCAGTGTGCTGGGACAGTTTGAGCTTGACGATCTGTTAGGCGAACGCGAGAAGATCAATCTGAAACTTCAGGGAATTGTTGATGCGCATACCGATCCGTGGGGAATAAAAGTCAGTCTGGTTGAAGTGAAGCACGTCGATCTGCCTGCCGAAATGCAGCGTGCTATGGCGAAGCAAGCTGAAGCTGAACGGGAAAGACGCGCTAAAGTCATCCACGCTGAAGGTGAATTTCAAGCTTCGACCAAATTAGCTGAAGCGGCAAAGATCATCGGTGACCATCCTATGGCGCTGCAACTGCGCTACTTGCAGACTCTGTCTGAAGTGGCATCTGAGAATAATTCGACGACTATTTTCCCGTTGCCCATCGATCTCTTCAGTGTATTTATGAAGAAGGACGATAAATAGGATATCGTCATCCGTGGCATCACCAAACAAAGGCGAGAAGCTCGCCAAGTACCTCGCCCGCTGTGGAACTGGTTCAAGGCGGAAATGCGAGGATTATATCCGTGCTGGCTGGGTGATGGTCGATGACGCAGTAATTTTAACGCCTGAAACACGCATCAACCCTGAGCAGTGCAGTATTTCCTTGCGGGGGAAATCAGTATCACCACCGAAAAACTACCGCTATATTATACTCAATAAACCCGCAGGTGTTATCTGTACATCGCAAAAGGGCAGGGAACGCGGTCAAACCGTTTTTGATCTGGTGGAAGTCCCTGAACGACTATTTACTATCGGCAGGCTGGATAAGGATACATCCGGCTTGCTTATTTTAACAAACGACGGTGAGCTGACTCAGCGGCTGACGCACCCTTCCTTCCAAAAAGAGAAGGAATACATAGTAACCACAAGTAAGATTATTGCAAAATCGATCCTGGATAAAATGAAAATTGGCGTTCAACTCGATGATGGTGAATCACGGTTCGTTTCTGCAGCGGTTATTGCTAATAACCGAGTAGAAGTCGTACTAACTGAAGGAAGAAACAGGCAGATAAGAAGAACCTTTAAGGCTCTTGGATTGTCGGTTACGCGCCTTCACAGAACGCGCGTCGGCAATCTAAAACTCACAAAACTTCCTGCGGGAAAATGGCGAGACCTCGAACCTGAAGAGGTTGCCTCGCTTAAGGCTCTATAAATACAAATAACTCAAAATTATTAAATTAAACACAAGATGGAATTGATCATGAAGATAAAACTGTTAATCATATCAATTGTCCTTATCATTATGATAGGCACAACTGCATCTGCCGACGGTTTTTCTGGAGCCGGCGGTTTTAGTTTCTATCTATGGAAGCCTGACCTGAACTCTATAAACAGTGAACTGGAAGCTATAGGGATGCCGCAGTTCGATAATTTGGCATTCTTATACGGCGGGCAGGGATTCGGTCATATATCTGATCGTCTAAGAATAGGGGTGATGGGCTTTAATGGGGGATCAAAGGTAAGCGATCTGAAAAATGGATATGCCAGAGAAGCCAGTTTTTCCATATCATGGGGAGGATTGCTTCTGGAGTATATCGTGCTGGAAGGACGCGGTTTTGAAATTTATGGAGGCGGAACTTTAGGATGGGGATCATTCACTATCCAACTTGAGAAAAGCGCAGGTCCGGCTGACTGGAATGGTGTCTGGGATAACTATGAAGCTGTTCAAAGCACTGAAGACAATA
The DNA here is from genome assembly GCA_025774555.1 of candidate division LCP-89 bacterium. Classification (GTDB taxonomy): domain Bacteria; phylum Electryoneota; class B3-LCP; order B3-LCP; family B3-LCP; genus JALGVT01. The sequence continues at coordinate 45,712 of JALGVT010000029.1, forward strand.
TCTCATCCACTTTTTCCAATAGCTTCTTCATGCTCCAACCCCGGGTCGGCATCAGGTATTTTCTGACTGACTGGCTTGCGGTTAGCGGTTCAGTAGATGTGCCGCTGCTCAAGCTTAACTCAAACAACTGGAAACTGAATGACAACGACGTTTATAATGCGCCTTCCATCGACCTGATTCAACCGTTCTTCCAATTTGCAATTCTGCTTGGGGGATGATGATGGATACAATCCAGGATGAATTCATAGATCCGCCTTCTGGCGGATTTTTTTATAATAGCACTTGAAGATAAGAAATACCTGCAGTTTTACTTTAACTTATTATTACTGTATAGCCAATATAAACAAAATGATACAATAATATCTCAAATCTGTATTAATATTTCTCACAAAATAGTTAAAGTTCTGCTTTAGGTATTCCGATATAAAAGATGAACGCGAATTGAAACTATCCAGTGAGGATTAAAATGAGTACCATGATCAATCATAACATTCTGTCAATGACTGCCCAGCGTAATATCTGGGCAACACAGAATCAGTTAGATCGAGCGGTGACAAGACTGTCATCAGGGCTCAGAATAAACAACTCATGGGACGATCCGGCGGGAATGGTAATTTCTGAGCGTTTTCGGGCACAGATCAGTTCAATGGCGGAAGCAGAACGCAACGCTAATAATGATATTAATCTTATTCAGACTGCGGAAGGCGCGCTGACCGTAATAGATGAAACTCTAACAAGGATGAGAGCGCTTGCGATTGAAGCATCTAATGGTACGCTCACTGCATCTGACAGGATGGCTCTGGACGTTGAGTACCAGCAGCTTAAATCTGAGGTTAATCGGATAGCTCAGGTTACCAATTATAACGGTCTAAATCTCATAGACGGGACTTACTCCAGCACCGGTATAAAATTCCATATCGGGACTTATAACCTTCAAAACGAGGATTACTACTATGTGAGTTTTAATTCGATGTCCACATCGGCGCTCAGTTTGACCGGCACAAGCTTGCTAAACACGGCTAACGCGCAGGCGGCTATTGGCTCAATTGATACTGCGATTAGTTCAAAAGACACTGAGAGAACGAGGCTTGGAGCTCATGTGGAGAGGTTACAAGGCACAATCAGCAAGTTAATGATGAGCCGTGAAAACGCTACGGCTTCGGAATCATATATACGCGACGCAGATTATGCAGTAGAAATGTCTGAATTCATCCGCACTCAGATGTTGATGCAGTCTGGAGTATCAATTCTGACACAGGCAAACATGGTTCCCCAAATGGTTGCAAGTATTATGGGATAAAGCGTAATAAAATGAGATAGATGCGTGCAACATCCCTTGCACACCACCCCGGCGCTGAGAGTCCTCGGCGCCATCTTTTTATTAACCCACTTCGTTGTATTCTCTGATACGGAAATTCGCTCCCGTTTCTCTGGCGATTTTCTCAGCAGCTTCAAGATCGATTCCCGGGTAGGAAACGACCGTCATCTGCACATCAGGGATAATACCGACACAGGATTTAGAGAAATCGAGGAGACCCACAAAGGCATCTTCACCGAAGCGGCTCTTTACAAGTTTCTGGTATTTTTCAGGAGTAACATCGTCTAAGCTGATTGATATAGAATCAATCAGTCCAGCCATTTCAGGTATGATGTTGCGCTGGTGGATCATATTGCCGTGTCCGTTAGTATTCAATCTGACTTTCTTGACTCCCTTAGATTTCAACCAGCGGGCGACCTCGAGCATGAGATTGAGGCGAATTGTCGGTTCACCGAATCCACAAAAAACGATTTCATCCCATTGCAGCGGATCTCCGATTGCGGCAATGACCTCGTCAAATTCAGGCTCTTGTTCACGAGTCATGCCGATGTTATGAGCCTTTACAAAGGGATGTGTGGTTCTCGGGCAGAAAACACAGCGGTTAGTGCAGCGTGACGTTAAAGCGAGATAGAGTGATTTCCTGATTGGGTAGGCGATTGTTCGTTCGGAGATTTCGCCTATTCCAAACAGGCGAAATACATTGAAATTGGTTATTCTGCCGATATCCTCTTCTGTGAACCCTTTAAGTTCAGCCAGTTTCTGCGCAATCAGAGGAATATATGCCGGTTCATTCCGTTTTCCTCGATGCGGATGAGGGGATAGAAAAGGACAGTCCGTTTCCAATAAAACCCGGT
>JALGVT010000030.1 GCA_025774555.1 candidate division LCP-89 bacterium
AAGGAGAAGCGATTTGCCGCCGGAGCAAACCGGGAGCAGATTCGCTCTTGTTCTGAGATGGGATTGGAACTTGAAGAATTCATTGAATTCGGCTTGAAGGGTATGTGTGAAGTGTCAGATGAATTGGGTTTTTGAGGGATTTCTATGAAGCGTTTTGCAGTGGTTCTTCCTTTGCTTTTCTTATTAGTGCAGAGCGCTCAGGGGAATTACGCATTAAAATTTCATCCCACTATGCAGCAGCTTCAGAGCGGATATCATCAATCTTGTGATCTATCAGCTGATGCTGGGCAGTACTCTTTAAAACGCACGGAATCGTGGACTTCACCGGATAAGTTCGACCATCTCCTCGGATCAGCCATGTTGTCAGGATGTGCCTATCTGGCTCTGTCGGTGGCAGGGAAGGATGAAGAGCAGTCTGCAGCAGTTTCTGCTGGAACAGTAATCTGCCTGGGAGCTTTAAAGGAGATATACGATATGCACAATCCGGGCGGACAGGCGAGCTGGAGAGATCTGACGATGGATGTTTTCGGAACGGTTTTAGGGGTATTAGTTGTGCGGTCTCTATTGAAATGAAGCAGCTTTATGAAAAGGTTGGCGCCATTCACATCCACAGCGTTTTTTCGGATGGTTCCGGACACTATGATGAGATTATCCGTGGAGCGAGTGAAGTCGGGTTGGAGTTTCTGCTTTTTTCCGATCACTGGACGTTAGAACCGAAACGGCATAATTGGGAAGGATTTCATTACGGGGTTCTGGTCGGGATAGGGGTCGAGCTGAATGATAATGAACAGCGCAATCACCTTTTAGCATTTGAAATAGACGATGAAATCGAACGTGGGCTCGATGCGGTTGAATATACCAGACGTGTAGTTGATAGCGGCGGGTGGGCGGTAGTGGCTCACCCCGACGAGAGGAGAACTGAACTGCCCGAATTCCCAGCCTATCCCTGGACCACCTGGGAATCAGAGAAATTTCAGGGCATCGAGATATGGAATCATTTGTCCGAATGGATGGAAAGGCTGACGCGGCGGAACAAATACTGGCTATACTTGAATCCGCGTCGCAGTGTCATCGAACCTACGCTATGGACACTGAAGAAATGGGATGAGTTGAATCTAAAGCGCAGAGTTGTCGGTATCGGAGGCGTTGATGCGCACGCGCACCATTATCCCATCTGGCAGAACGTCAATGCCACGATTTTCCCCTATAAGGTCGCTTTTAGATCCATTCACGTCCATGTTCTTTTGGAGCAACTGCCGGAAATGCAGGATGCTGACGCTGCCTTGAGTCAGCTTTTCAAGGCTCTGCGCGCCGGTCGGCTGTACATCTCAAACCGCTATGTGGGGCAGGCAAAGGGGTTTCGTTTCTGGGCTGAAGACACTGAAACAGTGACCGAATACCAGATGGGTGATCGCATCAAAGCAGGATCGATGCTGATTTTCAGATCAATCCTCCCTGATGACGCTTCACACGCTTATATTATCAAAGACAGCGTGCCGGTCTATAAGTGGCGGGGCGGTGAAGGGAATTTTGCCAGCGATGAACCCGGCGTGTACCGGGTTGAAGTGAGGCGTAAAAGACGGGCTTTTATCTATTCTAATCCCATAGTGATTGAGGCTGATTCGTGATAAATAGAGACATAGTCAATTTGACAGTTTTTAAAAAATTCCGTTTGTTTTTTACGATTTCATATTATATTATAATTTATAGTATGTGATCCTGTGAAGATTAGGTGAAATTACACTCTAAATGAGTAATTACTCTGGAATTAAGGACTTCTGTGGCGTTTTTGCCATCTACGGACACCCGAGGGCTGCCGAGCTAACCTATCTCGGGCTCTATTCATTGCAGCACCGAGGACAGGAATCTTCCGGGATTGTCAGCAGCGATGGTGATAGTGTTTACCGGCACGTTGGATTGGGTCTGGTTGCCGACGTTTTTGAAGATCCGCGCAATGTGGAAGGCTTGAAAGGCAGTCTGGCAATTGGGCATAACCGTTATTCGACGACCGGTTCGACATCACTGCCCAACGCCCAGCCAATGGCGATCAAATACCGTGGCGGATCCCTGGCAATTGCGCACAATGGCAATCTCGTCAACTCGAGGACGCTGCGGGCGCAGCTTGAGGATTCTGGTAGCATCTTTGCCTCTTCCACAGACAGCGAAGTTATACTGCATCTGCTTGCGCGTTCGCAGAAATCTGAATTTATAGATCAGCTTTTGGAAGCTCTTGATCCGCTTGAAGGAGCGTTTTCTCTGGTAATACTTACCAATGACCGGATTGTTGCCGTGCGCGATCCTCACGGCTTCCGTCCGTTGTGTATGGGGAGTAAAAAAGGCGCGATTGTATTTGCCAGCGAATCGTGTGCATTCGACCTGATCGAAGCAGATTATATCAGGGACGTGGATCCCGGCGAGATCATCGTTGTCGATAAAAATGGACAGAGGAGCTATTTCCTTCCACCGGCGGATAAAGTCACGCAGTGCGTCTTTGAATTCATCTATTTCTCCAGACCGGACAGCCGTATATTCGGTGAATATGTAGATAAAACACGACGGAAACTGGGGAAGGTGTTAGCTGATGAAAAGCCGGCTCCCAATGCCGATATTGTTATATCTGTGCCCGACTCTTCTAACACTGCCGCGCTCGGTTTTGCGCAGCGCGCCGGTCTGAAGTACGATATGGGCTTGATCCGCAATCACTACATCGGACGGACGTTTATCCATCCATCCCCGGCGATGCGGGATTTCAATGTGAGGATCAAGTTCAATGCTATAGGCGGCGTATTGCGGGGGCGGAAAGTTGTTGTCGTGGATGATTCCATCGTGCGCGGAACGACCTTGCAGAAGTTGACGCGTCTGATAAGAAAAGCCGGAGCCGCTGAGGTTCACCTGCGCATCAGTTCCCCGCCGATTCGTTTTCCCTGCTTTTATGGGATGGACTTTCCGACGAGGCGTGAACTGATTGCAGCTTTCAACACGGTTGAACAGGTAAAAGATTACCTTGAAGTGGACAGCCTCGAATATCTGTCAGTCGAGCAGTTGTTGCGGGCGGTTCCAACCGGAAGGTGCGGCTATTGCACCTGTTGTTTCACCGGTGATTATCCGGTTGGGATTGAAGAGGCATACAGCAAGTACCTCCACGAACGGTCTTCTAACATATTAGAATTAGATTTTCATTCATAGGACGAATCTACCGTCACGCCGCTTCTTGTCCGTAAACTATTTGGAGTCACCTCCAGGATGATCAAACCCAGTTGGTTCGACGCATTTTTCATTCTTCGTCCAACGCTGTTCTTCCCGTCATGGACTTTCTTCCTGGCCGGATACAGCCGGGGTGAAGGTTCAGGCGCCGGTTGGATGCTGATCTGGCTGGGCGCGGCTTTCGGCGCATCGTTCCTACTGAATCAACTGACTGACCGGAAAGAAGACCTCCTGAATAAAAAACTCCTGCCGCGCTGGGGAGAATTCGCGGGAGTGGAATTAACAGGTCTTCTCGCCCTGTTTTTTCTGATAGCCGGCGTATTTTATAATTTTTCACCGCTTCGTTTGAAGAGCCGACCGATTCTGGGGATCGTCAGTTGCGCCGTTGGTATCTGGATCTGCTATCTCATCGGTGCGCGTTCGGCAGACATTTCCTACGGCGCTGCTATCCTGTATGGTTTTCCTTATGCGCTTGCCGGCGCTGCGGTATCCCTGCTGACTCATGTCCCCGATTTGGAAGGAGACATTAGAGCGGGAATGCGCACTTTCCCGGCAGTCTATGGAGTGAAAAAGACCGGGATGTGGGCTGCAGTTCTTGTCGTTATCTGTATCGCGGTATCCTTTCTGTTGTCCGATTATGCCATTCTTGTCTCCTCTTTAGTATCACTACCACTTTTTATTCGTTATATGATTCGCAGGGATGTGCTTTCAGCGGATTATGCTATTAAGATCGCGATATTCAGTCTCGCAGTGGCTATTGGATTCACCTGGATTCCGTTTCTGTTCTTGATTGCAGCATACTATCCGTTCGCACGATGGTACCACTTAAAACGCCTGGGTCTCGATTATCCGAGATTCGGTTCGAGCGATGCTGTCAACAGCGAACTAACCTTAAAAAATGCTGGTCTGTAATCATTTTGGACCGATTTAAGCTATGAGTAAGAGAGAAAAGGTCGTTAAAGGAGCCATCGGAGAACTCAGGTTTATATCCGAACTATGTGATTTCTGCGGATGCTGTGTGGCGGTCTGTCCGGTTGATTGTATCGAATTGGAAGAGTCGAGGCTCACTCTTGACATGAATAGCTGCATCTATTGCGGGAACTGTCCCAAAGCGTGCCCGGTTGGGGCGTTGGTGGGAGACGCGGCATGATCCGTGATTCCTATGACGTAATCGTTGTCGGGGGCGGTCCAGGCGGCGCTGTTTCCGCCTGGTTTGCAGCAAGGGGAGGCGCTTCCGTTCTGCTACTCGAGAAAGACCGGGATATCGGCATACCCGTGCGCTGCGCCGAGGCGATAGGGCAAGGTGGATTACAAGGTATACTCGAGCCGGATCCGCATTTCATCGCCCATGAAATAAACAGCCTACGATTCATCGCGCCTGACGGTACCAGAATTGACATTCAGCAGACGGATGAAGTCGGATACATGCTGAATCGCCGAATTTTCGATCAGGAGCTGGGTCGTAAAGCCGCTTCAGCTGGCGCACAGATTATTACACATGCTTACGTGTCCGGATTGATAAAGAACAGTGATTCTATCAGAGGCGTAAAAGTAAGATTCCCCGCTGCGGAGAAAGAGATCAGGGCAAAGATTGTAATCGGCGCTGACGGCGTGGAATCCCGCGTGGGGCGATGGGCGGGACTGCGCACCTTTTATGCGCCGAAGGACCTTGAATCCTGCTATCAGGTAGTGTTGGGTGGTATCACAGTCGATAAAAACCTGATTTCCCTCTATTTCGGGAACGAAGTTGCCCCCGGTGGTTATGCGTGGGTTTTCCCAAAAGGTGACGACATTGCCAATGTTGGTATTGGGGTTAGCGCTGCCATGATCGACGGCATCAACGCCAAAAAACACTTAGATCAATTCATTGAAAGACACTTTCCAAAAGCTTCTATATTAGCCTGCGTTAGCGGCGGTGTGCCATCAGCCAAGCCATTTAAAAAAATACACGGCAGCGGGATTATGCTGGTGGGTGATGCCGCGGCTCACGCCAGCCCGCTGACTGGCGGCGGAATCTCAAATGCGATTGCAGCCGGTAGATTGGCTGGTGAAATAGCAGCAAAATGTATTGCGGACGGAAGTTGGAATGAAAAGGATCTCAGCGTCTATACGAGAATGTGGGACAAACGCTGGGGCGATAATCAGCGGCGGCTCTATCGCCTGAAGGAGACGGTGTTTAAGCTCAGTGATGACGTTTTCAACAAGGCTGCGGCTGTGCTTGTGAGCATTCCAACTGAAGAGCGATCCATAAAGAAAATCATTGCGACGACATTGAAGAATAATCCCAAAATCCTATTGGAATTAGCTCGCACGTTTTTCTGAAAGGCACAGGGTACGACTATGCAATGGACTAACGCATTAACCATATCCAACTTCCTCAGCATTGTGCGCGTGATGCTGATAGTGCCCATTTTTCAAAGCCTTAGCCAGAATACTCCGGAAGGGAACGCCTGGGCGCTCTTCTATATGGCACTCGCAATTATTTCTGATTTCCTTGACGGTTTTCTTGCCAGAGTGCTCGGTCAGGTTTCCGATCTGGGTAAGCTGCTCGATCCCCTGGCTGATAAAATCTGCATCCTGAGTGTAACCCTGATCCTCACTCTCCCGATCCGGGAGAATCCACTGCCTCTGTGGTTTTTAGCGTTCCTATTATTTCGCGAGATAACGATCATCACGTGCGGTTATCTGATTTATAAGCGCAGGCAGATCCTGGTGACCTCGAACATCTGGGGCAAGTCAACCTCGACGGCAATAGCATTGATGCTGTTGAGTTATATTATTGAATTGAAACCGGCTTCTATCTGGTTGATCTGGCTAAATTACAATTTCCTGTTATGGCTCTCTTTTTCCTTCATTATCGTATCCGCGTTCTCATACGGACGACGATTCTACAAGCTGTTAACAGAGAATGGACAGACATTGTCATCGGGGCTTATTAACACGAAGAATGTTAGCGGGAGGACAAATCAGGAACACAATATTGGTGATTCCTGAGATAAATATTATAGAAATGACGATATTTGTGCATTATTAACCGCGCCTCGCCGAAGCGGGACGTTTTGAACCCTCTAAATAGAATATGAATCCACTCAGATTTTACAATTCACTAACCCGACGGAAGGAAGAATTCAAGCCTATCACCAAGGGAGAAGTGCGGATGTACACCTGTGGTCCAACGGTGCATAATTTCGCGCACCTGGGGAATTTTCGCGCTTACATTTTTGAGGATCTTTTAAGAAGGACTCTAAAATATTTCGGCTATCGAGTTATTCAGGTTATGAACCTGACCGATGTAGAGGATAAAACGATTCATGCAAGCAATGAATTAGGTATAAAACTATCAGAATACACGAAGAAATACAAGGATTCTTTTTTCGAGGACTGGGATATTCTGAGAATCGAGCGGGCGGAATATTACCCCGCGGCAACCGAGCATATTCCCGAGATGGTTGATCTGATTCAGAGACTTATTAAAGCGGGACACACTTACGAAGTTGATGGATCGGTCTATTTCCGTATCAGCAGCTTCTCAGATTACGGAAAACTGGCGAATGTGCAGCCAGATAAGCTGAAAACTGGTTTGCGAGTCGATTCTGACGAGTATGAAAAAGAAGACGTCAGGGATTTTGCGCTCTGGAAAGCTTGGACGCCCCAAGACGGCGAAGTGTTCTGGGATACTCCGCTTGGAAGAGGGAGACCGGGATGGCATATCGAATGTTCGGCGATGTCCACGAAATACCTTGGGACACATTTCGACATTCACACCGGCGGCGTGGACAATATGTTCCCTCATCATGAAAATGAGATCGCTCAGTCAGTCTGCGGTTACGGCGATAAATTCGTGAATCTCTGGATGCACAACGCGCATCTGATCATTAACGGCGAGAAAATGTCTAAATCGCTCGGTAATTTCTACACTTTACGGGATATTATATCCTATGGCAATTCACCCCGCGTGATTCGGTATTTTCTCATGTCTGCTCATTACCGCCAGCTGTTAAATCTGATTTTCGACCCTGTCACCGGAGATAAGGGAAGCTTTGAGAATGCAAAGGGAGCTCTGGATAGAATCGATGAATTCCGGGTGAAGCTTGCTGAAATTAAGAAGAGGAAAACCAACGATTCCATCGATCCCGCTGTAACTAAAATTTTGGGAAAGGCATCTGCAGCATTCGAGGGAGCATTGGCGAACGATCTTGACATCTCCGGCGTTCTGGGAGCTGTTTTCAGTATGATTAAAGACGTCAACCGCCTCCTGGCGTCGAATGATATCAGCAGCAGGGATGCCGATTTGATTGAAGAGAAGCTGAAGGATTGGGATAGGGTTCTGGACGTCATATCTCCCGATAAAGAAGAGAGCTTCGATGAAGCGCGCATCGATGAGCTGGTCGAAGAGCGCAACAGAGCAAGACGCGAGAAGGACTTTGCAAGATCGGACGAGATTCGAGATCAACTGGCTTCGGAAGGGATTATCATACAGGATACAGCGGATGGAACCCGGTGGAGAAAAAAATAAGCGGCACGTTTCTTCATCTTCAATTCTATTGATAAATATGATTTTCTTGCAAGTCCGGATCTCATCAGACCCGGACTTCAAATTAATTTAACTGTCAAATCTTACCCGGATATAAAGCAATATAATTTATACTGTAACAGGCGGAGGAAAAGATGACTTACGAAATCAAGCGTTTTGATCTCCTGACCGTTTTTAAGGTCAGTTTCCTGGTGTATATGATCGTCGGATTTCTAATCGGGCTGCTGTATAGTCTGCTGATTATGAAAATCATCTCAACTTTCGGACCGTTCCTGGACAACGCAATGTTCGAGGACATGGGACAGATCGGTTTTTTTGCTGCCATAACATTTGCCTTTTTCATGGCTGTTCTGCTGTCGGTTATCTGGTCCATCATCACCGTTATCGCTGCCGGCATTTACAACGTCATGGCAGGATTTGTCGGCGGGTTAAAAATGGAACTGGCGGAAATCCCTGGACTATATCCGCCATCCGTCCCACCAGCCACCATGCCACAGAATCTGCCGCCTCAGGGAGGAGTAACCGGTGTCTGAAGTAAGGGTTCGTTTTGCTCCAAGCCCCACCGGATACCTTCATGTCGGCGGTGCGAGAACCGCTCTATTCAACTGGCTGTACGCGCGGCATAACAATGGCAAATTTCTGCTGCGTATCGAAGACACTGACCGGAAACGTTCCACCGAAGACGCGGTTCGTGTCATTTTTACGGGATTAAAGCAACTGGGACTCGATTGGGATGAAGAGCCGCTATACCAGAGCACGCGGATTGAGCAGCATCGAGATATCGTGAATCGGCTGTTGGATTCCGGCTCAGCATACCGCTGTTTCTGCGAATCTGAAAACCTTGCTCGCCAGCGGGGAGAACAGGAAAAGCGCGGTAAGTTCTATCGCTATCCCGGAACCTGCCGCAGCCTGACAAACAGTGAGGTAGCAGAGCGGTTAAAGAAAGGGCAGCAATATGCCGTGCGCTTTAAATTGCCACCGGGACGGACGAAATTCAATGATATGGTCCACGGCGATATCGTCGTTCAACACGACGAGCTGGATGATTTCATCATCCTTCGTCAGAACGGAACGCCCGTTTATCAGGTGGCGGTGGTTGCCGATGATTCGTATATGGGAATCACCCATGTCATTCGCGGTGACGATCATATCTCAAACACCCCGAAGCAGATACTTCTATATCAGGCATTGGGATTACCTGTGCCTGAATTTGCGCATGTGCCGCTGATTCTGGGAGCCGATAAGAAGCGTCTTTCAAAACGGCATGGCGCCGCTTCAGTGACAGAATACACCGAGAGCGGAATCCTACCCGAAACGATGCTCAATTTTCTGGCATTATTGGGCTGGTCACCCGGCGATGACCGTGAAATCCTAACCCAGCAAGAGATGATCGACGCTTTCAACTTCAAGCGTATCACACCGAAAGGAGCGGTCTTCGATGAGACAAAACTCCAGTGGATGAACGCGAAGCATATCTTTGCCATGCCTGCCCTGAAAATCTGGCAGAATATTCAACCGCATTTAGCTGAATACTGCAGGCAAAATAATGCCGCGCCGCCCGATGAATCATTCGGTTTAAGACTGGTTAAGCTGTTTGGCGATCGAATTCAATCATTCCGCGAAGCGCCGGATCTAATGTCTTATTTTTTCGTCGATCCTACAAATTGGGATGAAAAGGGGATTAAAAAGCACTGGAAAAGTGATACTCCTGAACACTTGCAGCTCTTATCCAGGCATTTTCAAGATATTGATAAGTGGGGAGCAGAGCAACTCGAGCTGTGTGTTGACAACACTGCTGAAGAACTGGAAATCAAGCGGGCAAAACTGATCCATCCGCTAAGACTGGTTCTGACTGGAAGAACGCACAGCCCCGGTATCTTCGAGGTGATGGAGTTGTTAGGGAAGGATCTAAGCATTAAAAGAATAAATACCGGGGTAGAGTGGATTTCGATAAAATAGTAGGTAAATATTTCCCATTAGTATTTATGTGATCCAGGTCAACAATAAAAAGAGGGCAGCCGAGAAAAAGGACTTGACATAAGGTAGAATTATAACTATATTAACTATGGGTAGAAATCATGCTACCGCAAATCGTAAGTAATTGAATCATATATAATAGGTAAAAACGAAAGGGGTTCCTATGAAACTTCTATCCCTGGTTCTTACTTTACTGCTGATTACAGTCTATGCATTTGCCACGCCGATTCCTCAGGGGACGGCGCAGGTTGCAGCTCGTTGGGCAGCGGAATCCGTTTGGGATGACGTGTGCGTTCTGGACTGTAAAGTGCTGCTAAAGCCGGATGGTGGTTCTTCCGCCTATTGCTTCACTTTCGGCATTAATGGTGTAACTGAAATTGATGAAGGTATTATCCTTGAAGGGTATAACCTGCGCCAGATGGGTCAGATTGATGAAGGCTGGTTGGTTGCCCGTGCGCCCGATAGCTATGCCCATGCCATCGTAGCGGTGGACGACCAGTACGGTCCCATCCTTGAAATGTGTGACGGGCTGCCCACGCACATGATCTTCCGCGAAGACGTGAAAGATATGGGTGAACTGCTCTTTGGACAGAGCGTTGAAATCTGTGAAATGTATTACCTCTACCCGCTGGAAAACTGGTACCGTGTTGCCGCCAGTCAGTCCAGTGTAATCGTCAATCCCAGACGTGATCTCACCATCGATTCAAGTGATTTCAACGTCTTTGGCAGTCTGTATGATCATCCTGGAAATCCCTCCTCGCCTTACTATTGGGAACAAGCTGCGATGGCTCCTGTGCCCGCACAGGATGACATTGGTTACATTGCCGACGTTCCGAATTTCAATCAGGAAGATACGGATTGCGGTCCTCATTCATCCGCTCAAGCGACCGGATACTGGGATGACCACACTTACCTATCTACAGGTCCATGGGATCTACTTATCGATACAGACTTCTGGGGTTTACGCGATGAAATGCGTTCCGCTATGGGCTGGGTTCCCGGCAGCGGTGTGACCATGACCGAAATTCGCGACGGCATCGAAACAGTATGCAACGATCCAACCTATTACAACAACTACGCTTTCGATGCTATCCTCCACAATAATCCGGCTTATACCGTCTGCACGGATGCCGTCGATGGAGGCAGACCGGGCGTTATCGGCGTCTTCGATCATCCGACTTATGGCAATCACGCCATGACACTGGTGGGTTACAACGATTCACCTTCTCAATTGGTGCAGGTTCACGACAACTGGCCCCCGTCCAATGACGAACCATGGCTGGAATGGGGCGTCTGGTTTGACGGCTATGTAGATGTTTTCCCTGGAGGTGGCGGATCCACTACGCCGATCACGTTGGCTTCCTTCACCGGCAGTTTTACTAATGGAACAGTGGTTTTGTCCTGGACTACTGCCTGCGAAATCGACTGCTACGGGTATAACATTCTCAGAGAAGAGAATGACAGCGCAATACAGATCAATCCTGAAACGATTCTCGCCACCGGCAGCAGCTGTGAGACTACAGACTATAGCTGTATTGATACAGACGTAATCCCGGGCGGGACATACGTCTATCAATTGGAGACTATCTTCAATGACGGGCGTTCAGAAACCTCGGGAAGCGTTCAGGTTAGAACGTTGACGCACGATCTGGCGCAAAACACACCTAACCCGTTTAACCCGATGACCACCATTCGCTATCAGGTGCCGCAAGCCGGATTTGTCAGTCTCATCGTCTTCGATGTGACGGGAAAACAGGTTGCCGAGCTTGTCAATCAACGGATGGAAGCCAATTCTTACAATGCCGTCTTTGACGCCAGCGGATTGGCATCCGGCATCTACTTCTACAAACTTCAGGCGGGAGATTTCACTTCCGTCCGCAAGATGGTGCTGATGAAGTAACTTAAACTAAAAATAATCCCCCCCAGCCCCCCTTTCTTTTCAAGGGGGGAGTAAGGGGGGATCTGTTTATTGGGGCTGTCCCAAAAGTCAATAAACTGTCATTACGAACGAAGTGTGGTAATCTCTTAGTACTTGTAAAATAGGAGATTGCCACGTCACTTCGTTCCTCGCAATGACACTGTCAGATACTTTTAGGACAGCCCTTTTGCTCTCCTCTGGCGGGGATTAAGGGGGGCGAGGTTACCTCGCCCCTACGATATCATTGGGCGATCCTCGTGATCTCCCTTTATATTTCTCTGCATGGGTGCTTCTCCCCGTAAAAAAGAGGCTGTCCCAAAAGGGTCAGCCTCTTTTTCTTTGAATTATAGTCATTCTGAGAATCGCTATCAACCTATTTCATCAGCGTTGCCCGGGCGGTAACCGTTTGGTCACCAGCATTAAGTTTGATGATGTAAGTGCCCGAGGCGGCTGAAGCGGGCTTCCAACTGACGATGTGCCGTCCTGCGGGGAAGAAACCACCTGCGATTTCTTCAATCATTCGACCGGATAGGTCATACGCTCGAAGAGAGATGTTCTGAGGTTTCTGCAGATTGATCGTCAGCGAGGTTTCCGGATTAAACGGATTAGGATAGGGTCCCTCCAGACTAAAATCTGACGGGATTCGGTCAGGCTCCAGCCAGACAGACGTAGTGTCTTCGAAAATCAGCACCTGCGCACGGATCATGAAGTTGACGCCCAGTCCCCAGTTGGCGCTGATGGTTCCCCACATACCCATCTCACCCCAGTATTCAGAGCTGAAGGTCGTTTCAGGGATGCCATCGTCCGATATCATGGCAAGTATGGTATCGGTGGCGGCGGTGTCAGCAATGTCCCAGCCTACGTGGAATTGCATCCCGGCGCCGAAATTCAGAGTGTCGTTGAGGTCTAAATCAACGATTGTCGGATCGGGGTACAGGCTGATCGATGCCCCCTCTATCAGTATTTCATCGTATGCTGGTGGTTCCGGGTAGAGTCCGGTGCTGGGCCAGACCAAAACCTTAATGTCCGGCAGATCGCTGCTATCGCCGGATATATCGGTAAAATAGAATTCAGCGGAGATCAGCTTGCACGAATCCGGAGCAGAAAAGCGGACGTTGAAATAATGATCATCCCATTCGTCCGGCAGAGGGAAGTAATACTGCGGATTTCCGTCATCGTGAAATAGCAGCGTGTCATAGTCTGAGACTGACAGAGTAGATTCGCTGTTATAAATCTTCATGGCTTCCGGAGCCTTAGTGGATTCGGCGCAGAAAGCGAGATTTACAACGAAAACTGCAGACATTAATGCAGCAGAAATTACCTTTGTATTAAACATAACGTTCACCATGATAAGAAATGCAGCTTTCCCGGATCAAAATTCGGGTTTCGGTAGTTCAATCACCCGAGGATTCGACTCTCTTTAAAGGGAATTTGTTCCCAATATACCAATTTTATTCTAACAAGACAAGCGCAAAGTTTCACATCTGCTAGTTTATACCCTCGATGAATCGAAAGCTCAACAGAGATATCCTGTTTCTTTTTCAAGGAATTACCGGCAAACTGTGCCTTTTTACAAAAAGCGCCGTTGCTTTACTGGCTGTTGTTCTGGTATTCTATTCATCCGCTTCTGCAATGCCCGCCGATTCTTTTTCGGTGAATCTTGATCTGAAGATAACCGGAGCCATCGATCTGCGCAGCTTGAATAAGCCGTTTGCCTTCACCAAGGCGATGCTTGCTGATACAACCGCAAGGCTGCTGAAATCTGAATCGCAGGATTTCAAATCGTTGACGGAGATGGATTCAGCGTGGCAGTTTGTTTCTATTCGGTACACTCTTCTCGGCGAAGACTGGTTCCAGCCTATCGTTTTCGATTATGAACAGTACCAGCAATACCGGCTCAGAGAAGATAAGATTGCTCTCTTTATCGAGGCAAGTATGGAAGCGCTTAAGCCGGAAACATCACAAGCCGGCGGCGAGATGCTTACCATAGAGATTCCATTCAAGATCAAATCGAAGACGTTCAACAAGATATTCGGCGGGGATCGAGTGCGGCTGCGCATTTCCGGTAATATCAACATTGAAGGTGGATTCAGACGTGAGGATCAGGCTCAGGTCGCCACGATTTCAGGACAGGAAACCGATTACAGTTTTCATATCGATCAAACACAGCGATTCAAGATAAAGGGCGAGATCGGCGACAAGGTTTCCGTTGAAGTGGATCAGGACAGCGAGCGGATGTTCGAGTTTGAAAACGCTCTCAAGCTGACCTATACGGGCTACGAAGATGAGATCATCCAGAAGATCGAAGCCGGTAATATCGGCTTGCAGTTGACCGGCACGCAACTGGCGACTTTTTCCGGTCAGAACAAGGGTCTCTTCGGACTGAAATCGGTAATGCAGTTCGGAGCTTTTTCGCTGACCACTATCGCCAGTTTGGAGAAGGGCGATAAGAATAAGATATCGATCAAGGGCGGCGCTCAGGAAACGGAAGTTGATATTCCGGTCCACATGCCCTCAGTTGGGAGGTATTTCTTCCTCGGACAGCAGTATCGTGAACAGTACAAGGAGTTCACCGACGCGATGGTTCATATCCCGGGGAACAACAAAGTTATAGATATGAATCAGTTCTACGTCTATAAACGCAACACCAGCAGCTATGACGAAGATCAGTTCTACGCTTACGCGGTCTATGATTCCATCCGGGACAGGACTGATCCGGAGGTTTTTTATACACGGGAAGAGATCGAGAATTTAGGGCTGGATACTCTGTCACAGAGCAGCGACATCGAGTTCCAGCCGAGCAACTTTATCCTGCTGGATCAATCGCAGTATTCCATGGATCCGCAGATGGGATATATCCGTTTGAATGCACCGGTCACCTCGAACGACGACGTATTGGCTGTCGCATATGCAACCAATGACGGAACGATTTTCGGCGACCTGAATCCCACCAAGGGTGATACGGTAGTCCTTAAACTGATACGTCCTATGAATCCACTTCCCACGGATCAGAGCTGGTCGATGGCATGGCGCAATGTCTACTTCCTGGGCGGGGGAAGCATCGAAAGAGAGGGCTTCTCGCTTAAAATCACCTATAATCCGTCCGGCACGACGGTGATGGAGAGTATCGAAGTTGGCGGTGAGCAGCAGAGTCTCCTGACTCTGTTTGGTCTGGACATCAAGAATTCGACCGGCGCCAATCAGCAGGACGGCATTATCGACGATAACCCGGCGTTGATTAACTACAGTTATGGCGAACTGATATTTCCTGATCTGCAGCCGTTTGATCCCGAAGGATACTTGGTTCATGATATCCCCCTCGAGAATATCCCCTGGTCGTTATTGGATCATGAGAATGAATTTCCGGATACCCTGAAGTTCCCCTCAATTTATGACTCCGCGAACGTTATCACCACCAATTTCAGCATCAAGGCGAAATTAAAGAGCGTCATGGCGACGTACAGCCTCGGTTTCAACGTTCTTGAGAATTCAGAGGAGATTTATCTAAGCGGCAAGAAACTCAGAAAAGGAAGCGATTATACCATAGATTATTATTCTGGGACTTTGACTATTTTAAACCAGTCAGCGCTGTCTCCTTCCGCCAACCTCGAAATCGTATATGAGTCAGGGGAACTGTTCCAACTGGATAAGAAGACGCTCTTGGGTATTAGAGGCGAATACCAGCTATGGGATCAATCCTTCATCGGTTTAACGGCGCTGTATTTAAATGAGAAACCGCTTCAGGACAGAGTACGCATTGGCAACGAACCGCTGCGTAATTTCCTCTGGGACGTCAATTCGCGACTGATTTTTAAGCCAGAATTTCTGACCAAAGCGGTGGATTTCATCCCGCTCGTTGAAACGGACGCTCCCTCACAATTCAAATTCGAAATGGAATACGCTCAGGTGCATCCCAATCCCAACTCGCTGAACAACGAGGCAACTGGCGATCCCAACGGAGTTGCCTATGTCGATGATTTCGAGTCGATTAAGAAAACCAGTCCGATGGGGATCATGCGCCGACAGTGGCGGCATTCATCCTACCCTGGATTTACATCCGCAGGCAGGAGCCGCGGCACGTTCGTCTGGTTCAATCCCTACGATCAGGTATCCATCAAGGAGATTTGGCCCAATCGTCCCACCAATTCCAGCGTGGCTCAGCGAGCGCATGTATTGACCTGCTATTTCAGCCCGATAGAGCCGGATACTACTTATCCTCCAACTAAGGAAGAGGAACTGAAATCATCCTGGGGAGGTGTGATGCGGGCGCTTTCCGCCGGCTATCACAATCAGGATAAAGCCAAGTACATCGAAATCATGCTCCGCGTTAAAGAGAAAGGCACCCGACGCTACAACACACCGGGTAAACTCCACCTCGATCTGGGGCAAATCAGTGAAGATTTGATTCCCAATGGGAAGCTCGATACCGAGGACGTTCCCTTTGAAGGTCAGACACAGGGTGACGGGTTCTGTGACCAGGATGAAGATACCGGCATCGACGGCGTAAGTGCCTCTGATCCGAACGATTACTGGGATATCAATAGCGACGGTGTGCAAAATGATGATGAACCTCCTTCCATGGACGACTGGTCTTATGACCCCTCGCAACCCTACAATGTCTGGAAAATCAATGGTACGGAAGGTAACTGGAATGATGAGGGCGGACGTTATCCTGATACGGAAGATTTGGATAACGACAATTTCTTAGACACGCAGGCGAACCTCTTCCGGTACACGATCGACCTTTCTGAAACTGTACCGGGAGCCAATTACGAAATGGGTCCCGGCGGTCAATGGAATCCAACCCCGCAGCATCTCGTGACCGCGCCCAATGAGGATGGATGGAAAATGTACCGCCTTCCGATTGAATCTGCTGAAGCGCTGGGGACGCCCGATCTTTCACAGATTCAGTACGTGCGGCTCTGGTTCGATGGTTTCGCTGAACAGGATACCATAGAAATATCAATCGCAACTCTGGAGATTGTCAGCAACGTATGGGAAGCGGTGCCCATGCTGGATCCCTTGACGCAAACCGGCTACGAACCTGTATCGGTAGCGGTGATTAGTACCTATGACGATCCGAATTATAAAGCTCCGAAGGGCGTCGCCGGAGAGCGAGATCCGGTGACGGATATAATCAGTCAGGAGCAGTCGCTGGTTTTAAAGGCGAACCAGATTGCGGACAGCAGTGAAGGAATCGTTGTCAGGCGGCTGTATGAAAACATGGATTTCCTCGAATATCGGAAATTGAAGATGTTCGTTCACGGCGGCGGCACCAACAGCGACAGCAGTGAAGCTGCATTCAATAACGATAACGAACAGGTGTGGATGTTTTTCCGCTTCGGCTCTGATACCACCCGCAATTATTATGAATACAAGCAGAGGGTATATCCTGAGTGGGACAGCCGAAACGAAATGGAGATAAATCTCGAACAACTGCCGCAGTTGAAACGACCGGATATTGCGGATACAATAATGGTCAGCAACGGCGATACTTTAAGCGTAGTGGGAAATCCATCGTTATCTCAAATAAAGCAATTCACGGTCGGCATAATTCCAATCGGATTTGACATTACTGAAGAGCAGAATATCGAAGTGTGGCTGGATGAGCTGCGTGTCAGCGACGTCAAGAAGGATATCGGCAGAAAGGCGCGCGCCTCTGCTGACCTGACGCTCGCAGACCTGGCGACTCTCCACGTTAACATGGAAGTTTCAGATGGAGACTTCCACAACGTCAATACGCGTAGCGGATCGAGGAGAAACTCCATATCGGGAGCGGCGACGGGTTCTTTCAGGCTCGATAAGTTCGTGAATCCTAAGTGGGGTCTATCAATACCCATCAGCGGCAACTTTTCGCAGTCTGAGGATGTGCCTTATTATTTCTCAAACAGCGACATTCTGGTCGATAATAATAACCAGCAGCAGGTCGATACAGTCAAGACTTATACACAGACTTTCGGAGGTGGATTTGATATTTCAAAGAATACGCCGTCTGCCAGTCCTTATTTGAAATACACTATCGACAATTTGTCTGGGGGATATGACTATTCGCACACTGAGAGGACGGACCCCACAACGCTGATGTCTGAAAGTGAATCGCATTCTGCGGACGTTGCCTATAATCTGAACTTTGGAAGACCGTCAATCGGAGTACTCTCCTGGTTGAAGGGTGTGCCGGTATTGAAGAAATACGCCGGTCTCAGGTTCTATCCGCTGATAACCAAGATCAATTTATCCATTTCAGGGACTGAGCAGATCAATGATACCAGGTACCGTGCAGGTAATCAAACAGCATCGCAGACCTTCTTCTTGACAAAAACGGCATCCAGCGCTTTGCGACCCTTCGAAAACATGAGTTTCGATGTGACACGCGTACATAAATCAGATCTGTTAATGGATCCTGAATACCCCAAGGGTATCGACGATATTATTTCCGGCGATCTGGGTTGGGATGAGGATATGGACGTCAGTCAGACTATTACAGCGTCTTATAATCCAACCATCACCTCATGGCTGGATACTGACGTGCGCTATAATACGGCTTATCATTGGAATTGGGGTCAGGGATACACTCAACACGCGCAGAACATCTCCAATGGCAGCACCATCACCGGTTCAGGGACACTGAAACTTACGCAGATATTCACAAAACCGACGCGGGAACAGGCTGCGAGTGGGGAAGCCCAGACGCAGCCCGAGAGTCCCGAAACGCAGGGTGAAACTGGTGACGATAAGGGATCTGAGCCAACCGGCGAAGAGGGCGAACCAGATGCCGGCGATCCCGAAGGTACGCCCGAACAGGGCGAGGAGGGCGAGCCCGATGACAGCCTGCGCGTACTGCCCACTATTGCTAAACCCACTGGTCAAAGCGCTTTACAGGACGCCTGGTACGTATTACGTTACACGGTGAGCAGGCTGCGGGATCTGAAAATAGATTACACTCAGCAGAACAACTGGTCTGATCCATTGGTTGATGGGCAGGCTGGGGTGGGATACCAGCTCGGTTTGGATTCAAAGGATTATTCCAAGATAGCTGATGAGGCTTCTTATACCGGCTATTCAACGCGCACGCGCAGCGATGACTATAGATTTAAATCCGGATTGGATTTCTCCCGCGATTTCAAGGTTTCTCTCAGTTATAACTACGGTTGGAGCCAAAATGATCAGGGCAGCAGCGTGAGTGGTTCGACCTCGAAATCCCAGATGTATTTCTTCAAGGCGGGCGGCGATTCCATCAAAGTCACCGAGTTGCCTATTCCGGATTGGACGGTTACCCTGTCCGGTTTGGAAAAAATCCCATTCTTTGAGAATATTGCCAAAACTGTTTCGCTGGATAATTCCTACACAGGGTCAAAATCATCGAGCTGGTCGGAAACGAAGAGCAATATTAAACAGCACGATTTGACACGTAATTTCAGCCCGCTGGTCGGATTGAATATATCCTGGAACGGGGGAGTTTCCACGAGTATACGCTATAACTGGACCGAAAGCGGAACCGTTGCTTTATTCCCGCTTCCCAACGTCACGCACACCGTGCAGAAAAGCGCGCAGGTTTCAGCCAGTTACACCATGAAGACGGGATTTAAGATTCCCATACCGATCTGGCCCTTCAAGAATAAGCGCTTTAAAAACAGCACCACCTTCGCGCTATCCTACAACTATTCCAAGAGCCAGACAGAGGAGGATGCTGAAGGCGATTTCATTGAAACCAACTTCACAAATACCTGGTCGATAAAACCGAGCCTCGAATATTCTTTCTCTACGACTGTCTCCGGTGGAATGCACTTTGAATACGGCGCCAATAAGAGCAAATCCCAGGATTCAAATTACCAGGAATTCGGTATCCGGGTCAATATAACAATACGCGGCTAAGATTTATGAGACGTCATCGTTGCTTATACGCCGGATGGCTGACGGCGCTCTGTATCGTCATTTTCTGTTGCACAGGAAAGAACGCCTATGCGCAACCCCCCCTGTTCAATGAATCCCGGGCATGGGAATACCTTGAAGCCCAATGTGATATGGGACCACGCGTGCCCGGAAGTTCAGCGCACCGGCAATGCCTTGATTATCTGGTGAGCGAACTGGGTAAATACGCTGATAACGTTCAAAAACAGCCCTTCCTCGGTATGAATCCCGTATCAAAGCAGACCTATAATTTGACCAATATAATCGGCAGTTTCCGGGCGGAACGTTCCCGCCGGATTCTTCTGTGCGCGCACTGGGACAGCCGCCCCTGGGCGGATCAGGATCCGAATCCTGCTAATCGGCTGACGCCGGTGATGGGAGCGAATGACGGCGCTTCGGGAGTGGCGGTCTTATTGGAAATCAGCCGTTGTTTGTCGCTTGCCGATCCCGGCATCGGCGTCGATATAGTCTTCTTCGACGGCGAGGATATGGGGCGTGCGGGGAGACTGGAGGAATACTGTCAGGGATCAGGATGGTACGCGAAGAACCTCAGTTTTCCGCTGCCCGAAGCCGCAGTGCTGTTGGATATGATCGGCGATGCTGATCTGCACATCCCGCAGGAACTCTATTCCCGGATGTCCTGTCCTGATCTTCTCAACGAAATTTACCTGGTTGCCGCAGAGATGGGAGAAAGCGCCTTCGATCCTTCTCCCGGACTGCCTGTATATGACGATCACGTCCCGCTTATTTATGAGGGAATTCAGGCGGTTGACCTGATTGACTTCGAGTACGAGTATTGGCATACCGTGAACGACTTTCCTGAAAACTGCTCTGCTGAATCACTGGGCACGGTCGGCAGAGTGCTCCTGAAATGGCTTTTTCAGCGCGGCGGCAGACCGTGAAGCGAGTCCTCTTATGCAGCTAACCGTCAGATGAAATACGTATGCGAATCTTAGCTTCAATGGATATCGGCACCAATTCCACGCTCTTTCTGCTGGCAAAGATTGACGATAGGGGAAAAATATATCCGATTCATCACGACGTCCGCACCAATGACCTCGGACGAGGATTAAGTCCTGAAGGATTGCTGAACGATCATACCGTTGAGTTAAATCTGAATATTATAAATGATTTCAAGAAGATTTCCGTTGATAACGGAGCTGCTGAGATCAGGATCGTTGCCACAGAAGCTTTACGCAGAGCGCGGAACGCTGAGGATTTGATCGACAGGGCAAAAGAGGAGCATGGTCTTGCCATTGCGATCATCACCGGGGAAGAAGAAGCGGCATTGACCTTCAAGGGAATTATCTCTGGCTTGAATGATCCTATGGGGAAGATTATTGCAGCGGATATAGGAGGAGGATCGTCTGAAATAGTAATAGCTGAGAATGGAAACATTAAGTTCTCAACCTCTCTGCCCATAGGTGCGGTATCCTTAGATAAGGAGTTCATCCATCACGATCCTCCTGACAGCGAAGAGATTGAGCATATTCGGAAAGCAGCATTTAGAGCTGTCAAAATCCTGCCGCTATCGCTGGCGGATGATGAGTACCATCTGGTAATCTGCGGAGGAACAGCTTCATCGCTTGCCGCCGCTGATCTGAAATTATCGACTTATCAACCAGAAATAATTGCAAACCATCTGATGGCTCTAACTCGGATTGAGCAGTTCATCGCCGATTTCATCAACATGACTGTCGAAGAAAGGAGAGAAATCCCCGGTATCGGACTGCGCCGCGCCGAGATCATCCTGCCGGGAACAATCCTGATAGCCTCACTTTTAGATCGGTTAAAGCGAGATCATTACCACACATCAGAACGTGGACTACGATATGGTCTGCTTGTCAATTCTGGCAAAGCAGACAATTTCGCTTGACAATTCGGTACTTATTCGTTATCTTTATGTTTTAGAGTAGAATGCAAATCAGCGATGATCCTGATTTGAAAGCTAATAAGGTTTTGATTGTAACATAGTTAAACCGCATAGTTGGCTCATGCTGAGTCGGGAACTGACAGCAAGAGAAAAGCTGGTTCTGCGCGAGGTCATCGCTCAGTACATTCTGAACGCGATGCCTATTGGGTCGAGAACCCTTTCTAAGAGGCTCGAAGGGCGTTTTTCGGCTGCGACAATCCGCAATGTCATGGCGGACCTTGAGGAACTCGGTCTTCTCTATCAGCCGCACACTTCAGCCGGTCGGATACCTACCGAAATGGGTTACCGGCTGTTCGTGGACAGCCTGATGAAATACAGCAACCTGACGTCGCGGGAGAAAGACCTTCTTGACAGTCAGATCGGCAAGCTGGTAACGACCGATATAAAGAACGTTCTGGAGCAGACCGCCCAGATTCTGGCAGAAATCTCAAATCTGCTCTGCGTTGTAATGTCGCCTCCACTGCGCGAGGGTGTTCTGCATCGTCTCGACTTAATCGGCATCGGAGGTGGCAAAGTTCTGATAGTCGTTACGATCCAGTCCGGATTTGTCCGCAGCTTGTTCTTAGAGGTGCAGTCGGAAGTCAACAGGGAAGATCTCGAATGGCTCACAGCATTTCTTAACCAGAGGCTTTCAGGCTTAAAGCTGTCAGAGATAAAGAGCACCATCCATAACAGGATGAAAGGCGCTGATATCGAGAAGTCCACCATTGCGAAGACGTTATTAGACCAAGCTGACCGTATCTTTGATTTTAACGATCAGGATGAATATCTTGTGGGTGGAGTTCGTGAACTGACTCTTCAGCCAGAGTTTTACAACGTGGAAGAGTTACGGAAGATTTTAACCGTGCTGGAGGATAAATCCCTGTTTATGCATCTATTTGCGAGACAGACGGATGGCGTTCAAGTGAAGATCGGCAGGGAAAATGCGGCAAAGTCGCTTTCGTCTCTTTCCATCATCACTGCGCCATATAAGTTTCGCAACTTAAGCGGCGCCATAGGATTGATCGGACCGACCAGACTGAATTATCCTAAGGCGGTCTCCGTCATCGAATATGCGGCGAGTAAGATTGATAAAGCCATAAAGGAATAGAATCGAGGATTGATTCTTTCCCAGGGATAGAAGGAATGCCAGAGAAAAAAAACACCGAAGCGCTGGACAATCATGACCCAGGAGAAAATGAAGACCTTCCTGAAGAAGAGATAGAAGTCCAGCCTCGTGAAGATTCAACTGACGTGGATGCAGCGACAGAAGCGCCAGACGAGCTAATCAAGCTTCGATTAGAACTCGACGAATATAAAAATCTGTATCTTCGCAAATCGGCGGAATTCGAGAATTTCAGGAAACGCAAACAGCAGGAATTCCGAGACCTTATACTGAGCGCTGAAGAATCTTTGATAACCAGCTTACTTCCAATCCTGGATGATTTCGACCGGGTCGAAATTAACGGTTCAGCCGATCCTGAGAGCCTGACGCAGGGAGTCAAACTCATCAGGGAGAAACTTTGGAACGCTTTATCTGCGCGGGGCGTAACGCTGATTGAATCGGTAGGCAAACCATTCGATCCACAGCTCCATGAAGCGATTTTGCAGCAGGAAGAAGAGGGCAAAGAACCCGATATAGTAATACAAGAACATCAACGCGGCTACCGGCTGGGAAAGAAAGTTATTCGACACAGCCAGGTCGTCGTCTCCGCTTGAGACATAGATAATAGTGGCTAAGAAAGATTATTACGAAATTCTGGGTGTCGAGAAACAGGCGAGCGCCGAGGAAATAAAGAAGGCGTATCGCAAGCTGGCAATTAAATACCACCCGGATAAAAATAAAGGCGATTCATCCGCTGAGGCTAAGTTTAAAGAGATCGGAGAAGCGTATGCGGTTCTCTCCGATCCTGAAAAACGCGCCAGATACGACAGATTTGGACATGCCGCCATGAATGGAGGCGGGTACTCCGGCGGTTTCGACTTCGACATCTCAGACGCCCTGCGCGTTTTTATGGAAGGCGGCTTTGGTTTCTCCGATTTCTTTGGCGGTGCCAGAGCCTCACACAGTGAGAGGATTCAGCGCGGCAGTGATCTGCAGATCACTTTGAAACTGAATCTGGAGGAGATAGCTGAAGGCGTCACCAAGAAGATAAAAATATCCAAACTCAAAACGTGTGAACTGTGCAATGGGTCAGGGGCTGAAAAAGGCTCGAATCCCACCACCTGCCCTACATGTCAAGGCAGGGGAGAGGTGCGCCGGGTTACACGTTCCTTCTTGGGGCAGGTCGTTCAGTCCTCAATCTGTCCTAATTGCGGCGGGACAGGACAGATAATAACGCGTAAGTGCCCGAGCTGCCACGGTGAGGGCAGGATCAAGGGCGAGGCAACGCTATCTGTTGACATACCGGCAGGTGTGCAATCCGGCAACTATTTAACACTGCGAGGACAGGGCAACGCTGGTCTAAGAGGCGGTCCATCTGGGGATGTGATCGTCGTCATTAAGGAGAAGCCGCATCAGATTTTCGAGCGTCACGGCGATGATATCGTCTATCGTTTGATCGTCACATTTCCTCAGGCTGCGCTGGGTGAGGAAATAGAAATTCCAACGATCAACGGGAGGGTGAAGATCAACATTCCAGCAGGTGTGCAATCGGGGAAAATCCTGCGCCTGCGCGGTAAGGGCGTCAAGCATCTTAACAGCTCCAGTTCAGGCGATCAACTGGTCATCATCAATCTCTTTACACCGACAAAATTGTCACCTGATGAGCGGCGTATTTTTAAAGAACTTGCAACCTGCGAAGGGATAAAACCTGGAGCAGATGATAAATCTTTCTTCAAAAAAGTAAAAGGCGCTTTTCGCACATGAGCAGGATCGGTCGCCAATGGGGGTTTACACCTGGTGAGAAACGAGCAATTCTGTTTGTCTGCACCGCCCTTCTCATCGGATACGGTTATCTGCTATACCGGAATCAGGCGGTCTCTGAAACTATTCCTTTAAGTCATCAAGATTCGCTGGCAATTGCTGCGATACGTGATGCCTGCGATTGGCACAACCCGGAGAACAGCGCCGAAAGCAGCCCAGGACGGATAATAGACATCAACTGTGCGGGGCAAGTGCAATTTGAAAAACTGCCGGGAATTGGACCCGTTATCGCGGCGAGGATTATCGAAGAGAGAAGCAGACGGGGCGGATTTGAGAAAATAGATGATCTATTAGAGGTGAAAGGCATAGGACCGAAACGATTGAACGCTATTCGGAAAATGGTTGAATGCCAGCCTCTGAAAGATTGAACCGGAAGAAATCAATAATTCTGATCGAACAATACACGAAATCATATATAAAAGCAGCCAGTATAACGAAATATTCTTCTGTTCTGGCAGAAGAACTATATGCCTGGAGGTAACATGGCACAGCCAAAACCACTCCACCCCAAAGGATCCATTATTCTAAAACTGTTGGTGGTCGTTTTATTAGGATTGCTTCTTGTCAGTATCCTCACGCCTCAGGCTGAATGGGAGGCACAAAACGATGAACGCGATGAATGCCGACTGAGGATGGAGAATCTTTCATACGTAATTCGTGAATACGGGATGAAAAATCTGGGATATGTTGGCGACCTGGAAACATACCTGGAATTCATCCGTTACGATTCCGTTGAAGTCAGACCCCCGCGCTATGAAATTGAAAGCCTGACCAGAGACCCGGAAAGCGGAAAAGACTCCATGCTGGTTGATTTCACTGACGATTTTCGCCTGTCACACTTTAAGTTCGAGACCATCAGGCACATGAGCACCGTTGGAGATTCGATTATCCCGGATTCGGTTCACTTAACCGTAGTGCCGTATCCGCAGTTCGAGAAGATTCCGGTATCCACTTTGACATTGACTTCCGAAAGCCCCATAACTATCTTTTATCGAGAGAAGAATGTCACCGACCATGCCATACTGGTATATTCCGAAAACCAGATCAATTATGATTGGATTTCACCCGATCCAATCCTGATGAAATCGACTGAAGCTTTAATTTCGATTCCAGTGGAGAACCTCGGTTTGTGTCCGACTTCTGGACAGCCCTATAAACTGCACGTCAACGTTCGCTCAAAACTCGAAGGAACAGTGGATTTTCTGGTGAACAAAGATTCGGCTGAGGTCAGTATTCTGCAAGATACGCTGATGATCGATCTCTTTAACCACAGATTGAAGACTGAAGCGCTGGCAGAAGTGCTCATTATGGTCAAGGATGATTCTTCATTGATCGAAAAGAAGGACTCACTCTTAGTCGAGAAGTTTTTGCTCAGGATTGGGAAGATTAAAAACCAGGAAATATTCCAGGTGAACGGTGACCATACCATCAACGTCTTAGCGGATTCGATGGTGAATTGGGCGGATTCTCTTCGTATTAAGCGAGCTGTTTTAGTTTCACACGTCGATTCACTCAGCCAGGTGCTGATGAACATAGACGTCTTCAAGGAACTTGCGCCCAGAGTAAGCTATCAGGAGCATTACCATATAGCAAAAGTGGACACGATCGGAGTTACCATTCAATGTCCCATAGATTCACTCTACAAGGAAGAGGATAAATCTTTGTTTTTGAATATATTTGGGGTCAGCGCTCCTAAAAACCACGGCAGCGTCGAAAATGGCGATCTATCCTGGAGCGAAAAGAAATAATTCAGCCCGAAAGGCTGCGCTAACATTACCAGCCGGGGTATTATCATGCCTAATATCTTAAAATGGCAGTCAAAAGAAGTTGCTCTTTACCAATCGGAATCTGCCGATGAAGCATCCCCAGAAAACCTCATCGGAAGTGTTGAACTCGACTTCGATTTAGGACCGATCGCATTGACTTTGGATGAGGACCGTCACAGATTGCTCGCGGTTCTCGCTCAACTGCATGACACATCCGAACTAAAGGATTCGCAGGTTGATCTGATAATCCCCGAAGCATGGGGAGTAACGCACAGAATTCCCGACCCTGGCCTGTCAGATGAGGATTTGACTGATCATATCCGCTGGGAAATCACCAAGGCGCTGATCGATTCAGAAGATCAGTATCGGTTCAGCTATGGATGTGACGATGAAGGCGGAATTGTAATATCCGCATTGCGTAACAAGTTGTTAGATCCGATCATACAGGTTATCCAGGGATCCGGCTTCACTCTGAATGGACTATATTTTGAGGGTGAACCCTGGCAGATCGTGAACATAATCGGTGGAGAAGCAATAAAATCCACATCTGAAGCCGATCAGGATGAAGCAGCCAAACCACGACTCAAGCGCGATTACAGACGGTCAGGTCAATCGAAGTTCTTCACCATAATCGCCGTTATCGGTGTCATTATTTTCGCCGTTTTCATCTACTGGAAAATGACCACTGAGAAGAAACCTGAGTTGGTTACTGAGCCTGTTGCGCAGGTTCATGATACTGCGCCAGCGCGGATCGACACCAGTTCGTATACGGGAGACATCACACCGAGAGATGAATCGGGAAGAGCAACCGAATCAACATCACCTGCTCCACCTCAGTATAAAAAACAAATGACCGCAGGCTGGACGGATATGTCCAGCCGATTAGAATTGCTGAATAGTACTCTCGCCCTGTTTTCGAGCGGCGACCAGTTTGATCTAATATCGTTCACAGAGAATCTCTTCATAGGACAGTTTACTTCCAGTAATCAGAATCGGATAGAGATACTGATTGGAAAGGTGAAGAGTCTTCCCAATATCAAGGACGTTAAAACCTCTGTTGTGCCGCCCTTAAATAGCCACTCCAGGGGTACTGTCAGCGGCACTCTGTTCACTCAGGGACGGACGCCGGTATCCAAACCCCCTGTTAAAGAAGAATTAATTGTTCTTGGCAAGAAACATAAGTTGCAGAATAAAGGGCTGATTTTCACCGGTTCACAACAGTTCGTTCTTGGCTTCCTGAATGAAGTAGCCGCCAATGGCTATTCGATCTACCGAGTGATTATAATGCCTTGGGGCGAGGATAATTACAGAGTTGTACTTGAGCTCTGATTACCGACGTCCCTATTGTGTCAATTGGGGGCCTCGAAACAGGTTCCCTTTTTTATTAAATATGAATCATTTAAGAATGAATCGAGCGCACCGTGCCTAAGCAGCGCGTCGTCGGTCCCAGACCTATGAAGGAGTTGGGGCAGCACTTCCTCGCTGACGAAGAGACAGCCTCAAATATTGTTCAGGCGATGAACTTGCGATGGGAAGATCGTTCTCTTGAAATCGGACCCGGCAGAGGTGTAATGCTGCGGTTTCTACTAAAGCAAAGCCATAAAGTTACCGCAATTGAACTGGATGCGCGTCTTAAGAGATCACTGGAGATGACATTTGGTGGACATCCCGGTCTTGATCTCGTCTTTGATGATTTCTTGAAATTTGATCTTTTAAGTTATATCGATAGCGCAGACTCGCCAGTGAAGTTGGTTGGTAATATCCCCTATAACCTGTCAGCGCCGATTCTGATACGGCTCTTCGATCTATCCGGTGAGTTGCAGCGAAGAGGGAATAATGCCTTAAAGTCGGCAACCCTGATGCTGCAAAAGGAAGTTGCCGCGCGGATTTGTGCGAGACCGGGAGGGAGAATATACGGTGGAATTACAGTTCAGCGGTCGTTGGTTGCAGATGCTGAGTTGCTCTTCACTGTGCCGCCCGAATCCTTCATCCCGTCTCCAAAGATAACTTCGGCAGTAATCAGGTTGGATTTTTTCTCCCAGCACAAGCACGATATTGCGGACTTGGGGTACTTCAAAGATTTGGTGCGCCATGTTTTCCTGCAGAGGAGAAAAATGATTAAGAACACTATCGGTGGCTTGCATTGGATCCAGCCAGACTGGAAAGATATAGAATTCGATTTGACGAAGCGACCGGAAGAACTTTCATTAGAGAAGTTTATCGAACTATTTAATAAACTAAAAACTTAAAACCTGAAACTGAAAACCGAAAAACAATAAATACCTGTATACTGGTAGCGCTCTTAAATCTGTTATCCAACGCATCTTTTCACCAAAACATCTATGACCGATGATAATCTGACAGAGCTTCAACGGCATATCGAATCCCTGGTCGAAGAAGGCGGCGTAGATGAACTGCAAGCCGTTCTCGGACGCTTGCATCCGTCTGACATCGCCGCGCTCTTCCCGCGTCTGGGTCGGTTAGAGCAGAATTTCATCTGGGATCTGTTGACGGATGAAGTATCTTCCGAAGTGCTGGTTGAACTTGAAGAGCCTGCGCAGGAGGAACTGCTCGATCAACTGTCCGAAGGCGAGATCGGACGCCTTGTGGATGAACTCGAATCCGATGATGCCGCCGATGTTATCGGCACGCTTGACGACGATAAAGCTCAGAAAGTCTTAGAGACGCTGGATGATGAATCGCGCCGCGACATGCACCGCCTGCTCGATTATGATGAGGAAACTGCTGGCGGAATCATGGCTCTCGAAGTCGCCGCAGTCAAAGAGACGGATAATGTCAGGCAGGCGGTCAATGAACTACGCGATCTGGTGGAGAATGAGGGCGTTGAAGACATCTATAACGTCTATATCATCTCGGAAGATGGTATCCTGCGCGGCGTTTTGAATCTGCGTCAGTTTATCTTGGCGCCGCCCGACACGCCCGTTAGCGAACTGATGGAGGGAGATATCGTATCGGTTCCGACGTCCATGGATCAGGAAGAGGTCGCGGTTATCGTCCGCAAGTACGACCTCGTATCTCTGCCGGTTGTGGATGATTACAACAGGCTCGTCGGCAGGATTACTATTGACGATATCGTCGACGTGCTGGCAGAAGAAGCGGAAGAAGATATCTCTATTATCGCAGGTACGAGAGACGAGGAACCGGGCGAAAGATCCACTTTTAAGGTGTTCCGCGAACGTTTTCCCTGGTTATTGACAGGGTTAGCCGGGGGGCTTGTAGCCGCCACGATTATGAACTATTTCGAAGCGACACTCGTTCAAATTATAGCACTGGCATTCTTCGTGCCGGTGATAATGGCGATGGGAGGAAGCACTGCGATTCAATCATCGTCCATCGTCGTTAGAGGTCTGGCAACAGGTGAAATTGAAATTAGAGATCTGATCCCGCGCATTTACCGCGAAATTCGTGTTGCCCTTCTGAATGGAGCGGTGCTCGGTATCATTTTAGCTCTGATTGTCTCTTTCTGGCTTTCCGAGGTGCAGTTGGGGTTCTTAATCGGAATTATTTTATTGCTGAATATCTGCATCGCTTCTCTGCTGGGAGCATCCGTCCCAATCATAATGAAGAAGATGGGCATAGATCCAGCGCTGGCGATGGGACCCTTTGTTACTACCATGAACGATATCATAGGGCTGCTTCTATACCTCGGTTTAGCCATGCTGTTTTTAACTTAGAGCTTATGATTCTATAACAATTATTGTACTTGATATGCCTATTTTTCAGACGGAAGGAATCGTTCTTCAGAGCAGGAATTTCAGCGAAACCTCTAAAATCCTGGTGGTATTCACGCGGGATAAGGGCGTCGTTTCCATCCTTGTGAAAGGGGGGAGGAAAGGAAACAAAAAGTTCCCCGGCGGGTTGGAGACGTTGAATCGTATCGATCTGCAGTACTACCACAAGCAGGCGAGGGAGCTACAGAATTTTAAGAGCTTCGACCTGATAGATTCCTTTCAGGGATTTCGTGAGAATTTATCCCGATTATACACTGCACTGTCGCTGGCGGAAACGGTCTTAAGATGCACAGCTTCCGAAGACCAGAACGAGGCACTCTACATCTCTTTGATAGCGGCTTTGGAAGCAATCGACCAGCAAGAAAGCAGCCCGTGGACTATCCGCTGGAAGAGCCTGTTGGAATTTTGCAAATACCTCGGGTTCGGTATGGCGCTGGAGGATTGCAGCAAGTGCGGATCTAAAAGCGACATTGCTGCTTTTGACTTGCAAAGCGGCGGATTTCTCTGCCGGAAACATACCGAGAATAAACCATCTGTGATAAACGTTTCTGGAGAACTCTGGGGAACACTGCGTTTTTTAGCGCAATGTAATTACAGTGCTGCGCCCAGAATGAACGTTAATTCAACAACTGGTCGCCGCATAGAAACGTTATTCAAGCAATACTACCTGTACCATATCCCCGGTTTAAAAACTCCCGAAAGCTGGAAGAAGCTGCAGGAAATATACTGGGTTAGAGAGGAATAAAACCATGGAAGAGACAGCTTATTGGGCGCATCTGGCTGCGATTGAAGGTATCGGAGGTGCGATCTTCGACCAGTTACAGAAGCGATTCGGTTCGATAAAGCGAGCCTTTGAAGCCCCGCTCGACGAAGTTCTTGACATCCCCGGATTGGACGCACGTTCAGCAGAAGCTATCTGCCGAGCTGGACAGACGCTGAAGGCGACCGAGGAAAAACTGAAAGAATTAGCCGGCAGGGGGGTTAAGGTCATCACCAAGATGGAATCCGAATATCCGCCGCGGCTGCGGGAAGCAGTAAATCCTCCACCCGTGATATACCAGATGGGAAAGCTTCAGCCAGACGATAACAAAGCCGTTGCCATCATCGGCAGCCGTGAATGCAGCGAAGTTTCCGCTAAGCGTTCCAGAGATTATGCGAAATACTTCGCTGAAAAAGGTATAGCGGTGGTCTCTGGCTATGCAGTCGGTGTTGATATTAACGCTCATATCGGTACAATTGAAGGTGGAGGCAGAACGGTCATTATCCCGGGATGCGGCGTCGATATGCTCGATATCGAGCCTTTCGATGTAATTGATATCCATTCCAGAGAAAAACTGCTTGACAGTGCGGTAGTTATCAGTGAACAACCCCCTGATGGCGAATGGACAGCAAGAGCATCCCTGGCTCGCAACCGCTTGGTGGCGGCGCATGCAAGCGTCGTTATCGTAATGGAAGCTCGCCTGCACTCGAGTACGCTGGATACCGTTTCGAGGGCGCAGAAGCTCGGTAGACCGGTCTTCGTCCAGAACTTCGGTACGATATCAGAAAGAGTCATGGGCAACGAAAAGCTGCACAAAGAGGGCGTTGTTATGATTCAGGACGCGGGCGATCTGGATGAGATCGTCAAGATCATTGAAGGGAGTGATACGACTGGTAAATCCAAGAAAAGAGTAGATGATTTGAGGAGATAATTCACCTGGGCAGGGAATTGCTAACATCGGAGAAATCATGAGAAAGATTGCAGCCCTGATTATTATAGCAGTCATAATGCTTTACGCAGTTAAGACAAACGCAAAGAGTCTCTATAGCTGGAAACCGAGATTGACCGCTGGCGGGTCGTTGAGCGTCATCTCGCCCGGCGGAGATGACAAGGATTGGTTTGAGACGAGTATGGGATGGGGTTTTTCCGCTCATTACTGGTTGAAGCCTCACACCCAGATTGCAGTACACGGCTGGTATTCCTCTGTGCAGGTAAGGGAAGATGAGTATTATGATAATCTCGGTATAACCGAGGCTTTTGACGTCTGGGAAGTCGAAGGAAAGGTGCTGCACGGTTCGATTGAACTGCGCAAGCTCTATTCAGCGAGTCCGAAGAATTTCCTCTACTTCGGCGTTGGCGCTGATATTTTCTGGTTTGATACAATAGAAGGGCGGTATGAGATTTACACGGAGGGGCAGCCGGATATCGGAGTAATATCGGATGAACGCAGTCCGTCGCTGACGGGCGGTATGCACGTTGCGCCGGGAATGATGTTCCTCTTCAAGTCCTTCATGGGTCAGATGTTTATCGACGTCGGTGTGAGGCTGCATTACATTATGGATGGGGACACCGACAACCCGCTCTGGGTGAATCCTCATTTTACAACTGGATTGAGGATATTTTAGATATTGAAAAAGAAAACGGGGTTGTTCCAAAAGTAACTTTTATAGTCATTGCTCTTTAGGAGTCCCTACGGGACGAGGAATCAGCCGTCCGGCTGATGACGTGGCAATCTCCTCTCTTATAAAACCTTAAGGATTGCCACACTGCGTTCGTACCGAAGGCATCCCTATGGGACAATGACAGTTTATAGATTTTTGGGACAGCCCCTTCGTTTTTATACCTATACATTCCGCTTAAGCCATCACAGCCTTATTCAATGCATCAACAATCTCGTCTTGATTTTCAATTTTTGCTCTATCCATCGTCTCACCCAATGTGCCCCATACCGGTTCGCCGCATCTAATACAGACTACACCGCGTTTCATCAGCAGTGTGACCGTCTGCGGGTATTCCTTCACCATATCCTCTATGTAAGTGTCTTTCGTTATCATCGATCTCCCTCTTTATCCTAACAGGGCAGATTCAAACGGGCTAACAGCCTCTTCTGTACGTCGCCTGGCACTTTTTTGTTAGGTATGGATTTATAAATCTCAACCGTGCATTTTATGGTATCCACTTCCAATAAACAATCCGGGCAATTCTGAAGATGTTCGTTCAGCTCCCTGCACAGCGGAGAGTCCTGATCTTCGCCCAGTGATTCGCAGAACTTATCCAGAAAGGGTTTGCAATCCTGTTTCATGGGGATATCTCCTTCCGATGATCGATAAAATCAGCCAGATGATTGCGCAGAGTGCTCCTGCCGCGGTGTAAAACTGCTTTGATAGCCGGGATAGTTGTCTCCAGTGTGTCAGCTACTTCCTTTAAGGATAACCCTTCCATATCCTTGAGGATGAACGCAATGCGCCACGATTCCGGCAGTTCATCCATCGCTTCATCAAGCGCTTCCTTGAACTCCGCATCCATCAGCAGCTCTAACGGATCCCTATCCAGCGATCTGAGCATGGTCTGATACTTGGCTTTCTGTTCAGAATCGCTATCCTCATCGAGCGGCACAATCATCCCTTTACGTTGTCTTAGCGCCATCAACGCGGTATTCGTGGCAATCCGGTAAATCCAGGTTTGCAGAGATGAATTGCCTTTGAAAGTATCCAGCTTTTCCAGCACCTTCAAGAAGGTGTCCTGCAAGACGTTCTCCGCCTCTCCCGCATCATTCATCAGCTTTAACACCAGGTTGTACACTAATCCCTGATGTTCTAAAACGATGCGGGTCTTCGCTTCAGAATCGCCTGCAATTGCCCGGGCAACCAGATCTCTTTCT
Source organism: candidate division LCP-89 bacterium (assembly GCA_025774555.1). GTDB lineage: Bacteria > Electryoneota > B3-LCP > B3-LCP > B3-LCP > JALGVT01. Next base: position 33,539 of record JALGVT010000030.1, read on the forward strand.
TTAGATTTTCCCAGCGATTAATCCGTTCAGTTAACGTCTTGTAGATGCGGCTGCAATACCTGGTCCAGCATCGGCTTGGGCATCACGCCGACCCACTGGTCAACTTTCTGACCGCCCTTGAAGAGCAGCAGCGAAGGAATACCGGTGATGCCGAAACGCTGCGCAATCATCGGATTTTCATCCACGTTGACCTTGCCAATTTTCAGTTTGCCGACGTTCTCTTCCGCGACCTGCTCAAGGATAGGCGCGACCATCAGACAGGGCTGGCACCATGGCGCCCAGAAATCCACCAGCACCGGTTCTGTTCCGTTCTGTATTTCTGTGTCGAAGTTTTGATCTGTCAATTTGATTTCGCTTTCCATTTTTCTTCCTATTCTGTTTCAACCTTGTTACTATTGATTTCGCTATTTGTTTCAATCAGTTCAATTTTTTCCGCTTTCCGATCCTCGGCAGCACAGCCTCCAGACATTCAAGTCTGCACTCCCATTTTGGGCAGGACCCATCTCTGCAGCACTATCCAGCCGACGAAGATCAGGATGATAATCAGTGTGTCCATTTTTCTTTTTCTTTTCGATTTAGCCATCATGCTTTTTTAGATAATACGCTGAAAAGCGTCGATATTGTTTGCTGCTGCGTCGGCTTTTCTTTGCGTTCTTATAGGTTAGATGCAGGGAAGGTGAAAAGGATTCGTTAAAAAATCAGTTATTATTAACGCGGGAGGTGAAAAACATAACCGCCTTCAGGAGTTCTTTGAAATATTAGAGAATTTGCACCTGGTGTCATTCCGGATTTGATCCGGAATCCAGTTAAGTAATTGCTTTACGACAGTCTCAATATAATAATATACAATCTCATATATGAAGGCTAAACTCCCTTTTACCCAATGCGGATTACAACCTGCCAACATACCACCTCCCTCGCCCTTTTAATGCAAAGTAAATCAGCGTCATCAGTTTAATCAGCGCAAATCCGTGATCAGCTTTTTTGGCGCTGCCAGGTCTCCTGCGAAGCGGTGCCCATGGTGCGCACCCGGCAGTTTTTCAATGGGGCTGTCCCAAAAGCCTTAAAACTGTCATTGTCCCATAGGGATGCCTTCGGTACGAACGAAGTGTGGCAATCTTTAATAGTTTGTAAAATAAGAGATTGCCACGTCACTACGGTTACTTTTGGGACAACCCCCTCCCCGATTGATGAAGCTCATGGGGAGGTCAGGCATTCTTGCCTGACATGCTTGCTGCTTCTACTTATTCCCTTCTCGACAGTATTACAAAATAAAAATCGTTCACATTTCACTTGTTTATAAATCATTTTTCAACTACCTTTAATAAATCCCTTAAAACTAACAGGAGGTTACCATGAAAAAGTTCATTCTATCGGCGCTGATAACATGCTTTACCGCCGCCGCTTCTCTAGGTGCTCAGGGCAATGATGACCAGAGCCCGCCCCCGCCCCCGCCAAAATTTGAAGACCACATTTTAAGTTCTGAGATCATCAGCCACCCGCTGCTGGAGAAAGTCTTCCCCGGCGTGGTGTTCAAAGAAGAAACCAGTGGGAATACATGCCCGCCTTCCAAGCGGATTATCTGCGCGTACGATGGAATACTTTTTGAGATGCCTCATTACTTCAATAGCGTTTATGCAAGAGTTCCAAAAAATACTTCTGTCAGCCTGAATGAACGCCTGGAAGCATTTATCAGACTAAAATACTGGACTCAAGATCCCGCCATAAAAATCCTGTTGCATGAAGAGGTTGTCATTGTAAAAGGATCAGATACATTCAACCATCGCTTTGTTATAGAAAAAAAGATAGAATTATGGCCAAAAGACGTTTTTCAAAAAATACAAATCCTTATCATCTTCAAACGCGATCAAATTATGAGAGTTGAAAAAAGAGTTATCCATGATGATAGATATGGGAATCCAGGTATATTCACACCCGTTCTAATCAACTCCCTGAATGATTCAGGATCGGGGCAGAGAGACGTACTGGTGAATATTGGAGGAGCTACATCTGTAACTAATGAAATGCACCGAGAAAACCCGCCTCAAGAGTGGACTCATTACTACGTTACCGCTGACGTCAATGGAGCACTTCAAGGAAACGAGGATTGCTGACCCCAACGCTATTATTACCTTTTAAATAATCATCTTCTACAAATCACACTGGCTTCCCGGTGTTTTTTTGTATAAGGATTTGGGAAAAGGAATATTTAAAAAAATCAGATATTGACTATTTGACTTTTTTTTGTTATATTAATTGTATGCAGTATGATCTAAAATACAAGGAGTGCGAGATATGAAGGTATCTATCAATTTAATTCTGATGCTCAGCCTTATTCTGCTGGTCACAACTGCTCAGGCGGCTCCCACCGGGGATCCCCTCGAGAAAGCCCATAACATCTATGGTAATAACATCGTTCCTGACGTCATGGGTAACGTGAATATACATGAAGATTATGAGGGACCGTTTCGCAGGGATAGCTGGGGGCTTGATTTAATCACGCCCTATCCGGGATATCCTGTGAACGTGTCAAGCTGGAGCCATGAAGGCGGCGTCTATTATAACATGGATGGCGACGATGACCTCGAGATCATCTATTATATAGGGCAATCTGTCCACGTGCTGAACCTTGATGGATCTTATGTAACCGGTTGGCCCCAGTCAACCACTTATTACTCATCCGGCGCGCCTGCAATAGGAGACATCGACGGTGACGGGGATGATGAAATCGTCGTGGCTATGAGTTATACCATGACCACTGGCGGTGTCGATGCGTTTGAACTGGATGGAACGCGCGTCAGCGGTTTTCCTTTAACCAGCCACGGTTACGTAAGCAGAACGCCTACACTCGGCGACCTGGACGGTGATGGCGCTCTGGAGATAATAGTCAACAAGCGGATGTGGCCCCTCGGTGAGTGGTGGGTTTATAGTGGCGATGGTACCGTTTTCCCTGGTTGGCCCCAAGCAATCGATCATGTTCCTGCATCCAGCTCTGCGGTGGGAGATATTACTGGCGACGGCGTTCCGGAGGTCATCGGCGAGTCATACGACGGTCTATATGCCTGGGATATCAATGGTAATGTTCTCCCGGGTTTCCCCTTTATGATGCCTTATAGTATGACCAATTCGTACTCCGCGCCAATTCTGGCTGATTTGGACAATGACGGTCTGAATGAGATTATCTTCGGCACACATGGTTCCGGGGGTGGGTATGTTTTTGTACTTAATGAAGATGGCACTGAGATGCCGGGTTGGCCTAAATCTACCGGATCATGGATTTATGGACCGCCAGCAATCGGATACGTTGACGGTGACGCTGTCCTCGATGTTGTCATCGGTGATCAAACCCTGAGTCCCTCCCCGATGAATTTCATATACGGCTGGGATGCTAATGGAAACACCTTGAGCGGTTTCCCGATCGGTCCTTTAAACGCCATCAACAATCAGGTTGCGTTAGCTGATCTTGATGGCGATGGCATGGTTGAGCTGATCGTTGACGATAATACCATGATAACCGCGACCTACGAAGGTAAATATTTGGCATTCAATCATGATGGAACGCCGCTTGCCGGTTGGCCACTATCCGTAACAGGCTGCACTATGTTCCACATGACCTGTCTGACGGACGTCAACCATGACGGATTCGTCGATTTAGTGGGCGCGGGCAGCTACGCCTCGGAAGGCTGGTCTAATATTTATCTCTGGGATACAGATTATGTCTATGATGAAGCGAATATAATCGTGCCCTGTTTCCAGTACAATCTCAGACATGACGGCGTCTATCCCGGCGGCACAGTTACACCACCAGATATTGAAGTAACTTTGACGCCCGTAAATCCACCCATAGTCATTCCGTCTGCTGGAGGATCGTTCGATTTCAATGGAGAAATCAACAACATCGGAACGGCTACTGCCTATTTCGATGCTTGGACAGAAATCGACCTGCCGAGCGGTGGAACTGTTTCTCCTGTTATATTGCGGGAAAATCTGTGGATGAATGCAGGTGGGTCAATATCCCGGGATCTGATGCAGGAAGTACCCGGGAATGCTCCGGCGGGTGCCTACACTTACAGGATGCTCGTTGGTGATTACCCCAACACAGTGTACGCATCTGATGAATTCGATTTCAGTAAATCGGGAACGGATGGGAACTCGTCCTTCACAGGATGGAATCTTTCCGGTTGGGAGGAAGATGCAGAAGCCCTTGAAGATATTCAAGCTAATTCTTTCCTGCTGCACCCCTGCAATCCCAATCCCTTCAATCCTGTGACTACGATACCGTATAGCTTGCAGCAGGCAGGTTCTGTTGAGATTTCTGTCTATAACATTGCGGGTCAGATAGTTGCTGAACTGGTCAACGGCTGGCGGGATGCCGGACGTCACGAAGTTACCTTCGACGCATCGCATCTATCGGCAGGAATTTACATCGCCCGGATTGAAGCTGGGAATTACGTAGCATCGCAGAAGATGGTATTGGTGAAGTAACTTAAAATTAAAAATTTAAACCTAATAAATAATTCCCCCCAGCCCCCCTTAATAAGGGGGGAGTAAGGGGGGATCTGTTTGTAGAGGGCTGTCCCAAAAGAGGAATATTGAGTCATTGCGAGGAACGTAGAGACGTGGCAATCTCCTATATTACAAGCATTAAGAGATTACCACACTTCGTTCGTGCCGAAGGCATCCTCCGAAGGAGTCCTACGGACCTATGGGACAATGACAATTTATAGACTTTTGGGACAGCCCCCTAATGCTTAAATTCCAAAAAAAATAAAAAACCGCTTGACAAAGCGGTTTTCTTTTATTATATTAATCACACGATTAAATCAAATGATATAATCAGATGATTAACAGGTTTGCGGTTTGAAAAAACGGGAAACTACAGGCTTAATCTCAGACGCAAGCGATCCCCGCAGCAGAATTCTAAATGCGGCGTTTAAAACCTTCGCCGAAAAAGGCTTCGATGGATCGAGGACGCGGGAAATCGCTGCTTCAGCCGGAGTGAACCTCGCCATGGTGCATTATTACTTCGGCAGCAAGGAAGAACTCTACGTCAAGACCGTGCAGCCCGTTTTTATTGAACTACTGGATCGTTTGGAATCTGCCGTGAACGAATGCAGCGAACCGGTAGAGTGTCTTTCGAGTATCGTTGACGGCTACTTCGACTTTTTAAGTAAAAATCCCGATTTCCCGAGACTGATGATGTGGGAGCAAGTTTCCGGCGGGCGTTATTTGGAGAAAATTTTCAAACCGATCCTTTTTGCGGACGAATCTAGGACGCCTGCCAGGTTGACTCAACTGTTTCAGCAGGGAATTGACAGCAAGGTTTTCATCATCGATTCTCCGGTGCAGGCTGTAATCAGTATGGTGGCTCTGTGCGTGTTCCCTTTTGCCGCCCGCCACATGCTCAATTTCACCTTCCCCGTTTCTGTGAATGACCAGGATTTCTTAGAGGAGCGCCGACAGCACGTCAAAGAGCTGTTAATTCAAGGATTGACTTCAAGATAATACTAGGTGCGATTAGTACTTGTTATGGGGCTGCCCCAAAAGCCTATAAATTGTCATTGTCCCATAGGTCCGTAGGACTCCTTCGGAGGATGCCTTCGGCACGAACGAAGTGTGGCAATCTTTAATAGTGTGTAAATAAGGGATTACCACGTTACTGCATTCTTCGTAATGATGCGATACTTTTCTTTTGGGACAGCCCCATCCAGAGAATGAAAAAATAAAACACATAGATCAAAATGAATTATTTAAAACAATTACCAGCGGTTTTCGTCCTGTTGACTTTGATTCCGCAATTAAGCGCGGGGCAGAGGCTGACTCTGACGGAGGCGATTGACAGGGCGGTTACAGCTTCACAGGAGCTGGCAATCGCCAGAGAAGAGGTCCGGCGTTCAGAACTGGCTTCAACGCAGGCTTCGGCAGGTCGCTTGCCGCAATTGGACTTCAGCGGAAAATACGTCTATACGTCCGAAGTAATGGAGATGGTGCAGCCGCCCACGACGGTCGATCTTGGCTTTACCTCCGTTACTATTCCCGGACAGGAATTGGCTTTCGGCGACGAGCATACGGCTGATTTCAGACTGCAGGTTACGCAGCCGATCTTCACCGGATTAGGATTGCAGAAAGCGCACCGGGCATCGCAGTATGAGGTTCTGGCAAAGCGGGCGGATCTGAGACGGATTGAGTTAAAAATTCACTGCGATGCTGAAGAAGCCTATACTCTGGCGCAAAAAGCTTCCGCGCTCGTTGAAGTAGTGCAGAAGCAGGTTGATATCCTGGAGCGTCACTACGCCGATGCGCAGCGCAAGGTTGCAGCGGGAGTAGCGCCTCAGGAGATGTCCGCTCGAGCTGAGTTAGCTCTACAGCAAGCTCAATTGCACTATAAGTCCAGTAAGCGGAAAAAAGAACTGGCATTTATAGCGCTGCGGGAACTGCTCGATATGCGTGATGCCGATCTTGAAATCGTTCTGGATGAGCTTTCGGAAAGCCCTTTGTTGGAGTTTGACCCGGAAGAGATGGTATCCCGCGCGTTTCAGAACCGCGCCGAATTTGACGTCCTTAGAATCCGGCAGGATATCTTAGGTGAGTTCGTCGGTGTTCAGCAGGCTTCATTTTATCCCTCCCTGGTTGCTTTCGGAGCCCTGAATTACGGGCGACCTGGAGTGGATAGATTCGCCAATGACTGGATGTTCTTCCAGACCGCTGGCGTCTCGCTGAATTGGACTTTGTGGGACTGGAACAAACGCAGCAGCCGGGTTCAGGAAGTGCGCGTCTCCAGCCGGCAATTGGATGAGACACGGGAGGCTCTGGAGTCCAGAGTACGCCTGCAAGTGCATTCCGCGGTACAGACCATCGACGACGCCAGAGAGCGTCTTGATATCGCCTTTGAAAGCTGCCGGTTGAGTGAGGACATTCTCAACTGGGTAGGTGAACGGTACGAACAGGGTATAGCCGCGGAGATTGACTACCTCGATGCGGTTGACGATAACAATCGCTACGAAACCGAGAAGATTATCGCCTGGGCGGATTACTATGTTGCCTTAGTACAGCTCAAGCGGGCATGCGGGACAGAAGACGAATAGCTGATGATAAATCTCAAATTAAAGATACAGGTATGGATATGAAGGCGCAAACAATTACCGGTTCTATATTAGCGGTTGTATTACTCTTGATATGTGGCTGCGGCACCGGCGTCGGCGATGAATTCATCGGCTCAGGAACCCTTGAAGCAGATGAAGTAATAGTGAGTTCGCTTTTAGCGGGACGAGTGGATTCCGTAGCCGTTTCACAGGGTGATTCAGTCGAGGATGGAGAGCTGCTGGCTTTAATAAACGTGGATAAGATCGAAGCGCAGCTCAGACAGATCACCGCCGGGTTGGAAGAGCTTGCGGTCAATAGAAGCATCGCCAGCCGCTCTGTTGAACAGGCAGAAGAGCAGTTCAATAACCTCTCCTCAACGCTGGACAGACAGCAAAAGCTTCTTGAAAGCGGCAGTTCGACACAGCAGATCGTGGATGACCTATCGACACAACAGACATTGGCTGAATCCCGCCTGGAAGCGGCAAGGGATCAGTTGAAAGCCATTGACGCGAAGCAGCGGCAGGTTGAAGCGAGCATGGAGTTGATCGAACTACAGATAGCTGATGGAGCAATCCATTCACCTGTTGCCGGAACTGTAATTGAAAAGTATATCGACGCCGGTGAAAACGCAGCTCCCGGCAGTCCGATTGCCAAGATCGTCAATTTGGACGAGATGTGGATTAAGGTATATCTAAGTGAGGAGGACGTCGGCATCTTGACGCTCGGCTCAAAGCTGACCGTCCGCGTTGACGCTCTGCCTGATAAGCCTTTCGATGGCGAGGTAAGTTGGGTCTCGCCTGAGGCAGAATTCACGCCGCGTAACATCCAGACACGCGATGCCAGAGCAGATCTGGTTTTCGCGGTAAAGGTAAAATTCGACAATCCTGACCATACCGCTCTTATCGGTATGCCTGCCGAGGTGGCTCTGCCGTGATGAATGCGATGGACACACCGGTAATCTTAGTTGAAGATCTAGTAAAATCTTACGATCAAGTCAGTGCGGTAAAAAGTCTTGATCTTGAGGTTGTTTCCGGCGCTATGTACGGACTTATCGGTCCGGATGGGGCGGGGAAGACCACCTTACTCCGTGTACTCTGTGGACTGCTGACTCCTGACAGCGGTGAAGTGCAGGTCCTCGGATTTAATCCGATTACTGAGTTAGCCCGCATCAAAGATGCCATCGGTTACATGCCGCAGCGATTTTCGCTTTATCCCGACCTGAGCGTTGCTGAGAATATGCGTTTCTTCGCCGATATTTACAGAATTCCGAAGCAGGAACGCATCGAAAGGACGGAGCGGCTGATGCAGTTCAGCCGGTTGGAACCTTTCAAAGATCGCATGGCGCATGCCCTGTCCGGCGGAATGAAGCAGAAACTGGCGCTTTCCTGTACACTTATGCACACTCCGAAGCTGCTGATTCTGGACGAACCCACCACCGGCGTTGATCCTGTCAGCCGGGTCGAGTTCTGGAATATCCTGCGTGAATTGAAAGATCAGGGAGTAACCATTCTGGTAACAACGCCATATATGGATGAGGCATCATTGTGCGATAGAGCTGCGTTAATGTACGACGGCAAAATTTTAGCCGAGGGAACGCCTGATCAGATTACCGAACGATATCCCAATAAATTGATTAGAGTAATTACTGAAGAAGCCCACAGCGCAGCCGAAGCGTTAAAACCGAATGAAGCATTCGAGTCAGTCGAACTTTACGGCGACCGTGTGCATGTTGCGGTTCGTGAAACCGCGCGGGGAATAGACTTGATCAAAGAGTTATTAGGTCGTAATAATGTCACTTACGATAGTGTAGCGAAGTGCGAACCACATCTGGAAGATATATTTGTCCATTTAGTTAAGCAGGAAGAATGATCCACGGATGGAAATTCGTGGGAGACATTATGATTGCAATAAAAGCAGAAAATTTAACGCGCAGGTTTGGCAAATTCACGGCAGTCGATCAGATTTCGCTGGAAGTGGAACGCGGTGAAGTGTTCGGCTTCTTGGGCGCGAACGGCGCCGGGAAGACAACGGCAATCCGCATGTTCTGTGGACTCATAAAACCATCTGCAGGCGACGCCTGGGTAGGTGGAATTTCAATTCGCAAGAGCCCTCGCAGTATCAAGAAGCGGATCGGGTACATGTCGCAGAAGTTTTCGCTATACGAAGAATTACGCGTCAGTGAAAATCTCGATTTTTTCGCCGGAGCTTATAATCTCAGTGTATCCGAAGCCGAGAAGCGGAAAGATGAAATCGTTCGTCAGTTTCAGTTGGAGGATTTTACAGATCGAACCACAAAATCACTGCCTCTGGGTTGGAAGCAGAGGCTGGCACTGGGCTGCGCGATGCTGCACCGCCCGGAAATCCTTTTCTTAGATGAACCGACCGGCGGCGTCGATCCGGTAACGAGACGCAATTTCTGGGAGATGATACACAACCTCGCCGCTGAAGGCACGACGGTTTTCGTAACCACGCATTATATGGACGAAGCCGAATACTGCCACCGTATCTCCATTATGAATCATGGCGAAATCGCGGCTATGGGGCAGCCTGCAGAATTGAAAAAGCAGTACGATAAAGAGACCATTCAGGAAGTATTCGTTCACCTCATAAAGAGCGACCTATGTTAGGCATATTACCGGTTATACGCAAGGAATTTATTCACATCTGGAGAGATCCACGGACGCTGGCAATCATTATCCTTATGCCCATATTGCAGTTGTTTATTTTCGGCTACGCTATTGACATGGACGTCCGGGATATCAAGATCGGGATAATGGATCAGAGCCGGACTCCTGCATCGCGGGAACTGATCCAGAAGTTCACCGGATCAGGGTATTTTGAAGAGACCGTTGCAATTCAGAAACGTGCGGAGATTGAAGACCTGTTCCGCAGCCGGAAGATCAAAGCCGCTCTAATCATTCCTGTGGATTATGCTAAATCTATAAAGCGCGAGGGAGTTACTTCTGTTCAGGTGCTGATTGACGGTTCAGATTCCAATACCGGATCGATCGTGCTGAATACCACGCGGCAGCTTCTGGCGGGAGCCTCTTTTGAAATATCGAATATTAACCGGCTGCCAATGCAGATCACATCGACCATCTGGTACAATCCCGAACAGGAGAGCAACCATTTCGTTGTTCCCGGTCTGGTTGCGGTTTTGTTGATGATGATATGTGCTTTGCTGACTTCGATTACCATTACGCGCGAAAAAGAGACAGGGACGATGGAACAGTTGTTGGTAGCGCCTTTGAAACCGTATCAGATCATTGTCGGCAAGGTGCTGCCGTATGTTGTACTGGCTTCTGTGGCAGCGACAATAATCCTGCTGATCGGCAGATTCTGGTTTAAGGTGCCTTTTACCGGCAGTGTTCTTTTATTAGCCACGCTGTCCATTATCTACCTGGTAACGGCGCTCGCATTCGGCATCCTGATCAGCACCATAGCCAGAACTCAGCAGACCGCCATGATGATGGCTCTGATGGCTACCATGCTGCCTTCGGTAATTCTTTCAGGATTTGTATTTCCAGTAGCCAGTATGCCGCTCTTCCTGCAAGGTATTGCAAAAATCATCCCTGCTACTCACTTTCTATTCATCATTCGCGGCATTTTATTGAAAGGAAACGATATAAGCGTATTATTTCCCTATGTTATCTATTTGGCAGCGCTTTCTCTGCTTCTATTAGTTATCAGCGTAAAACGTTTCAAAGTTAGATTGGATTAAATTGATGAGACCAATCCTGGTGCTGATTCGGAAGGAATTCCAGCAGATTCTCTATGATAAAATGATGCTGCGGATCATCTTCCTGATGCCCTTGATACAAACGTTCCTGATGGGTTACGCCGTTACCACGGACGTCAAGCATCAGAAAGTAGTGATCTTAGATGAAGACCGCTCTGCATCATCGCGTCAGATTATCTCAAGTCTGCGGCATTGCGGATATTTCGATATGGAAGGAGACCTTTCTTCACGCCGGGAAGTGGGCGATTGGATTCAATCTGGTAAAGCTGATCTGGGATTGATGATTCCGCTGCACTTTGAAGCTGACTTTGAAACCGGGAAAAGCCCCTCAGTGCAGTTGCTGGTTGACGGACAGAACTCCAATACATCCAGCATTGGATTAGGATACGTCATGGGAATCTTGCAGGATTTTTCGCAGAACGTATCCTTTGAAAAGCGATTGATCAGCGGCGTTAAAACGGCTTCAATGCACCTACTCGAAGCGCAGACCCGGGTTTTCTATAATCCAGAACTGAAGAGTGTTTATTATATGATTCCGGGGATCGTTACCGTGCTTCTAACCATTGTAACCATGATGTTGACTGCGATGGGGTTAGTGCGCGAAAAGGAGATCGGCACGCTGGAACAGCTTCTGGTAACGCCCATTCGATCATACCAGTTGTTGATCGGTAAGCTGGTGCCGTTCGCAATTCTTGGATATATTGCGCTTATCGTGATACTGCTCTTCGGGACGATCTGGTTCGGGCTGCCCTTTGAAGGAAGCGTTTGGATCGTCGCACTGGCAACCGCTATCTTCCTGATGTCAACTCTGGGGTTCGGATTGTTCATATCCTCTATATCATCTACACAACAGCAGGCGATGTTTATCGCCTGGTTTTTCATGGTTTTCGGGCTTTTGATGTCCGGTTTCTTCTATGCGATAGAGAACATGCCGGACTGGGCGCAAACCGTGACGCTTTTCAATCCGCTGCGTTTCTACTTAGCCATCCTGCGGGAGGTCTTCCTTAAAGGCGCTGGCATTATGCACCTCAAGTTTGAATTCGGAGCGCTGACACTGATGGGAATCAGTATTTTATCCATGACCGTGCTTCAGTTTCGAGCGAAACTGAAATAATTGACAGCTTCGATCTGCTACCGCCCGGCCACAAATAGCATAGGTTGCAGACGGTACAATCCGCTGTACAGCGGACAAAGGGGCTGTCCCAAAAGTCCATAAACTGTCATTGTCCCATAGGGATGCCTTCGGCACGAACGAAGTGTGGCAATCTTTAAGCACATATATAATAGGAGATTGCCACGTCACTACGTTCCTCGCAATGACCATAAAAGCTGCTTTTGGGACAGCCCCTTTCTGAACTCCGATTCCTGAATCCCGTAGGCGCACTGCGGTGCTCCCTTTATTAGCCCTCTTCAGAGGGGTTGTTTATTCGTAGACCCGTCATTTATGGCGGGGATATTATGCGAGGTCATCTCGCCATTCTCGGGATTAACGACGCCCCCGACTACGCAATCTGCTATCTCAGACCACTAGCCACTAACCACTATTCACTACCCACTAACAGCTAATTTCCCCATTCTTCTCTTGACTTTCCCCCATAACTGTTGTATATTATATACAAGAACCTTTAATCTGCGAAATCTGCTTAATCCGCGCAATCTGCGGTTCAGAAGTATATAGAATAATATCATGCAAAAACTAACCTTAACCACCATCTTTATTCTGATAACAGCACTAACCGCCACCGCCCAGGTGCAATATATGGAACCCTTCTGGATTGCTACGGGGACGTCCGATACGACTGAACTTGGGGAATCCATTGCAGGAATTGGAGACATCAACCAGGACGGCTACGACGATTTTGCCGTCAGCACTGCCGAAGAACGCGTCTGGATCTTCCTGGGCAGCTCCTTACCGGACAGCATCCCGGATATATATCTCTCTTGGGATGACCCCGATACTACCCTCCGCTGGTGGGGCAGGTATGTGACCAATATCGGCGATGTTAATTCAGATTCGTACGATGATTTTGCTGTTTTTTCCAGGGTTACTCATGACAATTGGCAAAAAAACAAATATTTTATCTACTACTCAGGAGCTGCATTCGATACCATACCTGATTTGATTGTTGGTCCACCTCTTCTTTTTCATGGTGAAGATTTCATAGTCGGCATAGGTGATTTCAACGGCGATGGAGGAAATGATTTCGCTATTGGGGATAATCTGTATGTTCCCGGAACTACTTATAATGGTATAATGCAAGTTTTTTATGGCGGCGCTATCCTCGATAGCCTGCCCGATTGGCAGATCACTGCGCGAGAGGATCGTGATTGTTATCCCAGGTGTTGTACCGGATTAGGCGATCTTAACGGGGATGGTTGTGATGACTTTGCCGCTGGTTCCGCAAGTGTCCAGGGTGCAACGGGTAACATAGATAACACCGGTCTGGTTGAGGTGTATTACGGCGGAACTCCTCCCGATACAATCCCGGAATACAGGTTCTATGGAAACGAGGAGGAGAGGTTTGGATATTCCCTGACAGGCTTGGATATCAATCGAGACGGCTATCTTGAGTTGTGTTTCAGATCCGCTCGAGAGTATCCACCTGACTATTATGATTCATACCTTATCTTCGATCTGGCAAACGAACCGGATAGTATCCCGGATTACCTGATCTGCGGGACATCTCAGAATAAGGTTGGTCTTAACCCGACTCCCATCGACTTTAACGGAGACGGCTGGGACGATCTGGCGACGGGTAATGCGCTGGCTATAATAGGCTATGGGGCGGCGCAGGTTTATTTGGGAGGGGAAGATTTCAATGAATCGCTGGATCTCGTCATGTATGGTCATTATGACTTCTGCTATTTAGGACGGGGAATGGCGAACATTGGAGACTTCAACGGAGACGGTATCGAAGACCTGGCGGTGGGCGAACCGGGATATTTTACCTTCATGCAGCAGGCAGCCTGGGGGCGCGTTCATGTGATTCTGGGGGATTCGGCCTATCACCAATCAGTAGGGGTGGAAGAAATCCCACAACCCCCCATTCCGACTTCTCAAATCCTGCTGGAGTCTTATCCCAATCCGTTTAATTCGCAAGTAGTTATTAGTTTCGAGTTGCGAGTTGCGAGTAAGATTCGCCTGCAAATATTCGATATCTCGGGGCGTGATGTAGGGGCGAGGCGTGCCTCGCCCTCACCAGGCTATCCCCCCGGCTCACACCAATTCACCTTCAATGGCGAGGGTTTGCCGTCGGGAATATACATCGTTCGCCTGCAGGCAGGGGAGTATCAAGGGACTAAGAAGATCGTCTTATTGAAATAATCCTCGCAATCCGCGTAATCCGTGAAATCCTTGGTTTGGACAATTATCGTAGAGGCGCACGGCAGTGCGCCCTTTCTGAACTCCGATTCCTGAATCCCGTAGGCGCACTGTGGTGCTCCCTTTATTAGCCCTCTTCAGAGGGGTTGTTTATTCGTAGACCCGTCATTTATGGCGGGGATATTATGCGAGGTCATCTCGCAATTACCGTGATTAACGACGCCCCCGGCTACGGAAGCTGCGATTTTGAGCACTAATCACTAACCACTGACAGCTAATTCCCCCATTCTCCTCTTGACTTTCCCCCATAACTGTTGTATATTATATACAAGAACCTTTAATCTGCGAAATCTGTCCGTCTACCGACGGATCCTTGTAATCCGCGTCATCCGTGATCTTTTTTGCCAGCAGCCAGCCACCAGCCACTAACTTCCAACCACCGACATATCTGGCGGACACACGATTATGTCGGGCAAATTTGTCGCACCGTCATACTTAGCTTTTCTTCCAAACCATTAAAATCCACATGAAAAGCGACAGATGTGTCGGCTTAGTCCTCACAGGAAATCTCACGCGCTAACTTCTGCTCCTCAATCAGCGCTTTCAATCCTTCTTCAAGCTCAGTCATGTTTTCCACATCGCCGTAGAAGAAAGGTGAAGCGTCGATCTGGTTTGCCTGGTTGTGACGTATGACTTCACCCAGGATACCGGGCGGCGTGTAACCCGTGCTAAGGAACCAGACGAAACCTCCCAGCAGGAAGATGCCGAGTAAGAATTTCAGCCATTTTTTAGCGGTAGTTGCCATCAGTGCACCGCATTGGGGAAGAAGACCATGAACGCCAGGAATGCAATCAGCAGCGTCAGCGCCAGGTTAAATGACTGTCCTATAGCGTATAGAATCAGCGGTTTACCGCCCTCCATGCGGCTGGCAAGTTCTCTGAAATTGGATTCCAGACCGATAGCTGTGAACGCCAGACAGAAGAACCAGCCCCGCATCGTTTTGGTGACCGGCTTGATGAATTCCACTTCAACCAGCTTGAAATCGCCCTGCATCATGGGTACTACTACGAAAGAAAACAGCAGCGATGCGGCAATAAAACCAAGCACGAACTTGGGGAAGCGGTACCATATTTCCATGGCGTTAGGGCGGGGACCGTTGGGGTCACGTTCCACCGATGTTACCCAGTAAATCGCCACGATAAATGCTAACAGTCCGATCATTACGTTCTGTATCATTTTCACAACAGCGGCGACCTTTTCCGCTGTTGGTCCCAGCATTGAGCCTGCTGCAACTACGGCGCCGGTAGAGTCGATAGTGCCGCCCATCCAGGCTGCGCCTAATATCGAATTCATGCCTATGTACTTGATGAACATGGGCATAAAGACCATCATCAGCACAGTGAAGATGAGGGTCATACCCACAGCTAGGGTGAGATCTTCCTTTTTTGCTCGGCAGGCGGCGGATGTGGCTATAGCCGCAGAAACTCCACAGACAGAAGTCGCCGCGGCGATGATGATGATTAACTTCTTGTTCATCATCTTCAGAGTTCTCACACCGAAGCGGTACATGAAGATTACGACCACAGGCGTCACGATCCAGGCAACCATCAATCCGGGCAAGCCCAAAGATAGTATCTTTTTGAATAGTATCTCCGCGCCCAGGAGCACCAGACCGGTTTTGATGAATAGTTCAGTCTTTGCTCCGGCTTTCAGCCAGTTTGGAGTGCCTATGGTGTTGGATATAAGAAGCCCTAAAAGCAATGCCCACATAGCGTAACTCAAACCGATGAACTTGATGTTGGTCTGATCGGCGATCCAATAGGCTACGCAGGATAAGATGAATACACCCGCAAAGCCTGCCAGGTAAGTCAGCCATTTATCCGTTTTCATGAAGGATATGCCGATGGAGGTCATCACCGCCAGTCCGATCATCAGGATCAGCAGCGGGATGAAGATGGTCGTATCGCCGGAAAGGAAAGCATCGAAGGGGTTGTCTGTCCATTTTCCGATCTTGGGTACTTTTGGTATCCATTTGAGGAGTGCGCCGAAGATGATGATAAAACCGAACCAGATCGCCCAGTAATCCTCATCGTGTATTAATTCTGACCAGCCGGATTCGCGGATTTCCGGAGTCAAGGGTGCAGGTTGTTCTCCACTTTCATTCAAGATTACATCCTCCCTCGTTGTTAAGTAACAGGGAACCGTTTTAGCAATATAAGCATTTCTCTTCCAATTGTCAAGAAAATTTTAACCCGCACTTAGATATTAAGACATAATTTGCTTAATTATATGAGATTAAATTGAATAAAATAATGTCAATAATAAAATTATTTTTTAATGACTTTGAAAATCATTAATCTCTTGTTATATTGATAGTAATACCAACCTGTAACTGCTTCATTGTTGCATCCAAATCAGCATTTAGCAATTGGATAATGTGGAGAGCAAAATGCGATACGCCTCACTTCTTGCTGCAATGTTAATAATCTCACTTGCAATATCTATCGCTTCAGCAGATACGATAATTCCCGGCGGGGATGTTTCAGGTTTATGGGATATTAGCGGATCGCCCTATATCATCCAGGGAGACATAACGGTTCAGGATGATGACAGCTTAACTATCGAGCCGGGAGTGGAGATTCGGTTTGAGCAGGATGTTGGATTGGACGTATTCGGCTATTTACTGGCAGATGGTACCACTCAGCCGGGCATCGGCGATACGATCCGATTTACATCCAACCTCCCCGATCCGCAGCCGGGAGATTGGGAAGGAATAGAAATCCCACTTTACAGCTATTATGGTGGACGAGTGAATCTGTTATTTTGCGCTCTTGAATATGCAGCAAGTCTTTCATTTGGAGAGGACAGTTTAAGCATTTTCGACAGCCGGATATCCTCACTTCAAAATACCATCACAACACATAGTTGTAGTTCGACACTGGTACGTTGTGTGATCGCCCCTGACGTGTACCACGAGGGCGGCGGCCATGTGGTGGAAGAATGCATCTTTGGTGGTTATCTCTACTATGATGACGAGGTAGGATGCGGCGGAGCTACGGTTACGGCTAGCTCCATTGCCGGAGATTTGCGGCTACTAAACTATGAAGCAACTTATACGATCACGGATAGTAACGTGGGCGGTAACATTCCAACTGGCTGTGAGGGCACCAACTACTTAACGGGCTGTGATATCGCCGGGCAGATTACCGGTGGCTATGTAATTTACATCGATAGCTGTTCAGTGGGCGGCGGAATTTCAATGTGTCATGATTTCGGTTTTGGTCATCTATACCTCACTAATAGTACCATAACTGGTCTGCTTGAAATAGGGGATATGATGTACTCCGATATAGTGAATAACGAAATCAACTGCGACATTGTACTCGACCGGACCAGAGAGATGCTCCTGCAAGGAAATCTTATACAAGGAAATCTGGTCGGATCGGTTTCTGATATGTGTATGAGTGGGCCAGAGATACATGATAATACCTTTTGTGGAGGAAGAATATGGCTAAATTCTTATCTTACCGGTCTCACGGTCACCATCAGTGGGAATATCATTAGGAATTGCCCACAAGAGGGGATTCGCGCCGTAATAACCGGCGCCGACGATGGCAATACCGTTGTTATGATCAATAATACTATATTCGACACCCAGGCGGATGGCATCGTTGTCATCGACTCCAGTAGTTACGGCGGAACTCAATATGCCACGATTTCAAATAATATCATTTGTCAGACCGGAGGATATGGGATTTCTATAGACGATATCGAGGAGACGGATAATAGCTATAACAATCTCTGGGATTGTGCCCAGGGGCTCTATAACGGCATATCCCCCGGTGTGGGCTCTATGAATCAGAATCCACATTTTATCGATCCAGAAAGCGGTTATCTGAGTTTGCAGCGTACATCGCCCTGTATCGACGCAGGTAGTCCCTCTTCACCACTAGATCCAGACAGTACAGTCGCGGATATTGGCGCACTCTACTTCCACCAGGAAATGCCGGTGAAGCTTACCTTGACTAAGCTTACCTTGACTCCCGAGAATCCGCCTATCGTCATCCTTGAGAGTGGCGGTTCGTTCAATTTCAATATCCAAGCGACCAACCGCACGGAGGAGGTACAATCTTTTGATTTCTGGACTGAGATCGAGCTGCCTGATTGGAGAACGGTTGAGATTATTAATGTCTCTGATCTTACCATCGCGGTTGGTGATACCATCGACCGAGACCGCACTCAGTCAGTGCCGGATTTCGCTCCGGCGGGAACCTATACCTATTTAGCCTATGTCGGCACCTATCCCTGGGTGGTGGATGATTACTATTATTTCTATTTTGAGAAAGAGGGGAATGACTTAGACGGCGAGCTTGGGTCTGCTGTGGATTGGCATTGCTCAGGAGAGCCGTTCGATGAGATTAGCGAGGGCGACGCACGCGTCGCCCCTACGGAATTCGCTTTGCTGGGTGCGTACCCCAATCCCTTCAATCCCACAACAGCTATCAGCTATCAGCTTTCAGCGCTCAGCTTTGTTGAACTCACAGTGTACGATATACAAGGAAGATTAGTCGCAGAGTTAATCGACGGCTGGAGAGATACTGGAGTTCATGAGGTCACCTTCGATGGGTCGGATCTGGGTTCAGGGATTTACATATACCGGTTGGAGGCAAAGTCGGCGTCAGGGTCAGGGACGACCCCGACTACGATGAGTGGTAAGATGTTGCTGTTGAAATAGTGTGAAGATAGGAGTCTTTGGGACCCATCTGCAAGAAAAAAGGGGCTGTCCCAAAAGGATCAATGTCATTCTGAGCAAGCCGAAGGCGCAGCGAAGAATCTCTTGCTTATCTTAACTTTATGATTCTTTCGAAACTCTTCGCTTCGCTCAGAGTGACACTTTTAGGACAGTCCCTATTAATATCAGGTTTTAAGTTTTAAGTTACTTCATGTAAATCATCATGTGATTCTTTATCTGTCCTTCAGCATTCAAGCGGACGATATAGATACCTGTCGAGAGAGTCCCGGGTTTCCAGTTCAGTTCATAGAAGCCCTCAGACTGCACTCCCTGGTCGAAGGAATCAACCTGGCGTCCCATAATATCCAGAATCTTCAAACTCACATCGCAAGATTCGTTCAATTGGTATGAAATGACCGTTTCGCTGTTGAACGGATTGGGATAGTTGGAGATCAGCGCTGCAGATTCCGGGGTTGCCAGAGGCGTAGAATCTGCAATGCCTGCATCAACGCCTGTCATGGTGCTGTTCATCAGACGCCGCAGGTTCTTTGCATACGAGAAGTAAGGATCGTTAGTCTGTCCGGTGATCGTCAGAACGCTTCTAACGTCCGCAGCCTGCCAGTCGTAATTGATTCCGTCGCCTGCATCTTCATAGATCGGTATCCACATGAACAGAAACCAATATGAAACCGTCAGATCATAGACAACGTGATTTTTAATGCGCAGGCATTCATAATCACCTGTAGGCACTTGAACGGTGCCGTAAGCGTCAACTTCGCTGTTCATGGTGGCGTTAAGTTCAATGCGGATGTCGCCTTCAGGGAAGGTGAAAACCTCGTCCATGTCTAATGTGTTTGACCAGGTTACACCCATCTGCAGAGGAAGCATATACTGGTTCATGTAAGGGGTGAGGAAGAAATCCACAGTCTGACCGTTATAGGTCGTTTCGAGGGCGGCTAAGATCAGACGTGTTCTGTTCATGTAGCAGTACATCCTGCCGGGTTCGTTGATTCCAGCCAGATTCAACTGATCGGTTTCAACGACGATGTTGGCGCGTTCATACTGCGGTGGAGAAACAGCCGGATCCAGCAGTTCGTCAGTAGTAATGGTCGTTGTATCGCCGGTTGTATAGTCCCACACCTGCGGTCCGCCGGGCACGCCGACGTTGACCGGGATGGAGTCGCCGCTCTGAGTGTAATATTGGAAGATCAACCCTGGCGTGTGCGGAATCTCACGTGCGCTGATAGTTATCTGCGCTGAAACGGCAGTGGTGAGAAGCATAAATATCGGGACAAAAAGAGTTACAAATCGTTTCATTAAGCCTCCTCTGCAAGTTGGTTGGTGGAGTTTGTAGAAATCGTGCGGAAGCAAGTTACTATTAGTAAAATGCATTTCCCGACGATGAATGACAAGTTATAATATAATAAATAATGACGCTAAAGTCAAGAAGATAATAAAATGGCGGCGCGAAGAGGTGAAGAATGAATTCAGAAATGAAACGATTTCAGTAAGTTTCTTCAGGTATCTCACCTGACGTTTGTTGTGTTGAAAATTACTTGTTTATCGAAAAAATAAAATGTATATTTAATGTTTCGATAGAATAAGGAAACATCATGAAAGACAAAATTCACCCCCGATACACCATGGCAACCGTCAAGTGCGCCTGCGGCAACGAATTTCTGACCCGCAACACGGTAGGCGATATGAAAATAGATATCTGCGCCAAGTGCCATCCGTTCTTCACCGGTAAGCAGAAGTTGATCGATACTGCCGGGCGTGTTGAAAAGTTCCGCAGGAAGTACAACATGGAAAAGAAGAACGCCTGAGACGATGCATTCAACTTCTGACGCACAATCTCTCCCCAAAGTCGGTGGACAGGCGATCATCGAAGGTGTGATGATGCGCAGTCCCGACTGCGTAGCCGCCGCAGTCCGCCTTCCCGATGGAGAGATCACTGAAAAAACCTGGAAGAGCAAGTCCTGGTATCAGCGCAACAAATTTCTCGGATTGCCTGTAATCAGAGGAGCTGTCTCCTTAGCTGAAGCGCTGGTTCTCGGTATCCGCACACTGAACTGGTCGGCAGACGTTGCCATTGAATTCGAGAAAGGTAAGGAAAAGAAGAGCAAGAGTGTTTGGGATTCGATCACTCTGGCTGGGACGCTGATCTTCGCGATGTTCTTAGCCTTAGTCCTTTTCATGTGGATACCTTATCAGCTTGCGAACCTGCTTAAAACAGGTGAAAATCAACCGCTTTTCCATCTGGTCGCCGGATCCACGCGCATCGTCTTTTTCCTCGTCTATATCTGGATTATTTCCCAGATGAAGGATATCCGCCGAATTTTCCAGTACCACGGCGCTGAACATCAGGCGATCTTTACCTACGAAGCAGGAGAGGAACTAAACCCGGGCAACGCCGGCAGGAAATCATGTTTCCACCCGCGCTGCGGCACAAGTTTTATCCTGATTGTAGCCCTGCTTACGATGGTGGTGTTCGTCGTCTTCGATATTATCGTCGTAGCGGTGTGGGGTTTTTATCCCAATGCGCTGATCAGGCTGTTGGTGCATCTACCGTTCCTGCCTCTGGTAGCGGGAATCTCTTATGAAGTGCTGAAGCTATCAGACCGGTTGAGTCATACTGCCTTTTTCAGAGCTACGATAGCTCCGGGGCTGGCGTTACAGCGCATGACGACGAGACCGCCGGATGATATGCAGCGTGAAGTTGCCTTATGCGCCTTGAAGATCGCTCTGCCCGATACACAAGAGCTGGAGGCTGCTAAATCGGAGTCCTGCTGAGATAACAATAATCAGGAATACATTTTGCCTATGAATATCACGTCTATAAGCTGATGGATTTCACAAGCACTGATCACCATTATTTCGTGTGAAACCGGTGAAATCCTTGCGTTTAGACTGCAAGCATTGCTGATAAGAAATCGTTATCGTTTAATATAAATGTTCGTAATCCTTCTACTTACCCTCGCTTTAATCGGATACGGATTGTGGGAATTCCACATACACCAGCGGAATCTCAATGCTATTCCTATCCGCATTCATGTGAATGGCACACGGGGGAAATCCTCAGTGACCCGCCTGATAGCCGCGGCGCTGCGCGCCGGCGGATACCGCACTTTTGCAAAAACCACGGGCACACTACCACGCATTATCGATGACAAAGGATTTGAAGTCCCGATCCTCCGACCGACCTATATGCCCAACATCATTGAACAGGTAAAGATAATCCGCTATATTAAGAATCGCAAACCTGATGCAATGGTCATCGAATGTATGGCGGTTCAGCCTGAATATCAATGGATCTGTGAGCATCGGATGGTCAAATCGACAATCGGCGTTATTACCAATTCAAGACCGGACCATCTGCTCGAAATGGGACCATCGCTCGAGAATGTCACGTGTTCCTTGTTGAATACTCTGCCTGATAATGGTATTGCCTTCACCGTCGAATCGAAAATGCTACCCTTGATGAAAGAGGTTGCGCAGAAACAGGGCGTTGAACTTACAAGCGTGACTCGGGATATGATATCAAGCGATTCCATGAAAAGCTTCTTTTATCTTGAGTATCGCTCAAATGTCGCTCTGGCTCTGGCTGTTTCGCGCCATCTGGGTATCCCTGATGAAAAAGCAATGGAAGGAATGTATCAGGTTCATCCTGATGCGGGAGCGTTGCGGATGTATCTGGTTAAAGAAGATGGCAAGGAAGCGAGGTTCATCAACGCTTTAGCGGCAAACGATCCAGAATCATCGCTGGCAACATGGCAAAAGGTAAGAAGGATCTATCCTGAATCAGTTACCGTTATTGTCTTATTGAATACCCGCGCAGACAGGTTTGACCGCTCACTGCAATTACTCGAAATGATAAGCAGGCACATCAAATATGATCATTTGATATCCATAGGTGAGAAAACGTCCATGCTGGCACAACATTATCGGGCGTATGGAATCGATAAGAAAAAAGTCGTCGAAATGGGTCTGACGACCACCGATGCGGCCTATCGTAAAATAATGGAGCTGACCCCGGAGAGATGCCTGGTATTAGCGGTAGGAAATATGGGCGCGGGAGGATTGGAGATTGCCAATCACTTTCGAGAAAAAGGAAAAATAAAGGGGAGCAAAAGTGGTTGATCTCGCAGTCGGATTGGGTGTGGTTTTCAGCTTACTGTTTAACGAGTTCTTCGGAGTGGCGGCGGGTGGTATTGTCGTGCCTGGATATGTCGCGTTGCAGTTGCATGATCCCTATCAACTGTTCGGCACGCTGGTCGTGTCGTTCATAACCTTCTTGATATTAAAAGGAACTTCTCACTATATCTTTATTTACGGGCGCCGCCGCATGGTTTTAGCAATTCTGATTGGTTTCCTGCTTGGATACCTGTCACGTCAACTCTTTTTCCACAACCTATTCGATATCGATATCCGCTTTCAGGCGATCGGATTTATCATCCCAGGACTAATAGCAAACTGGATGGAAAGACAGGGGTTGTTCAGGACTATTGCCGGTGTTATCATCGCCGCCTCAGCAGTTCGTCTTCTTCTTATGGTTATTACTGGCGGGGAGATCATCGGAAATGTATAGACCTTCGATTAAATCCATGCGCACGCTGGCAACGCTAATGGTTGTGTCTGCCGGACTGTTTTTCTGGTCGTATAACAGCAGTGTTCAGGTGAAGCAATCCAACTATGACCTGAAATATCAGGCGGCGCAAAAGACCGTGGAAGCTTTTAGTATCCTTCACCAGGATCGAGCAGATGCCGGATGGGCGCTGGACGAAGTGAACGATCCGAATCAATCCGCTCTGATTGGCGTTCAATACAGCCTGATTACCAGCAGCGAGGGGAATCTTGGTTCCAAACTCACCTCGATCAATCCCAACTTCACCGCAGTTATCCTGCAGATGCTTTTAGACGCGGGAGTCAAGAGAGGCGACCGGGTCGCGGTAGCTTTCACTGGTTCTTTCCCAGCTTTGAATATTGCAGTGACAATAGCCTGCGAATTACTTGACGTTGAACCGGTGATTATCACTTCTGTCGCTTCATCTATGTGGGGCGCTAATGAGCCTGAATTTACCTATCTCGATATAGAGTCGATTCTGAGGGATCACGGAGTGATACAGCATACTACAGTTGCCGCTTCAATCGGCGGTGGTGATGACATAGGACGATCGCTCTCTAAGGCTGGCAGAGTGGCAATTGAAGAAGCTATTCACAACAACGAAGTGATCTTTATAGACGCTGGTTCGCTGTCCCAATCCCAGCAGGATCGCCGCACTATTTATCAGCAATACGCTGGAGACGGTGCCTACGCAGCTTTCATCAACGTAGGCGGCGGCGTATCGGTTCTTGGACACAGCGCTAACGGCAGATTAATACCGCCAGGATTAAGCAAGACATACTTACAGCGAAATTACCCTGCGAAGGGTGTGATACACGATTTCTGGGAAAAGAGCGTGCCAGTGATTCACCTGTTGAATGTAAATGAGATTGCCGTTGCCTATGGACTGCCGCTATCACCGGTACCGCTGCCTCCGGTAGGCTCCGGCGAGATATTCACCGTTGAGCGGCATAATCTTACTATAGCGTGGATATCGGTAATTATCCTTTTCGGACTCCTGTTTACGGTTCTTCTGCTGGATAGGGATAAACACAAATTATGGGAACAGGGCGTTGACCCGGATACGTTAATGTAGGTCATAACGCACCATTGCGTAAGTTATCATAAGGTTGAAATAATAGAGATGAATAACTTCAAGGTTGCAGTTCTTAGCTTAACCGCACTGGTACTCATCGGAGCAACCTCACTCGTTGTGCAGGCTCAGAGCGGGTTTGTCTGGGAATCGTTCAAACCTGATAAAAGGGCGAAACCGGTTAAAGCGCTGGTAATGGGTAAACGTCTGAATTATTACCCTTTAGAGAAGGGTGATAATATCTATATAACCCTGACAGGACCAACCAAACTGCGCGTTCTATCCAGAATCGAGTTCGGTTCCGATTTAGGCGGCGAGAAGAGTTATTATCTGCGTTATGAACGTGAAGACGGCAAGAAGGGTAAATTCCGCCGCGTAACAACCGCCTCAACCACAGCCATGCTGGCGGGCGATCCATCGACTCATCTCGGCACCTCACGCAGTATCTACATAAAAATCCCTGCGGGTAAGCACACTTATCGCTTCTATGTCGGATCGAAATCGACGTATCGTCTTTATCTGCGATTTTACGAACGGAAAGCCTCACTTCAGACTTCCGCAGATAATATCGCTTTTACGCCGGCTAAATTTACCCGGGAAGTGCCGCTGATTATCAAAGAAGAAGAAGTGTCCTATTATCGGGTGGGATCTCAGGATTCACTGACGCTCAGTGTTATTGGTCCAACTTCGATTAAAGCGCTCGCGAGATTGGAATTCGATCCCACCATGTCCACGGATCAAAAATTCCGTGTGCGAGTATTAGAAGATGGAGTGGAGAAGCAGGTATTCCCGTTGCGGTCAGAACCATCCGAAGTTGCTGAATACTGCGAAATGAGCGAAACTGTTGTGGGTAAAGGAGCCAAATTCTTTATCGAAGTGCCGCGCGGGAAACACGATTATACTTACGAGATCATCGATAACGGACGCAGCGTTCTAATGCGCTTCTTTCTACCGAGCAAGGATATACACAACAACCTTTAGCACAGATGAAACTAAATTCTTCTGCAACTATTTTACTGATAATTACCGCCCTTCTGCTTACCTATGTCCAGCCCGCCTTTACCAAAGGGGAGATTCCCCTCACCTTGAAAGTGAGCTATACCAGTTCCTACGACGATAATATCCTGAAGTATTCTTCCCGCGATATCGAGCGGTTTGAGAATAACACCGAAATCTTCCCCTCTGAAATTACCACCACCGACGATTGGATTAATACCTTCAATCTGCGCGCTTATCACGATTTCGACCTCGGACTGAAAGTTAAGCTTCGTCCGTATTATTCCTATAAAATATCCCTGAACGCTGTCAATTCTGTCAGAAACTTCCAATCCCACTTTTTCCTCGGGCGATTCTCTTACCGCTATCGCTGGTATCTATATCTGCAATATTCCTATATGCCAGGATATTATCTACGGATATATAAAGACCGTGATATGAATGATTACTATAGCTGTGATTTTGATTCTTACAGACCTACGGTTAAATTGCGTTTCCGCCGTTCTCCTTATCAGATCGAAGGACAATTCGGACGGGAATACATCTATTACAACAACTATTTCACAGAATATGACTCTGAAGGGATCTTCTGGGGATTTACGGGATCTTATAATATGCCATTCGATCTAAACCTTTCACTTGGGTATCTCTATAAAGTGAGCGATAACATCGGTTTCAATCAGAACGACCAGGCTGCTATCCAGAATCCAGTCGAGGACGCGGAATATGGCGACAGCTCCTATGAAGAGGATCGTTACCTCGTTAAAGCAAATTATAAGCTCCCCTTCAAATCGCCCTGGGACTGGGACGTCGGCGTTGATTACCAGAGGAGGATGCGGTTCTACCAGAGCCAACTCTCCTGCTCTGATGATCCGTTTCATGCCGGACGCGAGGACGTCCGCACAATCATTACTCCCGGCGTTAAATTTTCATCTTCATTTGATATCGACTTTGAATTCAGCTTTACATACGATCAGCGCAAGACTGACTCGCCCGAACCTGTAGTTCCCAGCATTAAGAACTTCATACACCGCACCTTTGAACTGACCGTAACATATCAGATCTTCTGAT
Source organism: candidate division LCP-89 bacterium (assembly GCA_025774555.1). Taxonomy (GTDB): domain Bacteria; phylum Electryoneota; class B3-LCP; order B3-LCP; family B3-LCP; genus JALGVT01. The sequence goes on from JALGVT010000030.1 coordinate 60,178, forward strand.
AAACAGTCTTTACCCCATCGATTTCATCTCCTATGGCGAAACTACGCACTATAGTTCTTCTACTCATGATGCTGGCAACCGTGGTTCTTCTGGGCGCTACCGGTTATATGATCATTGAAGATTGGGCTTTCATCGACGGTCTGTATATGACTGTGATTACCATCGCCACGGTCGGGTTCAGGGAGGTTAGTGCATTATCTCCCGCAGGCAGGGTCTATACAATATTAGTAATCTTAGTCGGCGTCGGCGTCATGGGCTTCACCTTATCCAACTTTACTGCGTTTTTAGTCAGCGGAAAGATCCGGGAATTTCTAAGAGCGGGAAAGATGCAAAAAAAAATATCAAAACTTAAGAGACATTACATCGTCTGCGGGGCGGGCAGAATGGGCTATGAAGCCATCCGCGAACTGCTCCTTGAAAAGCAGGACATCGTTATCATTGAGCGCGATCCTGAAATTATTCAGAAGCTTGAAGATGAAGGCGTCCCTACCATCAGAGGCGATGCAACTGATGATGAAACCCTGCGTGTTGCCGGGGTTGAACATGCTAAGGGACTGCTGGCTGCGCTGCCCAATGACGCGGATAATGTCTATGTTTCTCTCTCTGCCAAAGAAATGAATCCCAAGCTTTTCATAATAGCGCGCGGCGCTGATAATCATTCAGAAGATAAGCTGATAAAAGCTGGCGCTGACCGCGTTATTTTGCCGTATCAAATCGGGGGGAGGCGAATGGCGGCGGTGCTATGCCGACCAGAGATCGTCGATTTCCTCGATGTGATGATGGGAAAAGACGAATTATCACTGCGGATGGAGATCGTCGAAGTTGCAGAGAAAAGCGCTCTTATCGAACAAACTCTGAAGGATTCAAATATCCGCCGTGAAACCGACGGCGCACTGGTGATGGGTCTAATCCGCGCCGGAGGGGAAATGATCGCAAATCCCACGAGTGATATGAAGATTCTAAATGGGGATCAACTGCTGGTGTTAGGCAGGCTGGATCAGATTCAGAAACTAGAGAAGATAGCGAGTTAATGGCACGTATTTTATATATAGCTCCTGAGCATGTCTCGGGAATGATGACGCTTTTTCAGAAGGGGCACCGCGCCCGGGGGCATGAATGCCGGTATGCCACTTTTTTCCCGGCATCTTCCAGCTTCGAGGAGGATATCTGCCTGAATCTGCCGTTTATGCCGGATTCGGAATGGATGAAAACGGTCAAAAGAGTGGTTTATCACAGCACGCCTGAAATGCAGGGACAGGCTGACCGGCAGGGGTACCCGCCCGTCTGGAGATCCAGTTCAGCCGCAGAAGCGGTTTTTTTCTTTCTCCGGGATCGGCTGTTGAACTGCAGGATCAAACGCACTGTCCGAAAATACGATCTGGACAAATTCGACGTCTATCACCTTGATCAGGGAATCGATTTCTACCGCGATGCGCGCTTTATTAAAAAGATGAAAGCCAGAGGCGCAAAAGTGGTCTGTTTCTACAACGGAACGGATTTGCGTAACCGCGGCGTCATAGCAGAAATCGACGCGGTCAGTGATCTGAACTTGACCAGCGAGCTGGATCTCCTGCAAAAGCACCCGAGCATAAAATATCTGCACCTCCCTTTCGAGGTTGAACGATTCGAACCGAAGGGATATGAAAACGATCCGCTTTTAATCGGTCACGCCTGTCGGGGGAGTGAAGCGCGGCATTTCAAGGGAACGGATCGCATCATTGAGGTAGTAAAAGAACTGGAACGCGGTTACTCGGTGAAGCTCGATCTGGTGGAAGGACTTCCCAACGAAAAGTGCCTGAAAAGAAAAGCAAATTGGGACCTGGCAGTAGATCAGATCGCTGACGTCGGAGGCTGGGGTTACGGAGTCAACTCCTTGGAAACGCTCTCCTTCGGCATTCCAACCTGTACTCGCATGAACGCAGAGTGCGATAGTTTTTTCCATGACCACCCCTTCATCAACGTCGATCATGAGTCTTTAAAAGAGAATCTGATCCGGTTGATTGAAGATAAAGGGTATCGTCATACCAAGGGTAAGCAGGGCTTGGAGTGGGTGCGCAAGACCCATAGCCTCGATAATGTAATGGATAAATTATATCAATTTTACAAAGAAGCAGGAATCGACCTGGACGCATTTTGAAGATAGTCTGGATAGCACAGGATTTGCATATCGGCGGCGGGCAGAGAGTTATCCTGGAACTCTCAAAGAAGCTGGTTAAACGCGGGCATGAAGTCGAAATCATCTACCCAAGGGGAAGAGGCGGCTTTCAAATCCCCGCGGGTGTGAAGGCGACGCCGTCAGGAATCGACATCAGTTCGCCAATCCTTTCATTGATCGCGAACACCCCCGCTGTAATAGCGGCAACGCCTTTGTGTGACTGGATGATCTGCAGTATGCCGATCTCGGCGTTCACTGGATTTGCCGCGGCGCGGCTCCGACAGGCGAAGATGCTCTATTACGTCATGAATGATGAAAGAGCCATGTTTGACGACCGTTCTCTGATGAGATCGACCCTGCTGATATCAATCTATCATTCTGTCACCGACCTGGCACACCAGCTGCCAGTGAAAATAGCCGTCAACAGCCAGTGGACCGGAACCCGGGTAAAACACGGCAGAGGATACGGCTATCCCGTTATACCGCACGGCGTCGATCTTGACGTTTTCAATCCCGATGGTCCCCGATCCGAAGACAAAAATATCTTCACAATTGCCACGGTAGGCAGAAGACATCGCTGGAAAGGTTTATCTGATCTGATCGAAGCATTGAACCTGCTGTCGGGAGAACAGTCTGGCGACGGAAAGTTTCAGTTGAATCTCATTACGCAGGATGATATAGACCTCTCCTCGGCGAAGTTTCCTACGCATATCCTCAAACCAGAGAGCGATGAAGAGATTGCCACGGCATTCCATAAAGCAGATATTTTCGTTCATCCTTCGTGGTTCGAAGGTTTCGGAATGCCTCCTTTAGAGGCGATGGCGTGCGGAACGCCTCCGGTTATCACCGACAGCGGCGGTGTTCGAGAATTTGCTCGAGACGGTGAGAACTGCCTGCTCGTTCCCGCCCGAGATCCTGCCGCAATTGCCAACGCGGTGACGCGGTTGATGGAAAACGGTGAACTGGTCAAGCGATTATCAGCCAGCGGGATAGAAACCGCCTCTGAGTTCACCTGGGATAATGCCGCAAACACTCTTGAAGAAGTGTTATCATAAGCCATGACCGCCTCAATCGTCATACCTGCTTACAATGCCTCCCGCACCATCAGCCTCGTGCTGACCGCCCTGACAAAACAGGATTGTACCGATTTCGAAGTCATAGTCGTTGACGACGCCTCGTCTGACGATACCTCCGCTCTGGCTGAGAGTTTCTCTGATCGTCTAAATCTGAAGGTGCACCGTGTTGAAGAGAACCTCGGACGCGCCCGCATTAGAAATTTCGGGATTGAAAAAGCGTCAGGGGAGGTGGTCTTACTACTGGACAGTGATATCGAAACCATCCCGACTTATGTTTCAACACATCTCGCTCTGCATGGACGTGAACCTCGTGCGGTAGGCGTCGGCGCTTTGCGATATCCACCTCATCTTAGTCAAAGAGCCTTGGCGAAGTATTATACTTCGCGCGGTGGAGCTAAACTCCGAGAGGGCGAGCCTCTCCCTGGCAAAGCCTTCGTTTCCTGTCTGGCGTCTTTCCGCCGGTCAGTCTTCGATGAAATAGGCGGTTTCCATGACGGATTCAGAATCTACGGAGGTGAGGATCTTGAATTAGGTCTCAAGTTCCAGAAAAGCGGATCTGCGTTGACCTATCTCCCTTCTGCAGTTGGATATCACCATCACTTGCGGTCTCTTAAAGAGGTCATGGATACCCTAGAACAATACGGTGAACACGGTATCCCGCAAGTCTTAGACCTGCACCCCGATTTCGCGCGGGAAATGAGGTTAGATGATCTTAAGTCAAATGCCATAAATCTGAAACGCATCGTTCGCAGTTTAACCTCTCTTCCGATCATTTTCCGGCCGCTGCTCGAAATCGCCAGCGTTTTCCAGTCAGGAAACCTGCCATCGCCGCTTCTAACCTATCTGATTTACCGCTCTTACAGGTGGGGTTATTCACGGTATCTACGTTCCATTCGCTAAAACGCTTCTCCGAAAAGAATCGCTTGACATTCCGTTACGTTTAGAGTACATTATAACAGGACAACGAGGACGGACTTAATGACAGACAAGAATGTCTATCCTCCGTCTCGTATGGAATTGTATAGATTGGAGGTCAGGCATTTTTGCCTGACAGACTTGCCGCTATATTATCTATTTAAGGAAGCTCATGGTTCGTACTGTCAGTTCCGCCGCCACGCACGGAATAGAGGGTTTTGTTGTTGCCGTAGAAACCAACCTGGAGGGATTCATCCCGGGTTATATTACCGTGGGATTACCAGATAATGCTGTAAAGGAGTCCAGAGAGCGCGTTCTGGCTGCGATTAAGAACTCCGGCTATTTTTTCCCGCAGAAGCGCATTACAGTCAACCTTGCGCCCGCCGATATTCGAAAGGAAGGATCGAGTTATGATCTTCCCATAGCGCTGGGTATCCTGGCGGCGTCGGGACAGATGGATTCCGACCCTCTGGATAAATATGTCATTCTGGGTGAACTCTCTTTAGAAGGGGACATTCGACCGATTCGAGGGGCTCTTTCGGTGGCTTTAGCCGCCGCAGATAAGGGATTTGAATCGATCATTGTGCCGGAAGCGAATGCCAGAGAAGCCGCTATGGCGCCGGGCATTCAAGTCTTTGCCGCCAGGAATTTAATGCAGACGGTCGGTTTTATAAACGGTGAGGAAGCGCTTCAGCCCACCGTGGTTGACACATCTCGGTTGTTTATGGAGCATTCCCAGTACCCGATTGACCTGAAAGACGTTAAAGGTCAGGAAGCTGCCAAGCGCACTCTGGAAATCGCCGCTGCGGGAAGTCATAATCTGATTATGATCGGACCGCCCGGATCGGGGAAAACCATGCTGGCGAAGCGTTTTCCAACGATCCTTCCGCAGTTGACCGTGGCAGAAGCGTTGGAAACTACTAAGATTCATTCTGTAGTTGGTCTTCTGCCGCCGGAGCAGTCACTTTTAGCGACCAGACCTTATCGCTCACCGCATCATACAACCTCAGGAGCAGGTTTGATCGGCGGTGGCAAATTTCCCCGTCCCGGCGAAATATCACTGGCGCATAATGGCGTGTTGTTCCTCGATGAATTGCCTGAATTTAAAAAGAATGTGATTGAGGCTATGCGCCAGCCGATGGAGGATGCGCGGGTGACCATCTCAAGAGCTTTGATTTCGACGACATATCCGTCACGTTTCGTGCTGGTTGCAGCGATGAATCCCTGTCCCTGCGGTTTCTTCGGGGACGCTAAAAACGAGTGCACTTGCTCGCCTCTTACGGTACAGCGTTACCGCGCCAAGATCTCAGGTCCGCTGCTGGATCGAATCGACATTCATGTTGAAGTTCCCGCTGTGAAGTTTGAGGACTTAGCTTCTATGGAAGAGGGCGAATCCTCCGAAACTGTGCGTAATCGAGGTCAGCAGGCGCGGGAAATTCAAACCCGGCGGTTTAAAAACGAAAACGGCATCTATGCCAACGCGCACATGACGTCGAACCATCTGAAGGAGTATTGTCAACTGCCTAAAGAGGGAATGAACCTGGTGCGCACTGCCATCGACCGATTGGGGCTTTCAGCGCGGGCGTATGACCGCATATTGAAAGTGAGCCGCACCATCGCCGACCTGGAAGGCATCGACCAGATTCAACCGGCGCATGTGGCGGAAGCTATTCAATATCGTTCCTTAGACAGGGAGCAGATAATGTGAGTTCCGATGCGCCTAAATTTATTGTGGAAAGAGGATTATCCCCCCTCTGCAAAGCTATGCGAATGCTGGGATTCGACGTTCTGGATCGCAGCACGCTATCGTTGCGTGATTCTCTGCGCAGAGCGATTGAAGAGAGACGAATCTGGCTGCGGAGAGAAATGGATCTGACCTCTAATCAATATGGAGTGCGCTATTTCATTCTGGAAGCTGAGGACATTGGCGATCAACTTAGCGAGATCAACTCAGCTTACAATATCGCTGACTTTACAAATCCGTTTTCGCGCTGTTTGATATGCAATATGCATCTTCGCAAAGCCACACAGAATGAGATCAAGGATAACGTCCCTGCAAGGACCTTAGAACACTTTGACCGATTCTATTACTGCGATAGCTGCCAGAGGATATATTGGCACGGGAGTCATATACTAAAAATGAAGAAAAAATTAAGAGCCATTGGCTGGGATATTCAATAGGGTCTGTTGCGTGGATAAATTCTATGAAAGCCTGTCTCCCGATCAGCAGATTGAAGATCGCAAACTGCGCGCCTTGCAGCGCATCGTAGATGCGGCGGGAAGGCGGATTGTAACCGGTCAGATCAGCCGTGAGGAGGCTGAAGAACTCGCAGCTAAAACGAGAGACGCCGCCCAGAATATAATCCCTGACCAGATGGATCTCTATGATAAAATATACGGAGCGCGCTTCCGTTACTGGATAGACGCTTTTTGTGATAAATAGCATAACTAATGGACTATAGATAAACATGGAAATACATAATAATAATCTGATATGTCTGCTGGAAGGATGTGTGTCTGATTCACCCGAGCGGGTATCCTTCATAAGTAGTGAGAAAGAAATTAAAACCGGAGAAATCTGGAACTCGGTCTGTAATTTAAGCGCGAAGTTGTCAGCTATGGGCATTGTGCGGGGAAGCCGCGTTGTTCTGATGCTGTCGAACAGCCCGGAATATGTCATCTCATATTTTGCGATATTATATACGGGAGCGATAGTTGTGCCCGTTAACGTGATGCTGCGAGAACGCGAGTTGAGGTTTATCCTGGAAGACTGCGAAGCCCGGGCGGTAATCGCAGATAAAGATTGTGCTGAAGACGTTATTGCTGCCGCCGGGAATATGCCAACTTTGAACCATGTGGTGATTAAAGGAGATAGCGTTTCTCAGGGTACCATCCGTCTCAGCGATCTGATTGAGGAACCCTCTGATTCGATCCCTGTTACTGACGTAAGTGAAGACGATACCGCTGTCATTCTTTATACATCCGGGCATACCGGCACTCCGAAAGGAGCAGAACTGAGACATTGCAGTTTGATCCGTAATGCACACGCCGGCGTTAATCTCCTGCAGGTGCGATCCACAGATCGTATTATCGGAGTTCTACCCTTCAGCCACGCTTTCGGTCAGACAACTGTGATGAACACCGCAATTGCAGCTTGCGCGACAGTTATACTTCTCCCGGAATTCGATGCCGAGGAAGTTTTAAGAATCATCGAAAAGTATAAGATAACTCTGTTTCTGGGCACGCCTTCCATGTACCGGCTGATGCTGGCGGCTTCGGAGAAGGAGATGCATAACGTCAGCTCGCTTCGATTTTGTGTCTCAGGGGGATCGGCTTTGGAGCCTGAACTGCTGAAGGCTTTTGAAGAGCATTTCAGCACAACAATCCTTGAAGGATATGGTCTGAGTGAGACTACGGCGGTGTCCACATTTAATCATACACATAGAGACAGGCGTCCCGGCTCAATTGGGACTCCTATTGAAGCTGTCGATATTAAACTTGTCGATGATGCAGGGGAGGAGGTTTCGGTCGGTGAAGTCGGAGAAATAATCATTAAGACCGACTACCTGATGAAAGGCTATCTGCATCGTCCTGAAGCTACCCGAACTGTGATAATCGAAGGCTGGTTTTATACCGGCGACATGGCGCGGGTCGATGATGATGGATATTACTATATCGTGGACCGCAAAAACGATATGATAGTCAAGGGCGGCTTCAACGTTTATCCTGTGGAGATTGAAAAATTCCTGCTCTCACATCCTGCCATCAAGGAAGCGGCTGTCATCGGTGTGCCGGATCATATCCTTGGAGAAGAGGTTAAGGCGTGCATCGTTATCAATAGCGGGATGACACTCACCGCCGAAGAGCTTGATCAGTATTGCCGTCAGCGGATGGCGAGGTATAAATGTCCGAGGTATATTCAGTTCTTTCAGCGGTTACCGAAGAATTCCTTAGGACGAATTTCCAATCGTCAACTACGCGAAATGTCCAATAGTCATTCGAGGAAATAATGGGATTCAAACTGAAGACAGCTCAACCGAAGGATATCGACCGCCTGATTGAATTATACCGCCTGTCATATCCGCTTGTAGATACTACAGACGAGGAGCGGTACAATTATTTCATGCACAACCCGAGATGCACCCTCGATAATGTTTACATTCTTACTGATGGGAACCATATCATCGGCAGCCTGATCGGTTACCCCTTCACCCAGTTTCAGGAAGGCATTGAGGTGCCTGTAATCGGCATTGCCAACGTGATGGTTGCGCCAGATCACCGGCGCGAAGGCGCAGCCAGCGTTATGTTTGAAAAGGCACTCGAAATGTTCGATGAAGATGGCATGCCTGCCAGCATATTATACCCCTTTGAACATCGCTTTTACCGCTACATGGGGTGGGGTTCTGCTGGTGAAATCAGACAGTATCGAATGCAGACTTCGCAGCTATCGGAATACCTCGATGTCCTCAGCGAGGACGAGTTTAATGCTGTCCTCATGCCTGAGTCCGACCTGCCTCTTTTAATGAGGTATTATGATGCTGAAGCGAGGCGTTACAACGGGCTGCTGAAACGTGGAGAAGAGTACTGGCGTTCAAAAATCACCGCGCCGCCACGTCAGGTGGTTTTAGCTTATTATGATCAGGAAATAATCGGATATCTGATTTACTCCTTAGAGGAGCTGCAAGCAGACAATTTCCTGATGCAGGAGATGGTTGTGCATGAGTGGATGTCGCCGACACAAGAAGCCAGGGATATACTGCTGAGTTTCATCGCGAGGCAGGTCGATCAGGCGGTTCAGGTGAAGATCCCATTACCTCCGGACGAGCCGCTGCACCTCTGGATGGAAGATCCGCGCAGCCATGACCGCAGACTGATCAACAAACTGTACACGCCGACTGCCGAGATCGGTTTGGGCTGGATGTACCGGATCGTCAACCTGCAGGCTGCTTTCGAATGCGGCAGGCGCTTTAACGGTATACGCGGCGAATTGACTATTGAGATGGAAGATGAAACTCTGGGTGACCGCCACGTTACGGTCGTCTTCTCAGGGAAAGGCGCTTCGGTTGACCGAGCCGACGGAAAAGCAAAACGAACAGTTCGCGGCGAAGTGGATATGCTCTCGCAGATGTTCTGTGGATACATGACTGCTGAGCAGGCGCATGAATATGAACTGCTCGAATTCGAAGGAGACGCCGCCGCCTTCTGCCAGCAGGCTTTTAAATTGCCGCCGCCGAGATGCTATGACTCTTTCTAAACCACCTGCTGTAGGACAGCCCCTCTCTTTAAGATTGCTGCCTTAACCCCTCAATTTCAAAGCGAAAACCCCCAATTCCTCTTGATTTAACGATAAGAAAGTTTTAAATTTAAGGTTCATCATTTTAAGAGGTTTATTATGCGTATAGGAGTTCTCACCGGCGGCGGCGACTGCCCCGGTTTAAATGCAGTAATTAGAGCCGTAGCGCGGCGCGCTATAAAGACATACGATTGGGACGTTATAGGCATTAAAAACGGATGGCAGGGACTGATCAAAGGGCACTCAGAACCGATTTCTCTCTACACTGTTTCAGGCATCCTGCATCGCGGCGGAACGCTTCTGGGCACCTCGCGCACCAATCCGGTAGAAGACCGTGACGCCTGGTCGAAAGTCAAGCATCATCTGAAGAAATATTCCATCGATGCTTTAATCGCCGTCGGTGGTGAAGATACTCTGTCCGTTGCCCTGAAACTGCATCAGGATGGATTCCCGGTGGTAGGCGTGCCGAAAACCATTGATAATGACATCAGAGGCACTGATTTTACTTTTGGATTCAACACTGCAGTTTCAATTGTCACCGAGGCGATAGACAGACTGCACACTACGGCTGAATCGCACCACCGCATCATGGTCGTTGAAGTCATGGGGCGTCATTCGGGCTGGATTGCAGTTCACTCTGGCATCGCCGGCGGAGCGGACGCTATATTAATTCCTGAAGTGCCTTTTGAAATGGATGATCTCTGTAACCAATTGAAGAAGCGTCATGAAAATAAAAATTTCTCCATTGTCGTTGTTTCTGAGGGCGCTAAACTGAAGGGTGAGGAACATATTCTTCAATCAGAAAAGAAGGATGCCTTCGGTCATGTTAGACTGGGAGGCGTAGGACGGGTTCTTGCCGATGTAATTGAAGAAAAAACAGGCATCGAAACGAGGCTGACGGTATTGGGGCATACTCAGCGCGGCGGCAGCCCGACTGCTTACGACCGCATTCTTGCCACCAGATTTGGCGTGCGCGCCGTTGATGCCGTGAAGAAAAAGGACTTCGGTAAGATGGTCGCTCTTCGTGCTGAGAAAATTATCACCGTAAAACTGGAAGAAGCGGTTCTCAAGAACAAGGTCGTCGATATGGATTTCTACGAGATCGCTGAACTGTTCTTCGGGTAATTTTCTCTGACAATATCGTTGCATTATCACTCAAAGAAGGCTATAATAATCTGTATAAATTAAATAGTGATAAATGAATCCACTACTAAAACTCCGCCCCGACTATATCATAGAAAAACTGGGCGATAACAGCGCTGTCTGCCTTATCGGCAGCCACCCGATCATACAGGCATTTATGGATGAGAAGGTGATGATTATGACGTGCAATACCCGCATCAAACACGTTATTCCCGGCATTCTGCGGGCTGCTGAAGATTTAGACTCCATCGTCGGCTTCGAGCTGGCAAAGACGGAAGGCAACATCGATGGCGGCTATACCGGACAATCGCCGCAGATTTTCTTCGACACCGTTGTCGGGTATGCAGATCGATCGGGGCACAGCAAGCCTTTCTTCATACACGGCGATCATATCACCGTGCGAGATACTTCAGATGAAGAAATCAATACTTCCGCTGATCTTATCAAGGCTGAGTTAGCCGCCGGATACACCTCTTTCGCGATGGATGCTTCCTTCAATGAATTGGAAGATAACATCCGCATTACTACCAGGCTGGCAAAAGAGATAAGCGATATGCAGGTCGGCTTGGAAGCCGAAGTGGGCGAAGTGAAATCCGCCGGACAGGAAGCGGAAATCACTACGGTTGAAGAAGCGGTTACTTTCATCAAAGGATTGAAAGATAACGGTCTGAATCCAGACCTGCTGGCTATCAATAACGGTTCCAAACACGGCAATTACAATCCCGATGAAGAGGTGCATATTGATCTGCAGCGCACCGGCGACATTTTCAACGCTATCCGTTCCGACGGTGTCTGCATCGCACAGCACGGCATAACTGGCACGCCGCTCCACTTGATGGGGCAGTTCACCGAATATGGCATCCGCAAAGGCAACGTCGGCACACTGTGGCAGAATATTGCTCATGAACACATGCCGAAGGAGTTGATGGCGGAGATGCGCAGATGGGCGGAAGAAAACCATCAGGATATCAAAAAAGCGACCAGAGAATATAAAAAAGAGATCGATTCAATCGGCGCCGAGTACGCGGAAGCCATCGAAGAGCATGCCTATCGCGCCGCGTGCGAGCATATCAAAGCGTTCCGTTCCGATGGATCTGCTTCGCTTCTGAAAGAGAAAATACAATAAACGATATAAATTGTGAGGTTGACAGGGGGATCAAACTTACTGGAGGAAAAATGGCAATCAAGGTTGGTATCAATGGATTCGGTCGCATCGGTCGTCTCGTTTTCAAGGCGGCTTACAACGACCCGAATTTTGAATTTGTCGGTCTGAATGATCTGACCGATGCAAAAACGCTTGGACATCTGCTGAAATACGATTCTACTCACGGCAGATTTCCCGATACTGTTCAAGTAGAGGGCGACAATATCATCGTTGCCGGGAAAAAACTTCCGGTGATGGCGATTCGCAGTCCGGGTGAAATACCCTGGGGGAAACTCGGAGCGGACGTTGTGGTCGAATCGACCGGTATATTTCGCACCAAAGCACAATGTGAAGATCATATTAAGGCAGGAGCGTCTAAGGTCATCTTAACCGTACCTTCAAAGGATGAAATCGATGCCATCATCGTGCTGGGTGTGAATGATGATGTTCTCAAACCCGAACATAAGATTGTTTCAAACGCTTCCTGCACGACAAACTGTCTGGCTCCAGTAGTGAAAGTGCTGCACGATACGTTCGGTCTTCAGCATGGATTGATGTCCACAATTCACTCTTATACGAACGACCAGAGCCTGCTGGATATGCCGCACAAAGACTTGCGCCGCGCCCGTTCCGCCGCCGTGTCGATAATTCCCACCACGACCGGGGCTGCGAGGACTGTCGGCAGGGTAATTCCTGAACTTAAAGGGAAACTCGATGGCATGGCTTATCGGGTGCCGGTGATGGATGGATCGATTATCGACCTCGTTGCTACTCTGTCCAGAGACGTCACGGTTGAGCAAGTCAACAGCGCCATGAAAGCCGCCGCAGAAGGCGAAATGAGAGGTATTCTCGAATATACAGAAGACCCGATTGTATCCGCGGACATCGTCGGCAACACACACTCTTCAATCTTCGATGCCCTATCGACCAACGTTATGGGCGGTAATCTGGTCAAAGTCGTTTCATGGTATGACAACGAATACGGATACTCTTGCCGCGTGGTGGACCTGATCAAAAAGGTTATGTAAGATGGACAAGCTGAGTATTGACCAGTTAAAACTGGGCGGTAGGCGGGTTCTAGTACGGGTTGATTTCAATGTGCCGCTTACAGAAGACGGCAAAGTTCGGGATGATATGCGCATCCGGGCTGCTCTTCCCACGATCAATAAGATATTGAACGAAGACGGGAAAGCTGTGTTGATGTCGCATCTCGGACGCCCCAAAGGTGAGCGTAAGCCCGAGTTCAGCTTAAAACCTGTTGCGGAGCATCTGTCAAAGCTTATAGGACAGCAGGTTCAGTTTGCCGTTGATTGCGTCGGTCCAGACGTTGAAGCGCAAGTTGGTCAACTGAGTAGCGGCGAATGTCTCTTGCTGGAAAACTTGCGATTTCACGCAGGCGAGACAACAAACGAAGCAGGGTTTGCCGAAGCGCTTTCACGCCTCGGCGACGTTTACGTCAACGACGCTTTCGGCACGGCTCACAGAGCGCACGCTTCCACTGCAGGCGTAACCCGCTATTTCGATCAGCGCGCCGCAGGTTACCTGATTGTGAAGGAGCTGGATTATCTGGGTAAGGCGCTGGAGAACCCGCGGCGTCCATTTATTGCTATCCTAGGCGGAGCCAAGATATCCGGCAAGATCGAAGTTATCAAAAACCTGCTGCCCCAGGTTGATGCGCTGATTATCGGCGGCGGAATGACCTATGCATTCTTCAAGGCGAAGGGCTTCGATATCGGAGCTTCGCTCTTCGATGAAGAAACGCTGCTCGTCGCTAAAGAAGTCTTGAAGCTCGCTGAGAGCGCTAAGGCGGAATTTCTGTTGCCGGTTGATACAGTTGTGGGGGATAAGTTCGAGGCGACCGCGCAGACTAAGATAGTAACCGCTGATAAGATTGACACAGGTTGGATGGGTCTGGACATTGGACCTGAGACTGCTAAACTATATCGCCAAAAGATCCTTGAAGCGAAGACCATCGTATGGAACGGACCGATGGGTGTCTTTGAAATGTTGCCTTTTGCCGGGGGGACCAAAGTAGTTGCTGCAACTTTAGCTGAAGCAACTGCAAACGGTGCCACAACCATCATCGGTGGCGGGGATTCAGCAGCAGCCATCGCACAGTTCGGACTTGCTGATAAAGTCAGCCACGTTTCGACTGGCGGCGGCGCATCGCTGGAATTCTTAGAAGGAAAAGAACTGCCGGGTGTCGCGGCTTTGAGCGATGCTTCTTAATTAATTGGAAGTAATGACATGTCAAAGAAATTTATCGCTGGAAACTGGAAATTGAATCCCGATACTGGCGAGCAAGCTATAGAACTCTGCTGGCAGTTGAAAATTGCTCTTGCGCCTTTTGTTAAGGTGAAAATCGCTGTCTGTCCGCCCTCTATAGTGCTTCCCATGATCGCAGAATTTTTCAAGGGGACTAACGTCGCCGTCGGCGCGCAGGATATTTACTGGGAAGACGCCGGAGCATTTACGGGTGAAATTTCCGGACCGATGATAAAGAGTGCTGGCTGCAGCCATGTGATTATCGGTCATTCAGAACGCCGCCAGTATTTCGGTGAAACAAATCAGACCGTGCATAAAAAAATCAACGCCGCTCTGCGCCATAACCTGTTGCCCATCGTCTGTGTCGGCGAAACCCTCGAACAGCGGGAATCAAGCGTGATGAAAGATATCGTCAGGGAGCAGATTGTCGAAGCGTTAAGTGGAATGCAAGATATACTGCTGGGAAATCTGGTAATCGCTTATGAGCCTGTTTGGGCTATAGGCACAGGGAAAACCGCCACCCCGGAACAAGCTCAGGAAATGCACCGGTTTATCAGGGAACTTCTAACTGAGAATTTCAGTGAAAGTCTATCAGAGACAACGCCGATACTATATGGCGGCAGTGTCAAAGCTGACAACGCCGCTGAACTGTTTAGCCAACCTGATATCGATGGCGCTCTGGTTGGTGGCGCCAGCTTGAAAGCTGATTCATTTGCAGCTATCGTTAAATCCGGAGAAGAATTAAGTTAATATAGAGAGAATAATGATCTACACATTCCTGCTTTTTCTGCATCTAATTGTGTCAATTCTACTGGTTGTGGTAATCCTGCTGCAATCTTCCAAAGGCGGCGGTTTAGCCGGATCCGCTTTTGGCGGCGGCGGCGGAGCCTCATCCTTTCTCGGCGCTCGAGGAACGGCGACGTTTCTGTCCAGAGCGACGACAGTTCTGGCAGTTGTTTTTATGCTGAACTCGCTCGGATTATCCTTCATGCTGCGTGGCTCCAGCGCTCCGGTATCGGTAACGCAGCAGGCGATCAGCACGGAAGCTCAAAATCTACCGCGCGTTGCTGGTGAGTTTGATCCCGGGATGGATGCTCCGTTGCAGACTCTGCCTGTGGAAAGCCCCATTACCACTCCAACAGACGCCGATGCCGAGGGCACGGTTGATGACAATCAGAGCGAATAGAGCGTAACAATTTACGTATCGCCGGAGTGGTGAAATTGGTAGACACACTATCTTGAGGGGGTAGCGCTCGCAAGGGTGTGCCGGTTCGAATCCGGCCTCCGGCACGAAAAATTGGGGGGTTGTCTCATAAGAAGGGGACAACCCTATTCTTTTTCATTTTCACATTATTAAAGGAAGTTCCTCTTATGAAGCTCTTGAAAATACTCGACTTGGTTACTCAAACCGATAAAGGACCATTTCTCAAGATTCTCGACAGCCTCTCAGACGTATCACGTAAGAATATACCGAAAATCGAGGAGATTATTACTTCCGCGGACGGACAATTGAAAAATGCTGAAAATGAAGCAATTGTAGTACTATTTGATTGCTTAAAACCACCCTATAAAGACTTGCTTCACAATAGAATTAAATTTAGTAATTGTCAGTTAGACATTCTGGCTGATATATTGATGCGAGATGGCAATTCTAAAATGACACGTGAATGGTTCAGTCGACTTTATCAAGAAGAGATTAGGAAACTTAAATCTGATATAAAACAGTTTGAGGAAAAGCTAAAAGAGGGAAAGGATAAGGGGGATCAAAATAGATTGCGGGATTATTTAATTTTTCGATCATGTGTAAAAACGGCTTACGAAAACGATTTAATAGAAAACAGGGATGCAAGAATTTCAAGAGACGAATTAATAATCATCCATGCGCTCGCACAAGGATTAGAACTGTCCAACCAAGAGATTAGATGGATAACTTATTCAGTAGTACCTTTAGAGATAATTGGAATTGATGAATTAATCCGGGAATTAAAGGATGCTGGTATAATATTCTACAGCAAGAAAATATATACCTTGTACACACCTGATGAAATTATTTGGCTGCTTCAAGAAATAAATAATATTGAGATACCTAATAAGTATTTAAGGAGGATACTACGACATTTATCAGATTCTGAGATTAACCTTGTCGCTAAAAAGCACGGAATCGAAAACAAATTAAAGAGAAAGCAAAAAGCAGATGATTTACTCAAACAGGGCTTAGATGCAATAAATCTATTAACTCAAGAGATATTTAAACACGGCTCAACCAAAACAGAGCGAGCGGAACGTCTTCATAAGCTAATCTCAAAAGACTTGGATATACAGCTCTCTAAATTCGGAAGATCTATTGAAGAGAGGGTTAAATATCTTATTCAATACTTTAATGATTTAGAGAAAGACGTGAAATCAAGCCTGACGGAGGACGGATATAACAAACTCCTATTGGACTTGAGCACACATTTTCTAAACGTCAACATGGTATTGAAAGAAGAATTCCAGTTACAGGAGGAAAATGTATTAGAAGCAGAAGTTCTCGATATTTATAATATTAAACCCAGAGATGTGCTATACCTGTTTTCAAGAGAAGAGTTAAAAGGATTCTGCAGAAAAAGAAACTTAAGGCTTTCGGGAAATCTTGCATCAAATATAATCGATAATTATCGCGTTATAGAAGATCTTCTTATAGACAATTTTAATTTAGTAGGAAGTCGGGATATTAATGGCTTACATAAGAAAGGATTGACGCTAAAAGAAGGCGAACTTGGAATTGTCTACGAAAACCTCACAAAAAGAATATTCGAAAAATTTGGGTTCAATGTCGACGAAACGTTGCGGAAACAGCTGAATACAAAACGCCACCAAATTGATATTATCTTAAACATTGGTAATGATGAGGTTATCATCATAGAATGCAAAACGATTAAAGAGGGAGAATACTCGAAATACACATCAGTATCAAGGCAATTGAAGTCCTATCAGAAACTATGTAAAGAGAGTGGTTACAGAGTCATCCAGGCACTAATTGTTTCGAGCGAGTTCACAAAAGATTTTATAGGAGACTGCGAATACGATCATGAATTGAATTTATCTCTCATCACTTCAAGAGGGCTGATCAAAGTTCTAGAGATTTACAAGAAATCCAAATTTGGGGAGTTTCCAGTTAGATTATTACAGAAAGACGGTTTATTGGATGAAGATAGAATTTGCAAAGTACTTAAAAAGTAGGCTAACAACTTGAGAAATCTATCAGGATTTGAAATAATAATTTTGTTTCTGTCAATCTATGTAGTCATAGAGTTGTATATCAGTTCAATTGTTTCATACCCTTATAATGTCACAGTTTGGGCTGAAAGAGTAGATATTTTTATTTGTATAATATTTCTTTTTGATTTCTTTAATAGATTTTTTCGGGTTGATAATAAGTGGCAATTTCTTAAAGGGAATTGGATTGATTTCATCTCGTCAATTCCAACTGTTGGTTTTCTCCGCATTGGTCGTATCGTTAGAATTATTAAAGTATTAAGAGTTCTACGATCAGGAAAAACTTTCTATAGATTTATAGATAAAGATAATTCCTCTTCAACCTTCAGATATGTTGTTTTACTGAATATTATTCTCATCTTATTATCCTCTTTAAGCCTGTACCATATAGAGCATGAGGTTAATTCAGATATTTCTACAATTGGTGATTCTATCTGGTGGTGTTTGATTACAACAACTACACTTGGATTTGTACGGGATGTAGAACCTATTACGATTGAAGGTAAAGCGCTCTCTGTAATCCTCATTGGATTAGGAATTATGTTATTTGGTACTTTTACAGGAATGGTGACTGATTATTTTGTAGGCGATGAGGATATTAGGAAGGATATTAGTAATGTTAATAATAGATTGGACGTGATTGAGAAGAAGTTAGATAGACTTCTCAAAGAGGAGTAAAATATTCTTCGTGCGGCGATGTTGCATGCTTCCGATCCCACATGGGCGGAAGCATGTAAATCTCGTAGGGGGCTGTCCCAAAAGAAGAAAACAACGTCATTGCGAGGAACGTAGTGACGTGGCAATCTCCTATTTTATATGCGCTTAGAGATTGCCACACTTCTTTCGCGATGACATTTTATGGACTTTTGGGACAGCCCCTTTCTTCAATCCACTAATCTGTGCGAATCAGTGATACCGATTTTTTCTTCCTATGTCTCACTTCTGCCAACTCTAGTCATCATCCATCCTCCCACAAACTTAGCCACCACGATAATCATCAGGAAATCGAACGGCAGCCGGTAGCGGATGCGTGGATAAAATATCCCGTAGAAGAAGGCATTCGATAAATAGAGCAGGATCAGGAAAGCTTCCAACTTCGATATGGGAAAGCGCTTGTACATCGTCAGCCGCAGGATAAACAGCAACAGCAGCGGACCGTAAGTAAAAAGCATAACCATGTCTCTAACGGTAGAGGTCTCCGATTTGGTATAGATGTCATTCCTGTAATTGAAGTAGTTCAATACCTTCAGGAAGTAGAGTTTGACCGTTTCCGCTTTATGGCTTTTGATCCATTCGACAGCTTTGGCTTTGTAGTATTCATCCGTTGCAACGTCGTCGAGATTTATGCTGATAGCTTCTTCGGTGTATTTCGTAATATCCACCATGGGACCGCCGTTCGGTGTGGCGTTTTCGGAAAAGCCTCGAAGAAAATTAACGCCGGAATTAGAGGCGACGAATACGAATTTATCGAAGATTATGGTATTGCGCGCCGACCAGCTTCCGACGACCAGCATGGCAGTTAGAAAGGTAAGGGCGAATTTTATAACCCCGCTTCGCTTCTGCGTGAACAGGAACCATAAGCCGAAAATGCCCAGCACAAAGATAAATGCCGGCACCATCAGGATCAGATAACCGAAAATCAATCCGCCGATGAAGAAAGTGCGGATTTTAATGTTTTCGCGGGTGAATAGATACACCAGAAGAAGGAGAAGCGTGGAGGCGATAATCTGAGGGTACAGAGTCCCTGCGGTATAGAACAGCACAGGGTAGCAGATCACCAGCAGTACTCCGATAGTAGAACTCAGGCGCGATGCTTCTTTAGTGATGATTTTATGAATAAGGTAAAGAGCGATAGCGAAGGCAATGTAATTTAAAAGCTTAAGGGATACGATATTGGCTCCAAAGAGCATGAAAACCGCTAGGAAAAACGGATATCCGGGTGGGCGCATAGCCGCAGGATCGACGCCATTGGCGCTGTATATATGATGGTCAATTAGATGCTCCGCAATGCGGTGATAATCACGCTCGTCGATATAGCGCAGGTTATCGCCCAAAAATACCGAATAGACGATTCCGGCGAGGAGAAGAGCTGAAATCAGCAGGATGAGGATAAGCTGATTCTTCGCTTCTATAAAGGATATCAACCGTTCTAACATTCCCGATTAACTCTCCCAAATGACCTTCACGCTTGTTCTATGTTTCAGCCTTGCGGTTCACCAGTGTAATATCGTTATCCAGCAGACAAGATTCAAGTAATTATTTAAAAATATTCATGCTGATTGTAAAATTCCAAACGTGGGATAATCGCTTGACTTTTCGTTTTTTATGACTTACATTAGACTAATTTGATAAATCACCCGAGGTGTAACATGATATATCGGAATTTAATCTTCAGCATAATCTTCGTATCGTTGATCTACAGCCTGACGTCAAGAGCTGATGATATTGGCATTACCGGCTTCGATCCTGCGGAAATTGGTGATGTGACAGCGACGTCTCTTGCAACGACCGAACCGCCGCAATTGCAGCCTGAACCGCTGCCCTTTGATTACAAATCCCCCTGGCTGCGAAGCACAGACGATTGGGATCTGATTATATCGGAATCGGTCAGCATTGCCATTCCAGAAAGCGAACATCTGGGCATCAGCTTCGACCCGGCGACGGAAGAGTTAAATTTCTACGACCCGACGTTTGAGTTGACTGCTGTGCAGCAGGAAGCGGTCGAACGAGCGCCAGCATGGCTGCGAAATGATCTGCACGACAGTTTCCGGCGTTTCGACTATTCCATGGCGGCGGATTGGGCTGCTGAAACGTTATTGAACACGCCAGATCCTTACGTTGATGAGGTGGCTTTTCAGCTCGCGCACATTTCTCCCGGACTGCTAAGTACTGTTATTTATTTTGAATTATTGCTGGAAAACGCCGAGTGGATTTACGCCGCTGACAGCGCCCTGAGTTATGTAGAAATAGTCGATTACGGTGATTCCAACGACGACGACTATTGGACTACCGCCGTCTATCGTATCATCGAAGAGAGCGGCGATACCGTCGA
>JALGVT010000006.1 GCA_025774555.1 candidate division LCP-89 bacterium
AATCCACACTCAGCCTTGAAATACCTGAGCCCGGTAGAATTCGAGACTGAATGGTCCCGAAACTCTACACAAAAAGCCGCCTAAAATTGTCTTGTTTTGAGGGGTGCAGTACACTGCATTAGACCAGTCCATAAATAATTTGAAACCAGTATTATACATTCCTACAGAACTAAGCCAGCCCTCATATGATGCTTGATATGCAAGTTCTTTAGGCATTAGAAAAGCAATGTTTCCATCTTTCTCAAGCCAGTTAACAATAACAACATGCGTAATTAACGCGCAAATGTTCAAATTAATACCGCCTGTCCGACCTGCACCTGAAAACAACCCTTTTTCTACACAAAGACTCTTTACTTTCTCTCTATAATTTGCAGGCAAATTCTTCCAATCAATCCAAGGCGGATTACCAATAATATTAGTGAACTTGCCTAAACACGCTGTTGTCAAGAAGTTTGTTATAATCCGAGCCCATATACCATTCCACCCTTTTGATTCTAAATCAATAAGCTGTATAGTCAATTCTTCAATTAGTTTAATAATCTTATCAGTCTTTTCTCTGCCTTCTAAACTCGAAATGAGTATCTCTTTCGCCACTTCATATCTTTGACTTCTTATAGCATTCTCATAGTCATACATAATCTTTACAAATTTGGCAGTGTTATCCACCAATGATATTGGAAGTGTAATATTTATAGGCTCTTTAAGAGTCTTTAGTTGGTAATCAAGACATGAAACTTTATCTACTTTAACTCTTCTTGGAACATTCGTTGCATCCCCTAGGAAAACAGGAATAACAAGGCTTGAAACATTCTCCGGTAGAATGTCTGAAATGTGAATAAAATAGTGAATTCTAGTTGTGAGAACTGCTAAAGGATTAAGATCAAATGCTTTTATTCGATTAACTATTTCTTTTTGTAGGTCTTTGTCACTAAGTGAAGACAATTCCTTTCTCATATTCATTATTGCTGTTATTATAAAGGTCCCAGAACCACAGCAAGGATCTAAAAGATTCCAATTATTCATTGGTTTTGATGTAAAAAAAACATGTTCTGCAAGCCAGTTAGGCGTATAAAATTCGCCAAAACTTGCCCTAACAACTTGAGGAACTGTAGCTTCATATAATTCTCTGAATAAATCAATAGCATGATCAGAGGAGAATATATTTCTAACATCTTCGTATTTCGATAGAATTTCTAACATTTCCATTATAGTCATAGAAAGATCATCATTCCATTGGTTACCATCTGAATACCATGAAAAAAAGTCTCCTTCCAGTAGGTTTAGAATTCCTAGTTGACGAAAAACTTCTCCATCTTCCAAGTTTGCACAGAATGATCTTAATACTGTAGAATCAGCATTCAGAAGTGCCTTAAAATTTTGTATTGGAACACCAAAACGAATATCAGATACTACACGAAAAGCAATCATTTTAAGTACTATTGCGTATGCAGTGTGTAATGCAAAAAGAGCTTGATATTCTTTTGCCGCATTATCAATTCTATCGTTAAAAATGATTGCGAGAATTCTTCTTCTATCCTGAATTCGCTTCTGCTGTGAGAGATCATCATGAGAGAGGCGAAAAAGCTCTTCCCACTCAGACCTTAGCATTTTCGTTTTATCGGTTGAATAATCTTGAAGAATTGCTTTTAATATTCTCGCAGTCTTAAAGAGAACTCCATCAAACGCCTCAGTACAGAAATCTCGTATTAAATTATTAGATGTTAATGCTGTTTTTTCTAATGAGGTTATACTTCTAATAAGATCAAGTAGCGAGTTCCTGTTTAATTCTAGTTTACCGGAGCCTGAAATGACTTTTCCTTGTTTTGCTCTTTCAATAGTTATTGTTAAGCCATCTGTTATATAACCTACAACCTCATTCTCAATTTCCTTTGAAATTGCTTCTATATAGTCATGGATCTGTTTTTTTGCATCATTAAGATTGCTTCTAGTACGTAATTTTGACCTGTGTTTGTACTCAATTACTAAAGCGCCGATTCTACTATCTGCTCTACCTTTACCTGTATGCCGTTTTGTTGCTATGCATACTTCTTTATCTGGATTAAAGGAAATATTTATCTCACGAAGCAGGGCGTATAAAATCCGTTCAAATAGTCCCTCTACAGTAGCCTCGTTCTGGGCTTTAAGGGCTCCATTTCTTATATCTGCGCAGGCTGTATCCATCTCTTGTTGAAATTCAGATGATGCCAATGCAGTAGATATGAGTCTGCTTTTAAGCTTTTTTAATCTGTCTGATTTTACAGAGTTCAAATTTAACAAGGCTCCTAATTACTTTCTGTTTGATAAGACGCCTTCACCTCATTGACATAATACAGGAACCCGCTTTTTCTGTCTATTTCGGTGTAATAGGGTTCGCTAACGCCGGATTGAAATCCGACGCCCAACTTTCAGGTCAAGTGGCTGAAGCCACTGGATTGATAATGTCAAGGTTTCCCCTCCACCTCATTCACATAATACAGGAAGCCGCTTTTTCTGTCGATTTCAGTGTAATACGGTTCGACTTTATCCGGGTAGTCGAAGATAGGGCTGTATTCACTGCGGAATGCCGATTCCTTCGATCCCCAGCGGATGTAGCGGATGCCTCTATCGAGGCAGTATGTGTGCAGATCAGATACTCCCTTGGGGAACTGGAACCATTCCGCTCCGGCGTTGAAGGGGATACCCGGACCGCGCGACATCATCAGCGCGTGATCTTTGCCCGCTTCCGGCTGGACGATCTCGCGGTAGCGCAGGAAGCGGTCGCCGTTTAAACCGATATTGCGGTCGATGACTTTTCCTGTTTCCACGCCGCCCAGATAGAAAAACGGCAGTGTAATCAACAGCGTCAGATAGCCTTTCTTACCGGCTGGAATCAGCTTGAAAAAGGCTATCGAACCGGCGAAGGTCAAAGCGGTCATCTCCAGCAGGTAGTAGCGGTCCATGTAAACGCCGAAGGAGCTGATCATCATAAAGTGAAACGCCACCGCCCAGAAGGCGATTCTGCCAAAAGTACCCCACGGTTTAAGGACGCCGGAGCGCGCTATAAAGAAGACCAGCGCGATGGATAGAAACGGCAGCGTCCACACTGCCGGTATGTCCTTCAAGCCCCGTGCTATATCCCTGATCCAGATTTTAGCATTATTAACAGGATCATCCAGCAGAACACTCAGCAGAGAGGGGTATTTCTCATCGGTTTTACGGATCAGGTAACCCCAGTAGGTTTCAGTGACGTCGTCGGTCGCCTCTTCGGTGAACGCCTCTGCGGGCCAGAGGTCCTGCCAGCGGGCGTCGTCGGCTTTATACTTGAAGGCGGCGTTATAAGAGCCGTTCCAGCCGGGCATATCCGGCAGGACGATCAGGACAAATGGTATTAGAAAGAGCAGTAGTGAATAGGGATTCTTCAAACTATACCAGGCTCGTTTTCTGCCTGCGGTAAGGTATTCGTCGGCAGTCTTATTTCTCTTCCACAGGTAGAAGAGAGCGAACGGAGCGAGCACGATGAATTCATGCCGCATGTCTACACAGAAAGCAAGGAGCAGTCCTGCAATAAGCAGTTTCCAGCGGGACGGTTTTGTGCTCCTCAGTATGAACGCCGCCCAAAGGAGCATAGTTATAGCGAGCAGATCCGTACCGCATGAAAAAGAGCATTCAACAAACACGTAGGATAACGCCAGACATAGAGAAGCCAAGAATGCTTCCGGAACGCCCAGCCACAAAAACGCCAGCAGAATTATCAATCCCCCCGCCAACGCTGACAGCCACTTTGCCCATACGAAATACCCCCGGTCAGTGTCTGGTCCGATAGCTTTCCGTCCGGCTAACAGCATCAGAGGATAGACAGGACCATGAAACTGCCAGGTGTATTCCCTGTCGGTGTATGCTTCTTCCCCGAGAAGGTTCGTCGCCAGCGTCCTCGCCATGGGGACGTAGAAGTACCCGAGATCGGATTCGGTTCCCTGTACCCTGAAAGTTTTATGCGGCAGCAGCATAATAAACGCGGTGAACAGCGCTGCCATTGAAAGCCCCAGGGTGAGGTTGAACCGATTCATTTTATGATTATTCCATTACTAAGCATTGTTGCCGTATGGACAGATATTTTCCAGACCGAGCAAGTGCGCCGTCGCCGCACAGGTGATACCGTATATCAGGTAACCTTTTCCCGCTTGATCGACCAGGCTCATGATTTCATCGAAAGTATCATTGACCAGAGTCGTGCCCGTCAACACCACCACATCTGTATTATTCACCAGCTCTGCAGTGCGAGACATTCCATCCCAGATGGTGACGCCGAATTTCACTTTGCCGATATTATCTGGATTCAAGTCGGTGATTTTGACGTTCTCTGCTCCGAAGGTATCCACCAGATGTTCAGCGATGGCGGGATTCAATCCGATCTGACCGACGCGGACTTTACCCCATTTGCGCAAAATATGTTCGGCGATTTCCCTGCCGCACTTCTCCGGATCGTTATCCTTGCAGTGAACTGTGCCATCCACTATTCCGAGGCGCCGCAGAACTGCATTCATGGTGGCGATGATGATAGCTCGATTTCTGTTGGAATCGGCTGGCAGATCGAGTACTTCCTTCACCGAAGCAGTGTAGTTCGACGGCGTATCGGTGAAAGCCTGCCCTCTTGCTCCCTCAATCACCGCTTCGATCATCCTCTCCTTGCCAATGAGGATGGGGAAATCTTTTCTGTCCGGGTTACCGATGGCTTCTTCGGGCGTTAAAGGAAAGGCTTTTACGCTCACCTGAGTTTCAAAGAGGTCCTCTTCAGCCAGGATAGCTTTCAGCTTCGATCTTGTTTTTTCAAAGGATGATTCTATTGTCATCGGAATCAGATGTGAATTGTAAAGAAAAACAGAATAAATTTCATTGAGACGTAGGCGAACACGATACCGAAGATTATTTTTAAGGCTGACGATGGAAAATTCTTATTCAGCACAGCTCCGATATTTGCCCCGATAACAGCTCCCAGGCTGATGGGAATAGCGATGCTGACGTCAACGAACCCCTGCGATAATTTAAAGATAGAACTGCAGAAAGCATTAGCAGCGAAGCAGGCTAAAGATGATCCCATAGCCACTTTGACCGAAGCGCCGAAGAAGAAGGTGAATGCTGGAACCAGTATAGCTCCGGTTCCTATTCCCAATAAACCGGGGAGAATACCGGCGGCGCTTCCTAAAGTGAGTTTTTTCGGTAACGATCCATTAATGCTGTTATCTGTGTTCTTATCGGTTTTTCTTCTGCCTTTGTCAAACAGTCCTTCCCTGATCATACGGACTGAAACAAAAACGAACACAAGCCCCACTCCGAGATCTATCCAGCTTTGTCGTTTAGCAAGTTGCAGGAAGATGAGGGAGAAAATCACAGTTGAGATCACACCTGACAAAATCAGGGGGAGAATTGATCTGAAGTTGATATGTCCCAGCTGGTAATGCCGATAGCTTCCGCCTATTGTCGTAAAGAACACCGCGATAATGCATGTTCCCGCTGCTGCCATCGGAGTAAGTCCGACTATGAAACGCAGAAAAGGCATGATGATAATGCCTCCTCCGATGCCCAGGAGACCTCCCAGGATACCTGCAAAAATACCCGCGCCGAGGGTTGCTATGAATTCTATCAAATTAAGGCAGTATCAGTGTTGAATTACTTTGATCTATGGTTTTGTCTTTCCAAATACAGCTCGAACGTCTATCCCTTGATAGTAGTGATTCAGGATTTTCTTGTATTTCTGACCATTCAATGCCATTACCGCCGCGCCGACCTGGCACATACCGACGCCATGCCCCCAGCCGGCTCCTCGGAATGTGAATCCCATAGGTGTGCCGATATGATCAACTTCGATTTCGATGACGAAACAAGCGCTGCGGAGATAAGTAGTGGATAGCGCCCTGCGGATGTTAAGTTCCTTCTTTATCCGGATGTTTTTTCTGCTCCCCAATACTTCGATTTCGATCAACCTGCCGGACACGCCGCGTTCAAGCGGGATAATGTCGTACAGTGTGCCGATGTCTTCGCCGGTGCGCTGTTTTATGATCTCCTCGAGTTTTTTTCGTGAATAACTGACGTCCCAGCGGAAATATTTCCTGCTGTACGCCAGAATCGGCGGCAAATTATCCTGACTCAGACTACAGAACACGTCGGGACGATCTCCAATCCACTTGCGGGCGTCTCTCTCCCTGCTTAAATCCAATTTGGGCAGGTCGTCTTCGCTGGCGTTGGTGTCGTACTTGCCTTGCAGATAAGGCTCTTCCGGCGGATTCCAGACGTTTTGCTTATGTTCGGTATGACCTCCGCAGACGGCTGAATAGACCGCATCACAGATCCTATTCTCGAAGTACATCACTTCGCCTCGGGTTGTCTCCACCGCCTTATCGGTGCTCGCTGCTTCATTTGTGATTCCCGAATAGACCTGGCAATGCACATTGGCGCAGAAGTCGAAATGATCGTTCAGGTGTTTGGTGCCCATTTTTGACAGGACTTCGCTGCGAGCTGAGACTGCCTGGCATTTCAGGGCTTCCAGGGGATATCCGGCTGGCATTTCAGCGGGGACCACTCCTTTGAGGTAGAGATCGATGGGAATCTCTGAAATGGCGCAGAGTCTGGCGTCATTGCCCACTCGAATTTCGATCAGACCTTTGTAGGTGCGGTCAGCCATCGATTCCCAATTGAACCCGGAACCGACTTTGACGCCGTATAGCGTTACTGTGGTTTCATCCGATATGGGTTCGATTCGGAATCCATCCTCTATGATGGAAGAATAGTCGTATTCCGCGTCATAGACTTCAATCTTCCCTGATGGTTCTTTGACTTTATCGCGGACAATTCGGGGAGTGTATCCGTCTGTAAATTTCGACATCAGTTTATTAGCTTCAGCTTCAGTCTCGAAGGCTCCAGCCAAGATTCTGAACTTGGTGTTGTCGTTGATCATCTGACCGGCAATGACAAGCTGCCCTCCCAGATGCTGCATACGAACCTGTGGGTAGAGTCGGCGGAGCTTTTCGACCAGCTCAATAGCCTTCGCCTCTTCACGGCAGGCGGTTACCAGCACGCTATATATGAACGTCGCTCCATGAGCGGCTTCCATCAGAGATCTCCATTTCAGATGGGAGTTGACCCCGGTGAATATAGGATCTCCATCCAGGGTGGTTATGTTGAATTCACCGGAAACGCGGAAATCGATTTTTTCGTACCCTTCCATGAAGCCTATCCGTAGAATCGGGTAGGAGGGGTACTGCTTGAGAACGGTTTTGGGAATGGATTCTTCCATCACATCCATTGAGCTATCCGGTACAAATGTTGGTCTTTTTTGAGACATAGGTAACTCGTGTTTTAAAGGAACGGCACATCCATATAGGAGTAGAATTAATGCTGTGATTATTGATATATTAAAATAGAAGCGGTGTTTTTGAACTTCTGCTTCTGTTAAGTGCGATGAATGATTCATACTGACGTCTTATCTGTCGTATCGACCAAGCCGCGGTGCAGGCTTTTCAGGATTCTATCTGATGACTTGTCCTGCACGCAAAAAGAGACGCGGGAGGCGCTACAACAGAACCAGCGTGGATTGACTTGGTTATCTTCGAGCATTGCGAAAAGTCTGGCGAATAGTTTTCCGCCGGGTTCCAGTCCATTACCGATTACGGATATCCTGGCGAACGGTAGCTTATACCGATATGCTCGTTTGCCCCAATCTGTGGATTCAAGCATAGTGTCAGGCGATTTTTCCGATTCTGACAGCAAAAGGAGCACCGGTCGGGTCGATTCTCCCAGCACGCCTTTGATGGTGAACGCATCGGCGTGGAAATCGTTCAATGCAGGTGATAGGTCGGATGTTCTTGATAAACGAATAGCGGTCAATTCGCCATGCGATACCAAGCCGGTTACCTCCTGTTTTGAGAAATCGCCTTCCGTGATAATGGTGCCTATCGCGCCGGTGTCCGCTCTGCCGACGGCGACTTCCACGCGGTGTTGTTTTGCCAGCGCCACGGAACTTGTCGAAAGAACCTGCGAGCCGGTAGCTGCGAATTCGAGCATTTGATCGTAATCAATCTGTTCTATCACGTGCGCTTCAGGGATACGCCGGGGGTCTGCGGAATAGACGCCATCGACGTCTTTCATGACGCGGCACTGAGATGCGCCCAGCGCCGCGGCTAACGCCACTGCCGTAGTGTCAGATCCGCCTCGTCCCAAAGTTGTAATCTCCTTCTCTGTGGATACGCCCTGATACCCAGCCACAATCGGGATAAGGTTCTTATCCAATACCTGATGGATTCTGGCGCACCGTATTTCGACGATTTTAGCGCGGGTGTGGTTTGTATCGGTGATGATTCCCACCTGTGATCCGGTAAGAGACAGCGCTTCGTAAGGTCCTTCGGCATTAATTGCCATGGCAAGCAGCGATATTGAGATTCGTTCACCCACAGAAAGCAGCATGTCCAGTTCGCGTCTTGTCGGGTGTTCCGTGATCTGGTATGCCATGGTGAGAAAGTGATCTGTCGTTTCACCCATAGCGGACACGACCACGACCGGATCATCTCCTTCTGCCTTACAGCGGACGATCTGTTTCGCAACTGCTATAAGGTTATCGGTTGTAGCGACGGTATTGCCGCCATATTTCAGGACTATGATAGACATAAGAGCCAGGTTACATTAGATTCCCAATACCTTGCGCATATCATAAAAGCCAGGTTGCTGGGTGTTTATAAAGCGCACTGCTGCCAGCACGCCTTTAACGAACGCTTCGCGCGAACTGGCGCGGTGTGTCAATTCCAGCCGTTCACCAATTCCAGTGAAAAGGACTGTGTGATCCCCAACGACGTCACCGGCTCGGATGGAATGATGGTGGAGTTTAGTATTTGGGTCAACCATTTTAAGTTGCTGTTCAATCATCAGAGCTGTTCCGGAAGGTGCGTCCCGCTTGGCGCGGTGGTGCGTCTCGATGATATCGACGTCGAAACCTCCGCCCATTATTTCCTGAATCCGCTGAGCAAGCGCCATTAAGAGGTTAACCCCAAGCGACATATTTGCCGAGTAGAGAACTGGTATCGTTTTAGCGATTTTTTCCATCGCATCGCGGGATTTATCGTCAAAACCGGTCGAACCTATAACAGCCGGAATCTTCTTCCTGGCGGCGCCTTCGAGGTGGTTGATTACATTATCCGCTGGCGAGGAGAAATCGACCAGTACCTGGCAATCTTCGAGAAAGGTGTCAACGTCGTCCGATTCGATGGTTGCATCGCCAATCATCACGCCGAGCGAACGGTGATGCGGCGCTTCGTATGCCCGAGCAATTATCAAGTCGCTGCTTAAAACGACGCCGCGGAAGATTTCTCGTCCCATGCGTCCCGCCGCGCCGCAGAGACCTACCGATATTGTGTGAACGTTGGATTCTTTATCCTGTGATGAGCCCATGTTTTTTTAACTCCTGAACTAATACGCTCCGGTTGGATTCCTGCATAGGCACAAGCGGCAGCCGAACAGAACCCACCTCGTATCCCATCTGTTGCAATGCTTCTTTTACCGCGATGGGATTGGTTTCGATAAATAAAGCTTTCAGCAGGGGCCAAACTTTCAGGTGAATCGAGATAGCGTCGCTTACCTGTCCGGCGAAGAAAGTCATCATGATCTTCTTCAGATCAGATGGAACGACGTTGCCTGCCGCGGAAATAGCTCCTTTCCCGCCGCACGTCAGTGTGGGCAGTATCAGAGAATCATCTCCCGCCAATATGCTGATCTGATCTCCGCAGCGAATCGCCACTTCGGAAATCTGATCCATGTTTCCCGATGCCTCCTTGATGCCGACAATATTGTCGTGAGGACACAACCGCTCGACAGTCTCGGGCAACATGTTGACTGACGTTCTGCCGGGGATGTTGTA
This sequence comes from candidate division LCP-89 bacterium, assembly GCA_025774555.1. GTDB lineage: Bacteria > Electryoneota > B3-LCP > B3-LCP > B3-LCP > JALGVT01. The sequence goes on from JALGVT010000006.1 coordinate 9,881, forward strand.
GAGGATCAGCGGCAGCGGTGAATTATCCGCTACTGCCATGAAATGCCGGTACAGCCCTTCCTGAGTCGGCTTATTGTAATACGGGCATATCACCAGCGCGCCTTTAGCGCCCAGATCAGCCGCGCGCTTGGTTCTTTCGATGCTGGCTGCGGTGCTGTTAGTGCCGGTTCCGGCGATGATCGGCATACGTCCGTTGACGGCTTCCACGCAGGTTTTTATGACCAGATCGCGTTCTTCCGCCGACAGGGTGGGCGCTTCGCCGGTTGTGCCCAGAGGCACGAAGCCGTCCGCGCCTTTGCTCATTAAATCTATGACGAGTCTGCGCAGCACGTCAGTATCAATGCCCTGATCGTTTAACGGCGTCACTAAAGCCGGGAATAGTCCCTCAAACATGATAATTTCCTCGTTCTGCGGATATGTGTATTCTACCCTTCCGGTATCATCTTGCCCGGATTGAACAGCGCGTCCGGGTCGAACGCCCGCTTGATTTTACGCATGGTATCCAATTCTGCGGGGCTCATCTGCAAGCGCATGTAATCGCGTTTCACGATACCGATGCCATGTTCTCCTGAAATAGTTCCGTTCAGTTTCAAGACCTCTTTGAACACCTCTTCCACCGCCTGCGAAGCGCGGGTCTTTTCGAGAGTGTCATCCGGGTCGAACATCACGTTGACGTGGATATTGCCGTCGCCCGCGTGACCGAAACAGGGGATCGTCAGACTGTAACGCTTGGCGATTTTTGCGACTTCGTTAAGCAGGTTTGTGAGTTGCGAACGGGGCACGGATACGTCTTCGTTGATTTTTCCCTTTGCCAGTCTCGCCAGCGAAGGGGATATATTGCGTCGCAGCGTCCACAGTTTTTCTGCTTCATCTGCATCGGTTGTGGACAGGATTTCGAGCGCCTGCCTGTTATGGCACAGCTCTTCTACAACTTTGAGATTCTCCTGCACCTCTTGCGGTATTCCATCAACCTCAACCAGCAATAGCGCTTCCGTCTCTTCAGGCAGGGTTATACCGGTATATTCCGATATCGCTTTCAGCACAGCTTTGTCCATCAGTTCGCACACCGATGGCACAATCCCGGCAGCCATGATTTCAGAAACTGAACTACCCACCGTTTCCAGGGAGGGGAATGCAATCCGTATGGTGCCGCTCGATTGCGGCGCGTCGATTAAACGGAGAGCGATCTTAGTGATGATGCCCAGCGTTCCTTCTGAACCGACAAGCAGAGAGGTCAGGTCGGCGGAATCAGGATCACCGTTCAACGTTCCGGTGCAGCATATTTCCGCTCGAGACGTGATAAATTCGAGCCCGAGAACGTAATGCTTGGTGGTGCCATATTTGACGCAGCGCAAGCCGCCGGCGTTTTCAGCGACATTGCCGCCAATGCAGCTCACTTTGTAGCTCGATGGATCCGGCGGATAGAACAAGCCGTGTTTAGCGGCTTCTTCCTGGATTTGTGCGGTGATCACACCGGGTTCAACCAACATCCGTTTTTCGTCAGCGTTGAACTCGAGGATGTGATTCATCCGTTCGGTGCAAAGTACTATCCCCTTTTTCAGCGGGACGGATCCACCGGACATGCCGGTTCCCGCGCCGCGCGGCGTGACAAAATATCCTTCGTCGATGGCAAAATTCAGGGCCATCAACACGTCGTCAACCGTTTCAGCGAGAACGACAATTTCGGGCATGCCGCGGTTAGCTGAAACGTCGTAAGAATAGGTAAGCAGATCCTCGTTCGACGTCAGGACTTTATGGTGTCCCAGCGTCCGCTGGAAACTCTTTAACGGTTTCTGTCGAAACAACATCTAGCTGTCTTATTTTGCTGGTGTGATCGTCATAATTTCAACACCGTAATCTAATAAAAAAACAGACGTTAAGCAAGCGTATTTGGGGAAATTCACCGAAAAACGCAAAAAAAAGCCTTATAAATATGCGATATTATTAGTAATATTCACTGATAATCAGTAGTGTCAAGTTGTGCTGGCGGCAGGCTTTATTTCAGCAGGTTTTGGGAGGGCATTTTCTCGACGGGCGCTGCCTAAAATGGATTCTATGGCAAGGAGAATAAAACCGGCGATCAATGCGGTTTTCCACAGTTCTCTGCCATACCGCGAGGTGAGGATTCTGTCTTCGATCTGGTCGGGCGGACATTTTTCTGCGCCTGTATCGAACCATGCGGCATAAACTTCTTCGACTTCGACCGGAATCAAATCAGATTCAGTCAGCGGGGGGTTGACTGCAGTTATATATGTGTCAGTTCCAGTATCTGTCGTATAGATACCGACCTGATTTAGTGATGGATGTAAAAATGCGGATTTTTGTCCCAGAAGCTTTATCGGAAGTAGAGTTGATTTTCCATCAGGGAAGGTGAGTTCAGCGGAAGCGTCCTCTGCCGCTGCGGCAGTAACAAGGAGGTCATCGCCCACTTGAAGATGGCTGCACTGTCCGTTTGCTCCGCTTGCCAATCGCAGGACGATCCTGTGAATCAGTGGAGCGAAAATTCCGCGCTGTGCCCAATCTGACCAATCTCTCCTGGGGGATGACGCGCAGAGAATCACTCGACCCTGCCCGAATGCCGTTTCGGTAAGGAAGGGCATGCCGTCCTCGAAGACTATGGGAGCAGTTTCACTGACGCCGGTAAAAGTCAAGGCTTTATAAAAACGGGGCGCGGACGGTTTGCTGCCCGGTCTGACAATGCCTTTGAAAAGAGCGGATTCCAGATCGGGATTCCGCCAGGTCAGGAAAGATTCAGAGCCGCGTTTTGCGCCGATTTTTTCTCCCCATAACGGGGTTTGCAGCTTCTCTAACAGGTTCCGATTTATGGAAGCCAGGTCCGAATTGTCCCCCGGGAGAATAAAAACTCCCCCGCCCTGTTCTACAAAATGGATCAGCCGGTTTCTCTGCGCTTGCGAGAAATCACGCGGTCCGCTGAAAATGATAACGTCGAATTTAGATATCTGCCTGACGTCCCAGTTTTCAGCTTGTGCCTGTTCCATCACTATCAAATCCTGGGAGGCAATCGCCAAACGGATTTCTCTGCACGATGTCTCATCTCCCACTAAGAGCGCATCGATGCGGTCAGGGACTGTAAAGCAGAAATAAGCGCGGTTATCAACGGCAAGCGCATCGGTCTCTTCAATCTGTATAATACCTTTTTGCGAACCGATATCCTCAGGCTGAACTTGATGCTGCCTCACGATTTCCGATTGCGCGGCAATGGTTACGACGTCCTCGCCCAGCCGTGTGCCGTTCAGGAAAATACTGTAATACACATCTGCGCGATTTTTGGTGCCGTGATTGGCAAGGGTTATTTCTATATCCACCGGCTGTCCCGGCTCGATGATCTCACTTATGACGGCAACCTTTTTTACTGCGAGATTGCCTGACTTCTTTGAGTTCACCGGAACAAAATATGCCGCGATTCCTGGCGGCAGGGTCGGCAAACTGACGTCGGTGGTAAAATCGCTGATGATGAAAATTTCACTGCGGAAATCCTGCTCAGATTGCAGCGTCTCAATAGCCATTGTGACTGCTGCCGGCAGATCTGCTGAGCCATCCCAGGGCGCGGCATCGTCAAGCGCTTTGCTCAGCATCTGGCGTTCAGATGAGGGAGTTTTCAATAGTGGTCGAGGCTCATCTTGCGCCAGAATTATTGTCATCTGGTCACCGTCGCCCATCAGATCGATCACTGTCTCTGCTGTTTCTTTTGCGTGCTGGAATGGTGATCCCTCTATGTCCTTTGCCCGCATACCTGCCGACCCATCGATGACGATCGCCGTTCCGGTGCGTCCGGTTGAAAGCGCTGCGATACCGAACTGCTGTGTCAGCGTGGGTCTGGTAAAGGCGGCGGCGATCATCAAGATCGCCAGAGTTCGTATCAAGAGGAGCAGCCATTGACGCAGGCGGATTTTACGCCACTGCTGTCTCTGCAGTTTGCGTAGAAAACGCAGGCTGGAAAAATCGATCAGCTTATAGCGTCTTCTGCTGAAAAGATGGATGAGGATAGGGAGTGAAATAGCTGCCAGCCCTGCCAGCAGCGCGGAATTAAGAAAGGTCATATTGTATTGTTATAGTGATAGTCGGATTCTTCCATAGGAACCCTTGGGGTTGTCCCAAAAACCTATTGATTGTCATCGCGAACGAAGTGTGGCGATCTATAAGAGTTTGTAATATATGAGATTGCCACGTCTCTTCGTTCCTCGCAATGACACCGTCGAGAACTTTTAGGACAGCTCCTTTACGGGGAGAATCCGACTGGCATGATTCAGTTTAGTCTTCTTTCAGTCAGCGACACCAACAGATGTCCCGCGGTGATGTGCCCTTCCTGGATTCGTTGCCCATTATCACTGGGGATACAGATGCAGAGATCGGCGATTTCTCCGAGGTCACCTTTTTTTGCTCCGAGAAAGGCGATGACTTTTATACCTCTTTTCTGGGCAGATACAGCCGCCTCGATAACATTAGGCGATTTGCCTGAGGTGGAAATCCCAATCAAAATGTCCCCAGGACGACCGAGAGCCTCGATCTGCCTCGAGAAGATGTAGTCGAAGCCGAAATCGTTGGCGGCGGCGGTCAGCGTAGAAGTGTCAGTGGTCAACGCTATCGCCGGCAGCGCTCTGCGTTCGCTGTCAGACGTCAAACGGACGACAAATTCAGTGGCAATGTGCTGCGCATCCGCCGCTGATCCGCCATTGCCGCAAATCAGCAGTGTGCCGCCGTTTTTCATAGCCTGTGCAACCCAGGATGAGGCGGTCTTGAGAGCATCGCCGCACCCTTCAATCATGCTGTGTTTGGTTTCGGCGCTTTCTATCAGCGCTTGTTTGATAATTTCGTCTTCTGTCATTGGTGTGAATTATTGTTAATGCAGGCAGTTTTTAGTTGTACTCCTCAACGGTTTAAACGATCCCGCACGTAAAGAATAAGTTTAACAGTGTTGATCGATCCCACTTGTTCAGCAATCTTTTTCCGTTTAATGTGGATGCTTGTACCGCTTTGCATATTTCTAACTAAATAGCGTAATTTTCTATATTAGATACTTGATTTATCACAATATTATTGTTATATTTTATATTCCTCATATTTTCAATTTCAGATAATGAGTCACGCTCCCTCAGAAAAATCGGCAATATCAAATTGGGAAACAGCCAGAAATCAATTAACATTTTAGGAATATCCGCCTATTATCACGATTCGGCGGCATGCCTGGTTCGCGATGGTGAAATAATCGCTGCTGCGCAGGAAGAGCGATTTACGAGGAAGAAGCACGACCACAATTTCCCGTCACATGCCGTGGCTTACTGTTTGAAAGAAGCCGGCATTTCTGTTGACGATCTCGACAGCGTCACTTTTTATGATAAGCCATTGATCAAATTTGAGAGGCTGTTAGAAACTTATCTGACCTATGCTCCTATCGGTTTCAAGAGTTTCTTGATGGCTATGCCGCTATGGCTCAAACAGAAACTCTTCATGCGTGATACGATTGCTAAAGAGATGGGGTATGAGGGGAAAATCCTATTCCCTGAGCATCATGAATCGCATGCAGCTTCCGCTTTTTTTCCGAGTCCTTTCCGTGATGCGGCGATTTTGACGCTGGACGGCGTGGGCGAGTGGGCGACGAGTTCCATGGGCGTGGGACACGATAATCGCGTTACCCTTCTATCCGAAATCCATTTCCCGCATTCTCTGGGGCTGCTCTATTCCGCTTTTACTTATTATACCGGCTTCAAAGTCAATTCCGGTGAATATAAAATCATGGGATTGGCGCCTTATGGTGAACCGAAATATGCCAATAAGATATTGACCGAACTGGTGGATTTGAAAGAGGACGGCAGTTTCAAGTTGAATATGAAATATTTCAACTACTGCGCCGGTCTAACCATGACCAACCGCCGTTTCGATAAGCTGTTCGATGGACCGCCTCGGAAGCCGGAATCCACTCTGACGCAAAAACAGATGGATCTGGCGCGTTCGGTTCAGGTGGTTACCGAAGAGATCATGCTGCGTATGACGAGAACCGCCTTCAAGGAGACCGGGCTGCCGAATCTCTGTCTCGCTGGAGGCGTGGCCCTGAATTGCGTCGGCAACGGCAGGATTCTGCGCGAAGGTCCTTTCAAGGAGATATGGATACAGCCTGCCGCCGGAGACGCAGGCGGAGCGTTAGGCGCTGCTTTGACTGCCTGGTATCATTATTACGATAAACCCCGTCAGCTTGACGGTCATCGCGACCTTCAGAAGGCGTCCCGGCTGGGACCGGAGTTCAGCGACGATGAGATCGACGGTTTCTTACAGGAACACGATCTGCCGGCGAAAAAGCTGGAGCGCAGCGACGTTCCTTCTGAAATAGCGGCGTTTATGGAAGCTGGTAAGGTTATCGGCTGGTTTCAGGGGAGGATGGAATACGGTCCCCGCGCATTGGGTTCGAGGTCGATTATCGGCGATCCCCGCAATCGCGAAATGCAGTCGGTGATGAATCTGAAGATCAAGTACCGTGAATCCTTCCGTCCGTTTGCTCCCACAGTCATGGAAGATAAAGCCCCGGACGTTTTTGATATAGACAGACCGAGTCCATATATGCTGCTGGTTGCGCCGGTGCGGGAAGAGCGCCGCATACCTATGACTGAAGAGCAGGAGAACCTTTTTGGCATTGATAAGCTGAACGTCATACGTTCGGACATTCCGGCGATTACCCATGTAGATTATTCTGCCAGGCTGCAGACGGTTAACCGGGATGAGAACGATATATACTATGACATGATCAAAGCTTTCCATGAGCGCACCGGCTGTCCGGTAATAATCAACACCTCCTTCAACGTTCGCGGTGAACCGATTGTCTGTACTCCGCAGGACGCTTATACCTGTTTCATGCGCACGGAGATGGATTACCTTATCATGGGCACGTATCTTCTTGATAAGAAAGAACAGCCGCCCTTGAAGGAAGACATCGACTGGCAATCCGAATTCGAGCTGGATTAAAGATCAGGGAGTCCTATTTTGGGAAATACGAAGGCGAAATATACCAACAAAGAAATACGTCTCTGGGTTGCCGTAATGGCGGCAATTTTAACCGTTATCGGCGGCATCCAGTATTTCGTCTGGGCTCATGTTAGAACGGCGAATGTTTTCTGGGCTATTGCCGCCGCCTTGTTCTTTACAGGAATGGCGCTGCCTATTCTGCTTCGCCCTGTCTATTGGGTCTGGCTTAAAATAGCGGCGGGTCTCGCCTGGTTCAACACCCGACTTATCATGTTTCTGATTTTTTACCTCGTTTTTACTCCGGTTGGTCTGGTGTTACGGCTTTTACGAAAGGATCTGATAAAGCAGCGCTGGGACAAGGAAGCGGAATCGTATTGGATTCGGCGTCCTGAAACTCCGTTTGATCCAAAAAGATATGAAAATCAGTATTAATCTATAAAGGAGCAGGCATGCCTGGGATATCTGCCTGGGGGGAAATCTGGGGATTTTTGCGGGAACGGAAAAAGTGGTGGCTCACGCCGATCATTGTTATGATGGTTCTGGTTGGAGCGCTGTTGGTGTTCGCACAGACGTCAGCTCTGGCGCCGTTCATTTACGCAATTTTCTAAAGTTGTTATCCATTCTGACAAACACCTTGCTGATTTGCTTTACTGTTGATTTTCTGCTGAAAACCTATAGCAGATAAGAGGATGGTAAAGATATTCCATTCTCTGTTGTCTCAATATGCTTAGAAAAATCGACACTTCTATCCGTATAATGCGTTTCTCTGATTGCAGGAATTTCCATTTCATGGTTCTATGCGGGAGAAATTGAGCATAATGGATAGTATAAGTCGATGGAGCGGGCGAGCGAAGCTTTCCTGCCGTTTGACAATAGGGCAGCAATTTGCTATATTACAGGTTTGAAAAATGGATAGAGAAAAAAGTTTCGTGCAATTGAAAAAACTAAGCGCTGCGGCGCTCATCGCGGTTACATTCCTGCTGTTAGGCATTCTGTTCGCCTCAAGGATGGAATGGACTGACACTTCCCTGGCTGAAGGCGACCCTGTTATTGAGCATCTTCGTTCATCAGGGATCATTAACGAGAAGGGCGAGAGTCCCTTCGTTTCAGTCGCTCAGAAAGCGATGCCCAGCGTTGTGAATATCACGGTTAGAAAAGAAGCAACCCGCGGCAGTCGCGAACGTTTCGATTTCGGACCATTCCGTGATTTCTTTCCCGAATTCCATCCTGACCTTCCCCGTGGTGAAACTTCCGGTGGTTCCGGTATAATAATCGACCGCGGAGGATATATTCTCACCAATAACCACGTGGTTGAGAATGCCGCAGATATCCAGATTAAGGATGCCGATGGTCATGAGTACAAAGGCGAAGTCATAGGGACGGATCCCCAGACGGACGTCGCAGTTATCCGCGCTATAGATTCTGATTTCAGTTCTGAAAATGTTGCTGAATTAGGTAATTCGGAAGCTATAAAAGTAGGTGATTGGGCTATCGCTATCGGCAATCCCTACGGTTTGGATCTGACTGTAACTGTCGGAGTAATATCGGCAAAAGGCCGGTCGAATCTGCTGATTTCCGGCGGAGGTCCTCAGTATCAGAATTTTATCCAAACTGATGCTTCGATCAATTTCGGGAATTCCGGCGGACCTTTAGTCAACATTCAAGGAGACGTTATCGGAGTCAACACCGCTATAAATGCTCAAGCTCAGGGGATAGGATTTGCCATTCCGATCAATCTGGCGAAGAGTATCTATAGTCAGCTTCGCACTGACGGATTTGTCGTCAGGGGCTACCTCGGCATGGTTCCCAGAGAACTGGATGATGCCACCCGTGAGGCGTTGGATCTCGACCGGAATATGGAGGGTGTGTTTGTGGATATGGTAGAGGATAATACACCCGCTTCGGATGGCGGATTAAAGCCGGGCGATGTTATCACCAGCGTCGATGGAGTCGAGGTGGGAGATCCTGCCGCTTTCCGATTCATGATAGCGGAGCGCAAGCCGGATACCGAAATCACCATGGACGTAATCCGTGATGGAAGAAAAAAGCGTCTCGAGTTCACGCTGGCGAATCGAGAGGATTTTGTCCAGATTGCCGGGAATATCGGAAAACAGCAGGAAGACGTCTGGCTCGGTTTGCATATCGAAGAGTTGAATTCCCCCCGTGCCAGGCAGCTTGATCTGGGCGTCGATGAAGGTGTCCTCGTTACGGAAATCGATTATGACAGTCCGGCTCAGGGGAAAATCCTGCCGCAGGACGTCATTATCGAAATCAACCGTAAGTCCGTTGAAAACATGCAGGATTACCAGAATATCGTAGGGAAACTTGTCGATAGTAAAGATGCAATCCTGTTTCGCGTGATGCGCAGCGGCAGACCTACATACGAAGCGGTCAAACCCTGACCAATTAACTGTGCATTTAAGCAATATTTCAAATAAAATGAAATACGCCTGATGACTAAGATTTCAAAAAAAGTCAACATTCGAGCTAATCAGTCTCTGGAAAAGTATCTGCAGGAGATCGGCGAAGTCGAGCTACTCGCGCCTGAAGAAGAAATAGACTTAGCGCGGAGAATTAAAGATGGCGAGCAGCTCGCCCTGGAGAAATTGACCAAGGCGAATCTTCGTTTTGTGGTGAGCGTTGCCAAACAGTACCAGAACCAGGGACTCTCCCTGGGAGATCTGATCAACGAAGGCAACCTCGGACTCATCAAGGCGGCGAAGCGCTTCGATGAGACGCGCGGGTTTAAATTTATCAGCTATGCCGTCTGGTGGATCCGGCAATCAATACTGCAGGCTTTGGCGGAGCAATCGCGGGTTGTCCGTCTGCCGCTCAACCGGGTGGGAGCCTTAAATAAGATCGGCAAGGCGTTCAGTAACCTCGAGCAGGAATTTGAGCGTGAACCTTCTCCCGAAGAGATTGCCGAACAGTTGGATATGACCACGTTCGAGGTCACCGATACGTTGAAGATGTCCGGCAGGCATCTCTCAATGGATGCGCCCTTCAACCAGGGCGAGGACAATCGTTTGCTCGACATCCTCCACAACGACCGTTCTCCCTCTCCTGATCACGGATTGATGGAAGAGTCATTGCGCAATGAGGTCGAAAGAGCCTTGCAGACATTATCCAGAAGAGAGGCTGAAGTCGTCAGACTTTATTTCGGTCTGAGTCGCGAGCATCCATTAACTCTTGAGGAGATTGGTGAGAAATTCAATCTGACGCGTGAACGCGTTCGTCAGATAAAGGAGAAAGCGATACGACGGCTGCGTCATACCAGCCGTTCAAAGACGCTTCGATCCTATCTCGGATAGCATTTAATAAGGGAAATATCAGAGCTATAGGGCAGTTTTTAGCTGAGACTGCCCTTTTTAATAGGCAATAATATCGATAATGCGCGATATCTTCACGTTTTTCACGAAATTCATAAAATATGCTGGAAGACGAAATAATCGCTTGACAATAGCATTTTTATTATGTACATTTCGGATGATCGGGTAACCGCTGGATAACCGAAGATAGGATATTCACGCTGTTGTCAACAGTTATACGGAGGAGATATGGGAAAAGTTTTCATCGATCGCCGTGAGGGGGAACGCCGGATAGGGGAACGCCGCGATCTATCACCGGAAGGGATCAGGATGATGGAACTCCGCCTGGAAACGATGCCTGATCGAAGAGATGATGAGGACAGACGATTAGATATACGTCGTAGAACTGAATAATCCAATACCATCTCACCTTAATCTAAGAGACATACTCCGATTTTATCCTGCGACACTGTGCTCTGAAAGAGCAACTTTCCTCTTGCATTAGTCATCAAGGTATCTTATATTCGATTCACAACGTAATCACTCTGTGATGTTACCTGTTTGGAAGGACAGGGTGATTTTGCCTGTCGAACAGATATAATACTATGGGGGATAGTCGTCTGTGGGTCCGGTATTCGTACGCCGTGGGGAGATTCTATTTGTAATCAAATCCGCTGATGATTTTTTTGAATGTTTAGAGTCTGGCAAGATTCTTCCTACCGATAATCTTTTAGTAAAGGATGCAGATAATACGGAATGGCTGCCGATCAGCGAAATCGCTCAATTTCAGCTTAATATACCTGGTTTCAAACAGGGCAGTAAAGATTTTCGCGTGCTTGAATCTGAGGATATATTCGACCACATCAAACAGCCACGATTTAATCTTGCAGCATTTGCCGCCGGAGGGGTGTGGCATATCATGCGCGGTATGAAGAGCCTCGGGTGTAGATATCTGCTTGTTGCATTAATGACAGGCGCAGCATTCGCTGTGGCGGGAATCGCGTCAGGATTGTCTCTGATTTATATAACGCCGCTTTTGTTACTGGGATGGTTCGGGGTGAACTATTTTTGCGCATTGCGCGCAGATCATGACCTTAATCTACTGCAAGTTAATCGTTTCCACCGGAACAAACCGCAGGATAAATCCAGTTCAAGAATACAGGATCCAGAAACTCTGGATTTCTATATGCCAACCTTCAAGGAAAAAGCGCTTAACTGAGTTTCTACCGTATGATCAGTTTTTCATTTGACGAGGAACACGAAATACTGCGCCAGCAGGTGCGGCGTTTTGTGGAAGCGGAAATCGTTCCCATCCGGCAGAAGTTAGATGAAACGGGGGAATTCCCTCGTGAATTGTTTCGCCAGATGGGCGAACTTGGATATTTTGCTCTGCGCTACCCTGAAGAGATAGGCGGCGGAGACGCCGGCGCAATCGCTCTTTCGATATTGCTGGAAGAGCTTTCCAGAGGTGATCTCGGCATGGCAGCCGCCTGCCAGATGCAATCCCTGATGGGCACCGATTTTATCTATCGTTATGGGACTAAAGAGCAGCATGAGCGGCTGCTGAAGCCCGCTTTGCGCGGGGAGAAAATAGGCACGATCTGCATGACGGAACCGGATGCGGGTTCAGACCTGGGCTCAATAGTAACCCGAGCGGTGAAAAAGGGGGACAAGTGGGTGCTGAACGGTCCGAAAACCTGGGTAACTCTGGGTCCTATCGCTGATCTGTTTACAGTGGCGGCGAAGACCGATCCCGATGCTGGTTTCAGGGGCGTTGACATCTTTCTGATTGAGAAGGGGACTCCCGGATTGACCATAGGCAAACCGATACCCAAACTTGGCGCGCGCGCTGCCGGTAACAGTGAACTCTTCTTTGAAGACTGCGCTATACCAGCAGAGAATCTGATGGGTGAGCAAGGCTCCGGTTATAAAAATCTATCGAAAATATTGAACGAAATACGCATCCAGACTGGCGCTCTCTCAGTGGGATTAGCCCGCGCCGCTTTTGAAGATGCGCTTGGCTACGCTGACGAACGAGTGGCATTTGGAAGACCCATTCGTAAGTTTCAGGCAATTTCGCATAAGCTGGCTGATATGGCGACCCTGATCGAATCGGCAAAACTGCACGTTTATAGAGCTTCCTGGATGGTCGATGCTGGGCTCTCTTGCACGAAAGAAGCCTCTATGGCAAAATTAGTCGCGTCAGAAGCGGCGAATGAAGTTGCTGATAAAGCAATGCGAATCTACGCGGCATACGGTTTTTCGAAGGAATACGACGTCCAGCGATATTTCCGCGACGCCCGTTTTCTGCTTCTTGGCGGAGGCACTTCAGAGTTGCTGCGCAACATGATAAATCGCGAACTTTAAGAGCGAGAACACTCGCTAACTTATATTATATATTGTAATTAAGGGATAGATGATGAGGGTCGGGATAATAGGCACACTTAATAAGGATAAGCTGGTACTGCCTTCTGGGGCGGTAGTGGCGTCCTGGGGCGGTATAGCTTACAATATTCTAACGCTGAGGCATTATCTCGCGGGGAAAGGCAGTGTCCGTCCCATCTGTCTGCTGGGACCGGATGGCATAGACGATGCTACTGCTATGCTCGATGTTTTCAACAATGTTGAACTGGACGGTCTTAAAAGAGTGGCACAGAAGCAGAACCGGGTACTTTTAAAATGTAAGTCGCACGAAGACAAGGAAGAAACTGCCGATCTTTCGCTGCCGCCTATACCATTCGACCATATAGAACAGAACATCGAAGATTTAGACTTCCTGCTGGTTAATTTCACTTCAGGAAATGACATTGAGAAAGAAACGCTCAGAAATCTGCGCGCTAAGTTCGAGAATCCGATGCTGGTGGACGTACACAGTTTAACTCTCAACGAACCTGATGCTCGAGGCAAGCGGCGTTTGCGAGCCTTTCACGATTGGCAGGAATGGCTTGAAGGGGTTGATTACGTACAGCTCAGTTGGAAAGAGGCTGCCAGTTTAACCCAGGAAACGACGGCGACTCTGACCGGATTGGTGGAAGTTGCGAACTGGTTGCTGGAAAAGGGCGCAAAGGGTGTCATCATAACCCGCGGTGAGGCAGGAGCGTATTACTTCTACATGGATGAAGATGGTATCCAGAAGTATGAAATCCCGCCCTTTAAACTTCACAGTATTGTAGATACTACAGGCTGCGGAGATGTTTTTTCCGCTGCGTTTATCAGTTACCTGCTGCTTTCAGGCGACGTCATGAAGGCAGGTCTTTTTGCCGTTAAAGCCGCCGCTCTGAAAGCCACCTTCAGCGGACTGGGACCCTGGCTTGCCGCTTAGAGATAAACCACACTCAAGACCATGACGCCCCAACTCAAAGATAGCAGGTTCAAGGATAAACTGGTCTTAATCACGGGAGCATCTGCAGGGATCGGCAGCCAGACGGCGGTCGATTTTGCTGCTCTTGGCGCTCGCTTGATCCTGACTGCCCGCCGTGTAGAAAGACTCAGTCAAGTCGTGGATAAAATCCGGTCAAACGGCGGTGAAGCAACTGCATACCCTTGTGATTTGGCTGACAGCAACGCCCGTGATCAGTTGATAGCGCGGGTAAAAGAGCAGCATGGCATTCCGGATGTGATTGTCAATAATGCCGGTTATGGCAATTATCGCCTCTTCCTGAAAGAGACTTATGAGGATATTTCCCGGATGATGGAGGTCAATTACACTGCAGCAGCTCACTTGATGACAGGTTTCCTCTCCGATATGGTTCAAAGAGGATCCGGCGCGGTAGTGAACGTTTCATCGGGAGCGGGGAAGGTAGCGATGCCTTTTATGGCGTCATATTGCGCGTCGAAGTTTGCTCTTTGCGCGCTGACTGAAGCAGTATCCTACGAGATGACTGGAACGAGTGTGACAGTACATCTTATCAATCCTGGACCAGTTGACACCGAGTTCTTTGATGCTGGAGTATGGGAAGGGATTCCGTCGGAGAGCAAAGCTAAGGCGGCGGACGTATCCAAGAGCATCCAGAATGCGATAATAAACAACAAGCTCATCAGCTACGTTCCACCAAAGAGGGGATTGATGGTTTATATTTTCAATCTACTCGGTCCTGTGGGGCGGATAATGGTGAGACGCAAATTCAAATAGACGAATCAATCAATAAACCGGCATAACCGGGATCCTGCGCTATTATATGCGAGTTTGAATTGATAAAGCTCAAACTTGAGGACAAAACGATGGTAAAAACTAAGAAGTTCTATTATTTTATTATTGCAGCCTTGGCGCTGACGATCATCGCAGGGTGCGCCGGATCGAGGAAGAACAATCCGGCAGTGCAGATGCGTTCCCAGCAGGTTCAGAAAGCTCTCGGTGACATAGCTCAGGCTCTGGTAGATTACAAGACCGAACACGGTTACTTTCCAAAAGGAATGGCTACGCTGCGTGATGCTCATTACCTGTCCCTGATGCCGGACGTCGAGAGAGACTGGACACTGAAGTATTACATCGATGGCGGCGAGGTGATGATGGTGGAAGCGGTCAGCAGGTTATCAATGCCGGATGGAGACGGATACAGGATAGAATACAGAGTTCAGGAGGAGAGCTGGGGTGGTTACGGAATCACCGTTTTCCCGAGATAGAAAGAAAATGCGAAATTCACGAATCCTTTTCGGATTTTCAGCATCTAAAATAATATAAAGAATAAAGTATAGAAAGGCAATATGCCGTTATTCGAATATCACTGCCCTGACTGCCAGCACGACTTTGATGAGCTGCGCAAGCACTCCGAACGGGATGACACGATCATCTGCCCGAATTGCAAGAGCCGCCGCCCGGAACGTAAAGTTTCCCTCTTCTCTTCAGCCGGCGGTTCTTCGGGTGGAGGCTGCAGCAGTTACGGTGGCAAATTTACCTGAGGCTAAACTCGGTAGAGTCGGAGACTCATGTTCACCAGGACACAAAACCCCCGGAAATATTCGGGGGTTTTCATTAAGTAAATCAGAAATTCCTGCAAACTTTATAGGGCTGTCCCAAAAAGTATAAGTGTCATTCTGAGCAAACCGCAGGTACAGCGAAGAATCTTCTTTCATTCCCGTGTGGTGTAGCCATCCTTTCGGGAAAAACGGGAATCCAGTAGGGGTGCACAACCGTGCGCTCTCTTTGAGCCCCATTCATGGGGCTTGCTTATTCGTAGACCCGTCCTTCAGGGCGGGGCGAGGGTAGAGTGGGTGCTTGCCCCCTATGTCAATAGTTATGTAAGCATATAGATAAGAAGGGAAAACAGAAATATTGCGCCGTATATAACCACCATAGTCACTAAATTATAGCCAAAAACAGTCCATGCACGTCTCCAGAAGTTATGATGGATTATATAACTTATCGGTATTTTTTTCTCCAATTCGGTTAATCGAAGTTCCATCTTTTCTTTCCAAGGGTCAGTAGTAACCTCAACGGAGTTATCATTCAATGATAAAGTTTCTTCAGTAGGTTGATGTTTTGATTTATGGTATTTCTCTTTAGATTCTAGAAATTTCTCGCTTTTCCCCAAAACAAATAATCTCCCATCACATTTCTTTTTAAATTTTTCGGGATAATCACTAATGTTTTCATGAATTTCGCTGCAAGTACCGTAATGAAAGTCGTAATGCTCGCAGTTGTAGCAGAAATCCTCATGAGACTTTAAAGGGGAATTATTATACATTATGCGCCTCCCATCATAATTGTACGGCATGTTTCTCGAGAGATAATTCCTGATGGAATGTGCCGTTGCACGCCCTCGTGCGACGGAACCTGAATGGCAGACGGGGGCGTCTGCCAGCACGATTTCGGTGTTTTCGGACAGCCCTATTATCCTATAAAACCGGCGACGGCTTTATCATCAGCATAATACGCCTTCTTTATCATATCGCCGATAAATTGGACGGCGCTTTTCACTGCCGTAGTCATGTCGGATTCTTCAGATAAATATACCGCCAGAGCCGCTGAGAGGGCGCATCCGGTTCCTCGAATATTGATATCTGCGTTGATGCGGGGATGTGGAAAGGTCTTTATCAAACCGTGATCAACGAGGATATCGACCGGTTCTTCTTTCAGGTGTCCTCCCTTAAGTAGAACGGCGCGGCCCCAGCGCTGCGATAGTTCTATGGCGGCTTCTTTGCTCCCTGTTATATTCCTAATTTCTCTATCTAAGAAAAAGCCGGCTTCGGCGAGGTTCGGGGTGATCAGACTGCAGAGAGGGACGAGCTGATTTTCAAGCAGCGCAAGCGCATCAGCCTTTATCAGTTCAAAACCGCTCGATGATTTAATGACTGAATCCAGCACTATGGGCAGCGACTTTGTCTGGAGGAAAGCAGATATTTCTTCTAAAGCTTCCCTGCTGTATATCATGCCGATTTTCACCGCCCGGGGTTCAAATTCAGCAAAGATGATGCGAAGCTGTTTCTGAATGAAGGCGCCGCTTAGAGGCTGTATCTCAGCTACTGATGAATGACCCTGCGCGGCAATTGAAGTCAACACGGTCAACGGGTGATAACCGAGCGAACGAAAAACAGAGGCATCGGTTAAGATTCCCGCTCCAGCAGTCGGATCGAATCCGGCGATGGATAGAATTGCTTTCTTATTTTTCATCTATAAGTCAAATCGCTTAAAATGGTCATGCGAGACCGCTTTGATCTCTTCGACTCCACCTTCCTGCGATATCAGGCGCAGACCGGTTTCGCTCTCGATTTCTCCGATGGCATATAAAGCACGACCCAACTGATTTTTAACGGATATGTTAAGTCTATCGAATTTACTTCGGGGCGTGCATCCGAGCAGACGATAATCTTCACCGCCGCGCAAAGCGAACTCA
This sequence comes from candidate division LCP-89 bacterium, assembly GCA_025774555.1. Taxonomy (GTDB): domain Bacteria; phylum Electryoneota; class B3-LCP; order B3-LCP; family B3-LCP; genus JALGVT01. The sequence continues at coordinate 26,997 of JALGVT010000006.1, forward strand.
AACCGATCAAAATCCGGCAGATCAGCATAAGCAGGGTTATCTTCAGCCAGCGGGATATCTTCACGGATCAGTTTTGCGCCGGTATTCGAGGCTTCCAGAATATGTCCCAGGTCGCCGGCTAAACCGTCAGAGATATCTATTAATGTATTAACACTGCCGTTTTGGGCGCATATTGTACCCAATTCTATTTCCGGCTGCGGCATCAGGAATGGGTTCAGGAGTTCGGATTGTGGATCGGTTACAATATTGTTCTTCAGCAGTTCCAGTCCGGCGGCGGCGCTGCCCAGCAGTCCCGACACCCATATAATGTCTCCCGGTTTTGCGCCATCTCTCCTGATGACCCGACTTTCGAGAGCGTTTCCATTAACAAAGACCGAAACCACCAGTAGATCAGGCGAACTGGAGAGATCACCGCCCAGAAGGCTGACACCGTATCGGTCAGCCATCGCCTTGAATCCACTCATCAATTCAATAATTTCGGTTTCGGACCATGATGGCGGGACGGCTAAATTCAGGTGGGTATGACTGGGCGTGCCTCCCATGGCGGCAATATCGGACAGGTTGACTGCTAACGCTTTCCATCCAAGCTGATAGGGAGTGCCCCATCCCTTACAGAAATGGACGTTTTCCAGTAATAAATCGGTTGATTGTAGTAAGAGCCGCTTTTTATCTGCCACTATCGCCGACGAGTCGTCGCCGGGACCGATGCTCACATCACGGGCAGGTTTCCAGCCTTCTATGAGCTTCCGGATAAGCTCAAACTCACCGATCATTCTGCATTGCCCAGTGTCTGTTCTGAATTGGCGAGAATGTGACCATATGTTTCCATATCCTTGAGCAGCTTCAGAGCAGCCTGTAATTGAGTATCGTTGTCAAGGCTGGCGAGGATTCTCCCGGCTCTGCCTTCCTGCAGTCCGGCTATCTCACGATTCAGACCATCAGAAATAAAGTCCTGATGCAGATTTATATAATTAGGACGTTCGGTTTCGAGCGCCGTTTCGAGTTGATCGAGGCAGGCTTGTATATCCTCAGATACTGAAGTATCTTCATTTGCTATCGCCTTCAATTCTTCGACAGCATCTTCGATATCAGTTTGAAAGCGGAAATCTTTTTCTTGCAGATACTCGTTAAAGTCAGTAATTATCTCAGGCGATTCATCGACGCTGTGAACATCGGGATGCTTTTCGAGGTAACCTACTGCAAAATCGTATAAGAACCCGCCCCTGATTATTTCAGTCTCATAATTATCCAGTTCCGGCATTGATACTTCGACGTCGGGCATGATACCTCCGCCGCCGTACACCAATCTTCCTGACTTGGTCAAATATCGCTCTTCAAGGTTGGGATTTTCCAGATTCTCCTGAGGTTTCAAAATGATTTTATCTTCGTCGTCGAAGTAATCAAGCTTCTGTATCAACCGTCCTGATGGCGTGTAATAGCGCGCCGTTGTAATTTTAAGCGATCTCCCATCGCGAAAATCTACCAGCGTCTGGACCAGACCTTTGCCGAAGGTGGTTTTACCTACGACCACCGCTCGATCCAGATCCTGCAGCGCTCCCGAAACGATTTCAGAGGCGGATGCTGAACCTTCATCGACCAGCACGATAATCGGAATGTCTGCGCAGATCGGATCGCGCAGGGAATTGTAATGTCTGGTGTCTTTGGCGTCTCTTCCCTGCGTGCTGACGATCTCCTCGCCTTTCTCAATAAAGTTCTGAGCAACTTCAACGGCAGCAGGAAGCAGTCCGCCCGGGTTATGACGCAGATCCAGGATTAGTCCGGTCATCCCCTCGGATTTTAGCTCGAGGATCGCTTTCTGCACTTCACTGCCGGCATTTCTGGAAAAACGCGCCAGTTTGATGTATCCCACGCCCTCCTCGATGATGCCGGTAAAGGTTACGTCTTTAACTTTGATAACGGCACGTTCCAGGGTAAAGGTTATAGGTTCATCCACGCCGATACGGTCGATCTTGATTTCGACTGTGGTTCCGGCTTCTCCGCGCAGGTGATTTGCGGCGTCTGAAGTCGTGAATCCAGCGGTCGATAGCCCGTCTATTTCGATGATTTTATCTCCCGGACGTATTCCCAGTCTCTGTGCGGGGGTGTCTTCAATCGGCGATATCACCGTAAGCACCTTGTCCTTGCCGCGGATGCCGATTTCGATGCCGACTCCTCCGTACTTACCGGCGGTCATGATATGCAGATCGTCCGCCTGTTCATCATCGAGGAAGACGGTATAGGGATCCAGGGTTCCAAGCATCCCTTCGATGCCAGCCTTGATGAATTCTTCGGGATCGATATTATCCACGTAGCGGTGATTGATTTCACGGTACACGGCGCCGAACGTGCCGATATTCTGTTTAATCTGGAGATAGATATCTGCTTCATCCGGCGGCGCTGACGCTGAAGCGGTCATCACATAAGCGCAAAGCAGGATGATCAAAGTTCGCTTGATACGCGGCATTCTTGCCCTCATTTATTTTAGTGCGATGTTATCTGTATAATTGACGATATGAATTATTTTCTTGTTACTTTTCCCGATACGAAATCAACCGCTGCTTTTATCGCTTCAATCATCGATCCAGGGTTTGCAACCAGTTTCCCGGCGATATCAAAGGCAGTGCCATGATCCGGAGACGTTCTCGGAAACGGCAGACCGCCAGTTAAATTAATAGCTGTGCCAAACCCTGCCATTTTTACCGGAATCATCCCCTGGTCATGGTACATGGCGAGTATCCCGTCATAATCCTTAAATCTTGGGAAGAGCGTGTCTGCCGGGAAGGGACCTTCCACCCGGATGCCTGATCTGTTCGCATGCTCGATAGCGGGTGTGATTATTTTCTCTTCTTCATCCCCGAAAATGCCGCCGTCAGATGCGTGCGGATTCAGGGAAGCTACAGCCAGCCGCGGATTTTCGATCTTATATAGCTTTATCAAAGTCTGGTGCAGTGTATTGATCTTGACTTCTATGAGTTCCTGTGAGAGTTCCCCGCTGACGTCTTTTAAGGCGAGGTGCGTGGTCGCCATACCGACACGCAGACTGCCAGCGGTTAAAATCATGATCGATTTCTCTACGCCGCAGAGCTGCGATATCATTTCCGTTTGACCGGGATATTTGAATCCCGCCAGGTGCAGAGCTTCTTTTGACGAAGGAGCGGTAACCAGCGCGTCAGCATCGCCGTTTAAACACGCTGCAACGCCCAGTCTAATGCCCTGCCCGGAAATTCGTCCCGCCGCGCTGGAAATCGTCCCAATCCTGGGTGTAAAATCTGCCGCGCCTTCCGGTTCGATAACGGGGATCGCGTCCGATCCCGGATCCTCTTCTATAGATTTCACCATCTGAAGCCGTAACGGTTCCCCGAGTTCTCGATTGAAGTGACATAAAACGTCCATCGACCCGGAAAGAATGAGTCGCGCAGATAGATATCCTCGGAGTTCTGCTAACGCTTTCAGGGTCACTTCGGGACCGACTCCGTTAGGATCGCCGCAGTTTATAAAGATGGTGGGCAGTTGATAACCTCAGATTTGATATGCTTAAATATAATTAATTTATCGTTAAAAGTCAACAGAAAGCGCCTTCTATAGGAAGTCCTCATAGATTTATGTTAAATATGCGGAACTCTTGCCTTACCTTACACGTAATAGATATAACTCCTTTAAATTTCAGGTTACCCGGGGCGGATGGATTCGCACGTGTCCTCCGCCCCGTTCTTTATAATTATAAGTTTCATAAATCCCGGAGCGTCATCAAATGGGTATATTGTGAACTTGATTGAAAAATTCCTGCGCGGGGAGATCGTTTTCGATGGAAAGCTGCTGGAAGTCCATCGCGACATTGTTGCCATGCCCGATGGTCATGAAGAGGTTCGTGAAGTCATACGGCATTCCGGCGCGGCGGTAATCATCCCCAGCCTGGGGGATGACAAGTATGTGCTGGTGCGGCAATATCGTCATGCTCTGGGGCGTGAGACGCTTGAATTCCCCGCCGGACGTCTGGATCCGGGAGAAAACCCTGCCGATTGTGCCCTTAGAGAGCTGACTGAAGAAACTGGCTATCGCGCCGGGAAACTCGAGTTTCTCTTTAACGTCCACCCCGCGCCGGGTTACACCGATGAGCTTCTCTGGATCTACCATGCATCCGAGCTGACCCCGGGGGAAAGCAGACCAGACCCTGATGAAATCGTCTTCATGGTGGAGATGTCTCTCGATGAACTGCTGCATCGCTTTAAAAACGGGGAAATCACCGATTCTAAAACGCTCAACGCCCTGCTCTATCTAAAATGCTTCCGATAATGGTAATTTGGAGTGGTAAGGATCAGGGATATAAAATTTTACTTGACAAACGACATATTTCTTATTATCTTATATAATAGTAAGTTGTTTTTAGGTATCAGCAGTATAAGTCACTCTTTCAACAGGAGTTATCAGCCTCCCTTGGAGGATAAACCTCGACAACGTTTGGAGAAATCCTGCATTTCGAGACGAAATCCTCGTGATTCGTGGATAGCGTCGGGATGCGATTATCTCAAATTTATTTGCTCTAGCGCCTGAGAACGCAGGCAGCTGGAGTTTTTTGTTTTTACGGAATAAATAAGGAAATTTTACTGAATGAATCAAGATAGCCACATAGAGACCGAAACGGTGGAACCATCCCAGGATGTGCGCGTTGAAGTTCCCCTTGAAGAGGGAGAACTTTTCAAATTTGCGGGAGTCCACGACCGTAATTTAAAGGTGCTGCGTGTTTGTCTTCATGCGAAGCTCGTTGCCAGTGAAGATTCAATTGCGATAACTGGTGCAGAGTCTGCTGTAAAAGAAGCTCACAGTATCGTTGATGAGTTGATCAACATAATGCGCCGCCGCGGTAAGGTAGCTCCCGAGGACGTTGAAACTGTTCTCAGCTTGATGTCCAATCAGGATCAATTAGAATCGCGTGAAATACCTTCCACGTTTTCCATCATTGATACTCCCCAGAAAAAGATTTATCTGAAGTCTGCTAATCAGGATATGTACTATCAAGCTTCGAAGCACAACGACGTCATTTTTGCCGTAGGACCTGCCGGCACCGGTAAGACCTACTTAGCGGTGGCTATGGCTGTGCAAGCGTTAACCGGACATGAGGTCAAGCGGATTGTCCTGGTTCGACCTGCTGTTGAAGCTGGTGAAAATCTCGGTTTTCTCCCGGGCGATCTGAAGGATAAGGTCGATCCCTACTTCCGCCCGCTCTATGACGCTCTTATGGAAATGATGGCAGCGGAGCGTGTCAAGCGGTTAATCGAGCGCAACACCATCGAAATAGCGCCTCTGGCATACATGCGCGGACGCACGCTTTCGGATTCATTCGTTATTCTTGACGAAGCGCAGAATACGACCGCCGAACAAATGATGATGTTTCTGACTCGCCTCGGCGCTCGTTCTAAAGCGTTGATTACAGGAGACACCACGCAGATCGATCTCGCCAGGAAGGAAGATTCCGGTCTCCTTGAAGCGCCCAGGGTAGTAAAAGGTATAAAGGGCATTGAATTCATTGAGTTGACGGAGAAAGATGCTGTACGGCATGAATTGGTGCGTCAGATTATCACCGCCTATGATGAATATCATAATGGGGGAAAGAGTGAGGAACAGTAGATAACCGCGATAAATTTTGAAAGACTTATAGTTTTTTGCTTGCCCTTATGTAGAGTATGTGTTATCTTGTTTCAAGTATAGTAAATAGTTAGAGATTGGATATTAACGACGCAGCATGTTAGGTGACAATGGGTGAGCAAGTTATCGATATTTATGGTGAGCATCCTGATAGTTCACTTGACCTTGAGTATCTGCGCACGCTTGCACGAGAAGTACTCGTCAAAGAGGGTTGGACTTTTAATATAGCTGTTATCATCGTTGATGACGTTGAGCTCCGGCGGATCAATCGTATTTTTCTAGGGCATGATTACAACACGGACGTCATCGCTTTCCCGGCGGACATTGAAGAAGCCGGGGAGATCTATGTCAGTTACGATCAAGCAGAGGCACAGGCTTCCGAGTATAATGAATCTGTGCAGCGAGCTTTACAGCGTTTAATAATACACGGAATCCTGCATCTGGGCGGCTGGGAAGATGACACCGAAGAGAAACGCCGCCGGATGCTCGAACATGGCGAAGGTTATTTAACGGGGGAATAAAGTTCTAATCCATAGAGATGAGCCCTCAGCGCAGGGCAGACTCGACGGAAGCAGAATCAAATTATCGTGGAAGATGGTTTAAGCGCAGGATTTTTCCTGCTGACTCTGGGTATAGGTCTTATACTTTCCGCATTCTTTTCATCGACGGAAACAGCCTTCTTTTCCCTTACCCAAAGTATAATTTCAGAACTCAAAGAAGCCAAGGATACCCGTTCCCGTCGGGTAATTCGTCTGCTTGAAAACCCAAAGGAATTGCTTATTACCATACTTACGGGTAACGCTCTTGTCAATTTTGGAATTGCAGTTCTGGCTACGTTCTTCGCACTCCGCATTATTGAAACTACAGGAATCCCCGCATCAGTGGGACTTGCCGCTGAAGTTTTAATAATCACCGCCATAGTGTTGATATTAGGCGAGATTACGCCGAAGATCATTGCCATCCGATATTCACGCTCCTGGGCGCTCTGGACAGCGCTGCCCATCGATATAATCAGGATAATCTTCTTTCCCGTCACGAAACTCCTCGGATTGATCTCAAGCAGTGTTTCCAGATCGTTAGGGGTTGAGCGTCAGCGGTTGTTTATCTCAGAGGACGAGATCAAGACTCTTGTTGAGGTTTCTGAAGAGCGCGGTGAACTGGAAGCGGATGAAAAAGAGATGATCCAGGGGATCATTGAAATCTCTGAGACTACAGTCAAAGAGATCATGGTTCCGCGTGTGGACATCTCCTGTCTGCCGATCACTGCTTCTGTGAAGGACGTCATCAGGATGGTTAAGAAAAACGGTCATTCTCGTCTGCCGATCTACAACGATAACCTCGATAATATTGCCGGATTGATACACGTCAAAGATCTGCTGCCCTATCTTGAAAATGGTGACAGACAAGTTGAAATATCCGGACTTATCAGGGACGCTAATTTCGTTCCTGAAGGCAAGAAAATAGACGATTTACTACATCTGTTTCAGCGTGAAAAATCGCATATGGCGATTGTTGTCGATGAGTACGGCGGAACTTCTGGTCTGGTAACTTTAGAAGACGTCTTAGAAGAGATTGTCGGTGAGATTCAAGATGAATATGACCAGGAAGAGCCGTTAACGGAACAGATAGACGATAATACTTTAATAGCCGATGCGCGCATCAACATCGGTGAATTAAACGAAATTCTCGTGGATAATACGATCCCGGAAATGGAAGATTACGAAACGCTTGGCGGTTTTATTTTCGCCCAAATCGGTGATCTGCCCGAACCCAAAGAAGTAATTGATTACGAAAACCTTCGCTTTACTGTTGAAGAGATCTTTGGTAAGAGGATCGGACGTATCCGCATTGAGAAGAGAGCTCTGCACCAGGATGACAAACCAGAATAGTCACTGGTTAATTAACTCAATTACAGTGGTATGAGCGCTCGCACGAAATTAAAGACATTTATGAGGAATACCTGGGCTCGGATAGCCGCATTCCTGGTAATGCGGCGTATGCAGTACGCCTCGGATTCCCCTCTGGATTTTAACCGGCTGATGGAACAGCCGGAGGATTGGCTGCTGGTTATGCCGGCAGAAGCGAACGCTTTCGATTTGGCGATCAGGAATTGCAAAGACTTCCTATCCAGGATCGAGGGTGTGCGCATGCATCTTCTCGTGCCTTATGAATTCAGATACTGGGAGAAAACCACGGCAATTCTGAAGGTGTACCCCTATGAGCGGCATGATTTAGTACTGGGGCGTTTTCCCCGGCAGGAACTAATGCAGAGGATCGCAAAATTAAAACCTGCTGTTGCGCTGGATTTATGCCCCTATCCAACCCCGCTGTCGCTGACCGCATCCGGGTTATCCGGCGCGCGCGTCCGGGGGTCTCTCTCCCGAAAGCAGGGAGACGGCATTTTCAATCTCCTTATAAAATCCGGAGCCGGGAATATCGAGGATCGGTACAACGCCCTGTTTTCGTACCTGTCCTGAAGATTAACCTGAATGGCTCTGAGTTTCCAACATTTAGAACAGCAGTTTCTCCCTTACGTGGAGAAACCCGACCGCTACATCGGCAGAGAAGCCGGATTACCCGCGCTCGACCAAAATCCCTTACTGCGCGTTGCCATAGCATTTCCTGATCTGTATGAATTGGGTATGTCCTACCTTGGTTTTAGGATTCTCTATCATCTTGCCAATCATCTTAAAGGGATCGCTTGTGAACGCGTCTTCATGCCCTGGTTTGACGCAGTTAAAAAGCTTCAGACAGAAAATATCCCTCTCTTTACTCTCGAAACCAGAACCCCGCTAAAAGACCTCGACCTGATCGGTTTCAACCTGCAGTACGAATTACACGCTACCAACATATTAGCAATGCTGGATCTGGGAGAAATACCGCTCCGCTCCTGTCATAGAAACGAAGATGATCCTATCGTCATTGCCGGCGGACCGTTGTCGCACAGCCCCGAACCGTTCGCTCCGTTTTTCGATGCTATCGCTGTTGGTGATGGTGAAGAACTCTTCCCCGAGATTTTAGAAGTCCTTAAACTTGAGCAGGAGAACGGTTCATCCCGCATGAAAAAAGTCCGGGCTCTCGGTGATATTGCAGGCGTTTACCTGCCTGCGTTTTATCATGCAGAATATAATGAACAGGGCAGATATTGCGGATTGAAATGTGATGAACCGAGCTTACCTTCAACGGTCCGAGCCCGCATAACGCCCGAACTGCTGCCGGAGTATTATCCGGCGACACCGATCGTTCCCATTCTTGAAACGACACATAGCCGATATGTTATGGAAATAGCGCGGGGCTGCAGCCGCGGCTGCCGTTTCTGCGGCCCCGGCATGATTCATCGTCCGGTGCGCGAAAGACCGATCTCCGACCTGATCATGGAAGCGCAGGCAGGTTTGACCGCGACAGGTTATTCAGATCTTTCTCTGCTCTCGCTCTCAACGGCTGATTATCGAAATCTCGAACAGCTTCTGGATGGATTGCAACCGGTTCTTAAGGCAAACCGAGCGAAGCTCTCTTACCCATCATTGCGCCCGGATATGTTCACCGAACAGATGGCAGACCGAGCTTCAGATAATGCCAGAACCGGCTTGACCTTCGCGCCTGAAGCCGCCACTCCCCGCTTGAGGAAGGTTATCAATAAAGATACGACCGATGAAGCTCTGTTGAATGCAGTGAAATTGGCTTTTGAACGGGGTTGGAGAGTTGTTAAGCTCTATTTTATGATCGGATTACCTGAAGAATCCGATGAGGACGTCGAAGCTATTGCCGCGCTTGTGGATAAGGTATGCGGCATAGCGCGTTTATTCAAAGGCAAAAAAATCAATGTATCAGTCTCGCCCTTTTCACCTAAACCTCATACGCCTTTTGAACGTGCCCGACAGCTTCATCCTGATGAGATACGACGGAGATTATCGATACTCAAAGAGGGTTTCCGCGGCAATCGCATGGTGAACCTCGATCTGCGGCAGCCTGTAAACTCCCGAGTTGAATGCGTTTTAGGGCGAGGAGACCGGCGTGCGGCGGACGCCATTGAAGCTTGTTACCGGACGGGCGGTATTTTCGACGCATGGAGCGATGGTTTTTCATTCACGCGCTGGGAGAAGGCATTCAGGGATTGCGGAATCGATCCCGATGAAGCGATCCAAAGCATAAACAGCGATATCAGGCTGCCCTGGGATCATATTGATACCGGCATCGATCCCGAGTTCTTGCTTTCGGAATTAGAAAATGGTCGGCAGAGCGAGTTGACGCCTGACTGCCGCCATGACGGCTGCCAGTTCTGCGGACTGCAGACGGATTCCAAGCTGCCCTGTCCTGAGACGCCCGATGTTCCCGTTTCGATACCAAAGATAATTAGTCGGGTGGATGTGCCTGATGATTATTACCGTTATCGAATGATCTACAGCAGAGGGAGGGAATCGAAGTTCACGCCTCATCTGAGCATTATGGGAATTCTGGAGCGTGCTCTGCGGAGGTTGGGGACTCTACTGGAATTCACACAAGGGTATAAACCGCATATCAGGTATTCATCATCTCCGCCCTTGAGCTTTGGATTCACTTCGCATGCTGAATTGCTGGATTTTGGCATCGCAGAGCCGTGGTCAGCAGAAATGATGGACATTTTCCGCAACGCACTGCCGGGGGGAATTGAAATAGTGAATGTTTTTAAGCAGCCGCAGGGATTGCCCAGTATAGGCTCGTTCAGCGCATTTCTTTACAAGGCAGTCCGTATTGATGGTGATTTACCAGAAAATATTCAGGAGAACATCAGCAAGATATTGGCGGAGGAGACAATCACTATTCACCGAATTACGCCCAAAAAGGCGAGAACTTTCAACGCGCGTCCGGGCATCTGGAGACTTGAGAGTAGGGGGGGCGAGATATTAATGGGATTGCGGAGAGAGGATGGTCCTGTTCCCCGCGTGGAAGAGGTTATTAGTTATTTAATGGGGGAAAGTAACAATAAAGATGACGGGGGAGAACACCTGACAGGTTCCTGGGAAATAGAGCGACTGGGAATGTGGTGGGAAATAGAAGGGATCCGCATATCACCGTTAGGTGATCCTGAGGAAACAACAGCAAATATTAAGATTGAATTAATGACATGAAAGTAAAAAAAGAGATAATAATAAACGCTACTCCGACGGAATCCCGCATTGCCATGCTGGAAAATGGAGAACTCGCCGAACTTTTTGTGGAAAGACCCAAGCACGAACGTACTCTGGGGAATATCTACAAAGGGATCGTGCGGAAGGTTGTCCCCGGTATGCAGGCGGCTTTTGTCCATTTTGGCGGAACGACAGATTCATTCCTGCACTTCTCTGATGTGGCTGACGTAGGCAGCACCGGCGGACAGATCCCCATTCCGATCGTTGAAATGACGATACAGGAGCAGGACGGCAGCCACCGCGTGGTGCGAGCGCCCTTGAAGAATGGTCAGGAAATAGTAATTCAAGTAATCAAGGAACCGATCGGCAGTAAGGGACCTCGTGTGACGTCACAGGTTTCTCTCGCGGGCAGGTATCTGGTGCTTGTCCCCGGACAAAGTGATTCCGGGATTTCGCGCCGCATTACGAATTTTCAGGAGCGCAGGAGGCTGCGGAGTATTGCCCGTAATATTCGTCCCAAAGGGTTTGGATTGATCGTGCGTACTGTGGCGGAAGGGCACGACATAGAAGAGCTGAAAGGTGATCTAAATTCATTGATAGAGCAGTGGAGGGAGGTTGAGAAGGAGATTTATAAGCAGCCTTCTCCCAGTCTCATCTATCAGGATATGAGTATGGCGTTCAGCGTGGTCCGCGACCTGTGCACGCCGGACATAGGTCAGCTCGTGGTCGATTCCAAGCTGCTTTATTCCGACATCAAGCAATATCTGAAGGAAGTTTCACCTCAGATCGTCGATACACTCCATCTTTACCGTGGCAGGATTCCAATCTTCGACTACTACCAAATCGAGCAGAAGATCGAGAACATCATTTCGCGGCGAGTGCATTTGGAAGGCGGCGGATCGATTATTATCGATCATGGCGAAGCTATGGTCGTCATCGACGTCAATTCCGGACGTTTCATGGGGAAAAAGGATCACGAGGAGAATTCCTTGAAGGTCAATCTGCGCGCTGCCAGAGAGGTTACACGGCAGCTTCGGCTGCGTGACATCGGCGGGTTGATTGTGATCGATTTCATCGACCTGGTCGAGGAGAAGAACCGCCGCAAGGTGTACGATGAAATGAAGAAGGGATTGAAAAACGACCGCGCCAAGACTGATCTGCTGCCTCTGAGCGAATTCGGTTTGATGGAGATGACCCGGCAGCGCCTTAGACCCGCGCTTTTGTACACCTTGAATGAGCCTTGTCCTGCCTGCCGCGGGACTGGCATGGTGCCTTCCACAGAAACGATTATCACCCGCCTCGAACGCTGGATAAGCCGCTTCCGCGCGGGAACGAAAGAGCCCAGAGTGCGCCTGACAGTTCATCCTGAAATGGCGGGGATACTGCACTCTGAAGGGAAGTCCCGCCTGCGCCAGCTTATGTTGAAGCATCTAATCTATATAAAGCTCGAGGAAGACGCCACCCTGCGGCAGGATGAATTCATCGGCTATTCCTACCGCCATAAAAAGGACGTTACCGCAGAATATGATGTGTAAATAGCGGTTCCGGAGGGCAGACATTCCTATCTACCTATCAATATACAATGGGGCTGTCCCAAAAGCCTAATAATAGTCCTTGCGAGACCCAATTCATTGGGTCGAAGCAATCTCCAAAGCTATATAAAATATGAGATTGCTTTGTCATCCGTCGGCTGACTGATTCCTCGCAATGACACCGTCGGGTACTTTTGGGACAGCCCCTTTTTTTATTTTATTTTGTGATCCACATCACCTATATCATTTATAAATATTCTATCATATTAGAGCTTGAATCCGCTCTTTTTTTATCTATATTTTCAATGGCGCCCGCTCGATTTGATTCTGCTTCTCTAAACGACGCTTCGTGATATTTTAAATCACATAATTCCCCTTCCAAACTACCTACAATCACTAAGGAGGCAGACAGATGAATAGAGTTGTTACTTCTTTTTTTCTCACCATTCTGATCCTCGGATTCGTTGTATTTGTCGCGCAGGCTGAAACCTTCGGTCCTATGCGCGCATTGCCGCAGGAACAATCAGGATATGACATTTACCTTCCCTACAACCCTTCGCACCTGATGGTTCGCTTCAAAGCAGGCATCTCCGATGCCGCTTATGAAGAACTATTGGATGAGATCGGCGGCTGGGTTGAATGGGACTACGAGGAAATCAGCTGGCAGTTGATCCGCTATGACATGGGAATCAGCTATGACGAGATGAAGTCCTGTGTGCAGGCACGGGATATACCTGATATCCAACGGCTGCTCAACGCCGCCATGAAAACAGCTGCGGAGAAAGCGGAACGGCTGCGTTCCAGCCAGTGGGTGGAGTTGGTCGAGTTCGACTACTATTTCGAGCTGTTCGACCTGGATTACACTCCTGACGATCCCTTCTTCATTGACCTCGATCCGGTGGCGGGAAACGTCGATCCGCAGCAATGGACGATGTTCGACGTGCAGCTCCCACAAGCGTGGGACATCACCCAGGGATCGGAAGAGGTCATCATCGCCATCATAGATTCAGGGACGGACATCGATCATCCCGATCTTGAGGATAACATCGCGAGATTCCCCGGAGGCGCAGTGCTGGGCAGAGATTTCGTGGGCGGTAAAAACGGCACTATCCTGGAGATATTCCTGCCGGTTCAGCAGGACGGCAACCCGGACATCCATCATAATGATGGAGTAAATGACGGCTGGGGACTGCCTGATCCTTCCGCGGGCGATGGATGCGATGTACTTGGTTTGGCTTCCAACGAATGCGATCTGGGTGTCTTTCACGGTACGTTCACCGCTTCGTGCGCTTCTTCCGTCACCGATAACGCCGAAGGGGGCGCGGGAGCGGGTTTCAACGTCAAGATTATGCCGGTACGCTGTATCTCGCCGGAAGGCGGTTTGATCGAGTCAATGTGGGCTTCGACTTCTGTGCTGACGATGGGAGTGAATTGGGCTGTCGATAATGAAGCGGATATCATCAGCATGTCTCTGGGGCTGCCGTCTAATTTAGCTCCACAGGGTTTGCATGACGCTATCATCAACGCTTACAACAACGGGATAACGGTTTTCGCCGCGTCCGGCAATTCCGGGGCTCAGGAAAGCTACGTGCCTGCTTTGTGGGATGAAACCTTTGCCGTTGGCAGTTTCTCGCAGGCACACAACCGCGCCGATTTTTCGACTTACGGCAGCTTTATGGACTGTCTTGCAGGCGGCGGTCACATTGTTGGGAGCAATTACAGCACCGCGGAATGGATCTGGGGATGCTATGTTGCTTCGGTATGCGATGAGAACAACGGCGGACTCCCCGCTGGTTCGCACGGCTATACCGCTGCGATGGGAACGTCGGCAGCTTGCCCGCAGGTAGCCGGTATAGCTGGATTGATGCTCTCCGTTTCGCCGGGACTGACTCCAGATGCGCTCTATAACGTCATCCGTCAGACCTGCCTGGACGTTGAAGCGCCTGGCTGGGACGTTGAATCGGGATATGGCATCGTTCAGGCTCGCGCCGCGCTCGACGCGCTGACAGGCACAAACGATCTTACCGTAACCCTGACGGCTCAAGGTTCGACGGTTATCCCTGCTGGTGGAGGCAGCCTGTTATACGACCTCGAAATCGAAAATATTGGAGCTACTACTGCTTACGTCGATTTCTGGGAAGACATCACCCTGCCGTCTGGATCGACCTACGGTCCGGTTATCCTCCGCACGGGATTGGCGATATCTGCGGGTCAGGTGATTGCTCGCAGTCTATCTCAGATCATTCCCGGCAGCGCTCCTGCGGGGAATTACAGACTGAATGCTTATCTCGGTGCTCACCCGTCAATCATCGACGCGGAAGACCACCTGGCGTTTTCCAAGGCGGGCAGCGATGGCTCCAGTCCGATTACGGGATGGGCAGTTTCCGGCTGGGATATTAATCCGGTGACGGAGGAGGCTGCGCTTCCAGAGGATGTAACGCTTTATCAGAACTACCCCAATCCCTTCAATCCTACTACAGCTATCAGCTATCAGCTAACAGCTTACAGTCATGTAAATCTTGCTGTTTATGACTTAAGCGGACGAGTAGTTGCTGAGTTGGTTGATGGCTGGCGTGATGCCGGGATTCATGAGGTAACTTTCGATGCGTCTGAACTCTCATCCGGGGTGTATATCTATCGGATGAGCGCTGGAGGAGTTACTGTATCAGGTAAAATGGCGCTGATGAAGTAAGGTAAAAGGCAAAAGGTAAAAGTGATCCCCCCAGCTCCCCCTAATAAGGGGAAAGTTAGGGGGGATTTTTCTGTTCAGTAGTAATTCCTAAAAAATAATCGAATTTTCGATTCTGTAAAAGGGAAGTCGCGAACTATCGGGATGCGTCGGGAATCCTGCGGCGTGTCTGACTCCGGACAAGCCGGAGTGACAACCCTTTTTCCTGTGCCGTCAGGAGTTTCCTCCTGATGGCATTTTGCGGAGGTTGCATGGGATTCAAATCCCATGCCCGGCTTTAGCCTCAATCCCGATAAATCGGGATGATGTCATGCGAAGTTCGGTGATTATTTGCCCACCACCCCACCGCTTGTGGCTGAGACACTCCTACGGTGTGTGGCCGGGACAGCTCGATGTCCCGGGTGTAACTGCTCTTCTTTTATATCCATGTCACTTTCCCCCCGATATTCCCACACCACCATCCGATCACACTAAAACCCGCTGAAATAAGTCTTGTTTTTTAGGTGTGATTAGCCTATTATACACAAACAGGTAAATAAATTTGAATGTAGTGTGGTGAAAGCACTGTTTATATTAGCATCTGCGTTTGTACTTATTGGATCGATCTCCTGTTACTGCAGCCTTGGTGCCCCACTGCTTCGTTGTGGATTTCTTCCTCACGTCTCCATCCTGGTGTGGGGTCTGCACCCGAATCAGCCAGAGGCTGATAAGTAAATGTCGGGGACACCTTAAGCAATACAGGTCATTTTCACAAAAGGAGAAATAGAAATGGGTGACAAAGGAAAAAAAGACAAGGGTAAGAGAGAAGATCAGAAAAAGAGCCAGCGTAGTCCCAAAGAAAAACGCAGAGATAAGAAAGAAAAGAAAAATAAATAATTGCCCGCTGGTGTTCGTAGTCCGTGTTCAACCTGAACCGTAACTGTGCTGTCAGGTCTCCGTGTATAATATCAAGAGATAGTTTACAAATGTTTCATGAGATGGTATACAGTTCTCTGGTTGTTTTTTTTTTCTGTCCTAAGTCAGGCAAGCCGTAGGATTGCCTGACTTAGGAATTCGTTCTTTGATCTCGTATCGGTTTAGTCAAATGGATTTCCCGTACAAAATGGTTACGGAAATAGACATGCCAATAACCAGTTCCTAATGGTCTGATTTCTACGGTCCAGCCAGCTAAACCGCGCCCAATTACAATTCGTTGACCACCGAGGCTGATTTGTCCTCTGGAGCTGACTCGCCGATAGATACTGTCTGGTTTACCCAGACGAGCACACCGATCCGGTTGCACAAAAGATCGATCGCTGTGTTCATAACGACTGATGGGCGATTCATCGCCAAGCTCTTGATGAGGACGAATATGATTGTATTGGTAGCGCCATTCGTCGAAGCGACTTTGCCAGGAAGTTCTATCGCTGTATCCGTGGCGACTTAGCACTTCGATTTTCAGGGTCCTCCAGAAACGTTCGATCTTGCCCTGCGTCTGTGGGTGGGCGATCCGACCTTGTGTATGTTGAACTCCGCAAGCCCATGAATAAACGCGGAAAGCGGACGTAGTATCGTCTTCCATGCGGAATTGAGCCCCATGATCAGTCAAAGTTCGTTTAGGAAAACCGTGCTGACGAGATGCCTTAATCCAGCAGTTGATAACGCCGTTGGCACTGAAATCGGGAAGCATCCATAATCCCAAAAGGTAACGAGAATGGTCGTCCAAAAGCCCTGCCGGATAGATTTTACGGTGGTCAGGCAACCGGATAAGCGCCTTCAGATCCATCTGCCACAGATCATTGGGATGAGGATGTTCAAAACGACCTACAGCCGGCCATTCAGGCTTCGGTGGAGGGGTCTCAATTAATCCCTTCCGTTTTAAAATCCGGGCAATGGTAGCGATAGACGGTAACTGGTCTTGTGTAACTCGGTCTCGCAACAGACGGTGTAACTTGCGTGGACCCCAGTAAGGATAGTCTAGTCTGAGTGCTACCACTTGAGCTTCGATTGCAGCATCAGTGCAATGCGGCGAATGATGCGGGCGGTGACTGCGATCACACAATCCGTCTGTGCCTTCTTCTTGAAAACGGCGAAGCCATTTGTAGCCGGTCCGGCGAGTGATTTTAAATTGCTGACAAAGAGCGCTGATATTAGATCCTGGCTCGCAAGCCAGTTTACAAAATTCATAGCGCTGCGACATGATGCTCTCTACTTTCCAAGCCATATCTTATGACCTCCTGTTTGGTACAGGCCCTTAAGATAAGGCTAAAAAGTGTATACCATGTCCCGTAACACTTGTATACTATGTCATGATACAGTACATCCGCACCTGACAGCCCTGGTGCCCCACCGCTCAGCGGTGGGTTTCTTCCTCTCGTCTCCATCCTGGTGAATCGTGATATCCATCATTCCGAAGACATGGGATTCAAATCCCATGCCCAGCTTTCAGGCACGAATCCCGATAAATCGGGATGTATTGTTGGTGTGTACATCAGTCGTTTCAACGACTTGATTTAAAAGATGGGCGTATGAATTCATTCATATGACCTAAGGCGTGGGCTCCGAAGGGATGGCTACGCCAAGCAAAGCGATGACCTGACGCTTTTTTTACACTCCGGGCGGACGACAAATTTGACGGTGGGGGCGCTGTGTTTTTTGAATCGCTCCGCACGAAAACGACAAATTTGGTTTGGTTCGTGCGGGGAATTTTAATTTCCGACATATTTGTCGTTTTTGGTGGTTAATTGATTAAATTTATACGAATTAGGGTAACCGACGTATTTGTCAAGGGTGACAAATATGCCGTTGTCAAGAAATTCTTAGTGGCTGGTGACTGGTTGCTAGTTGCGAGTTGGTAGTGGCTAGTGGCTTGTTGAATAGCAGATTGCGCGGATAAAGAAGCTCTTGTATATAATATACAACAGAATAGAGGGAAATGCAAGAGAAAAGAGGGGAATTTTAGTATGAGATTTAGGCGGGAGGATTGTAGAAAAAAACTGAACCACTGATCCGCCAGAGGCGGACAAGTTCCCGCTGATTTGACTGATGGCACTGATGACTGAAGCGGTTATATCAGCGATATAAGTGTTATCAGCCTTTTTCAGTGGTTCAGGAAAATGATAAAGATTGAGCTTAATTAAATTTGGCGAAGTATTCGTCTATTTCGGATCTTAGTTCTATACCGACGGCTTCAAAACAATCAAGTAAATCAGAATATGTTCCCTCACCTCCAATAAATTCCCATAATTCCTCAGCGACGAGTAATTCTTCTTCTAGATCAAGCATCCCCCTTATCGTCCATCTATTATACTGTTCAGGTTCGTATGGATTGTATGGAATTCCAATCATTGTTCTAATTTGTACTTCAGGATTCTTAGCTGTCTCTGCAGCAACCCACTCAAGCAACTGTCTCTTAAATCCTTTAAAATCACCGATATTAGGTTTAACAGTCTTAAAATCGATTAATATAAATTCTCCACTAAAACTTTCCAGCCAGATATCAACTTCTGTCAGTTTTACTTTTTCCATATTACCTTCACGACAAACTCTTCTTATCGTTTGTATTTCGTTTAGTTTTTCCGGTTCACTTTCCGCAGTGGTTAATCCGGTTATTATTCTTTGGATTTCTCTATAAGCCTCCTCGCTTATATAATTGTAAGGACGTACGTGAGTTTTTGCATCTCTAAAGTTTTCAGTTGCTAAGGCTTTGGCCACAGGTTCATATATTGATGTTCCAAATGTAGTGTTCAGCGATTGGATGAATGAATATAATGCCATTCTATCTTTACCAAGAAGTCGATAGTGAAATGGCATGTGCTTAGTTTCCGATTTATAATTGCTAAACTTATTACGGAGACTTGATCTAAGAACATCATAAATTAGTTCTTTTTTGGATTCTGTAAATCCCATGCTTAAACTCCTTTTAAGTGAAATATAGTCTCAGAATATGCACCTTTGTCCTTCTCTGTCCGATTTAAAACTGGTCTTTTGAATCTGTTAACAATCCTCATCCCCGCTCTTTTACTGATTTCTGGATATAGATTGTATTTATCGTTAGCAACTATAAACGCATTATAGTCATCTGCAAGATAACTTTTAATATTTAATAATACTTGGGCTATTCCTTCAGCATAGGCTTCTCTAGCTTCTTTACTTGTTCCTCTGGATAACGGTCCTATTTCTTGTTCATCTCTTCTTTCAAATCCAAATAAGCTATAAGCATATGCATGTTGTTCATGATAATCAATTAAGCCCACATAAGGAGGACTTGTAAAGATCCCCTTGACCTTATTTTTATCAACTAGTTCTCCAAGTGTTTCATCTTTCGCTTTTAGGTTTTTAATTAAATCGATACTCTTTGAATCTCCTATTAAACATACTTGTCGAGAGTCTGTTCTCAATTTCTCAAACTTTACCAATCTATCAATAGCATCTTCGCTATATTTATCCCACCATTTTTTTATAGAAAACAGGGGTTTGCAAATCTTCTTGTGCTTAGTACAATAATATGTTGAATTAATTGGCTCTTTTAAAGTAGCGAGATCGGAATGTGTCGTAGCACGGCATGATCTTATAGCTCTACTAAGTATAATACTCACTATTATTTTTGTCTTAATATCCTTAATATTTTTAATTATATCAAAAACGAAATCTATCTCTTCACGTACTGGTTTCAAATACCATCTATCTAGAAAATCCTCTTTTTTGTTTTGATCCAATTCTATTTCATACTTTTTAATTAGATCCCAGTATGTTGTCAGAAATCCATTGGCTTTCTCTCTGCCGTACCTATGTTCGTCAATCGAGCCATTGTTAACATTGTATTTGAATTCTGGTGAAGGGAAGTTTATATTGTTGTACTCTCTTATAGAATCAAGTAATTCACCCTCAAATTCTAAGATCTGCTTCTCTGAAATAAATTCATTTAGTTGTCTTGAGATTGTTTTTACAACCATATATAATTTATGCAAATTATAGCGATATAACTTTGAATTCGATATAAGAGCATTAAATGCCGAGATATCGATACCAATGGCGTGCATTCCAAGTTCATTTGCCTGCACAAGAGTTGTTCCACTCCCACAAAAAGGATCTAAAATAACATCTCCAGGTTTAAAATATGCCACACGTTTGAAATCGTCAGTATGATTATCAAGAAAATATTCAACTAATTGTGGAATAAATTTCCCTTTATATGGATGTAGCCTATGAACGTGCTTTGTCCTTTCTTTCTCAGAATAGTTGTCGAATGACAAAGCCCAATTCAGGTCGTCACCTAATTTTTTCTTCCACTCAATCTCAAGCTTACCTATACGAGATTTGTAATATTTTTCTAAGTCTGACTGGGTTACATACAAATTCCCGTTCGAATTGTGTTTTCTTACGCGTCCATATTGAATGAGATATGAGATGTTTGAAATACTGATATTTCTACCAGTCAATTCAGTTGCCCAAGTGCTCGCTTGTTTAAGTGTTAGAAAATCCATTTAATTTTGGTGATTAAGACGCCTTTAACTACATGCTGAAATATACAAAGAAGAAGTATGAAATCATAGTATAGAATTGTATTTTTAACAAAAATGCAGGGAGGTACGGGTGCCTCACAGCCCCACAATTCATTGTAGGGTGAAATGGATTCCCCCATAGGGGCAATGCTCTGGGTTGTCGCCCGGAATGACAAAGCAATATCAGCTTGGTAATCATCCGGGACATCCAGACTGCGTCGGCACCCTTCGGGTGAAGCTGTTCCGGCTACCCACCGCTTTGCTGAGGACCTGACGAAACGGGAAAAGGACGATCCCATAAGAATGGGTCGCCCTTTTTACAGCCAATGGCAGCGCTGAGAATGGCTATGCGGAGTTCTTCCGATGCTGCCTGATGTTATAGCCTATCGAAGAACCATTCAAGCGCCTGATTCCCCGCCGGATACTGCGATATTGCCGATCATTTGAAGGTGATCTTCTCTATGTCTTCCCAGTCGATATACTCGTTATCTCTTTTGCCCATGAAGACGATCAGACCGTCGTTACTGTCGCTGACGTCCTGGGAATCTTCCAACCTCAGTTCCTCGCCGTTCCTGAATTCGACGATGCTGGAATGACGACCTTTCGGTGTGATCGATTTGATCCTGTGGAAGGGGATATAAAATTCCATGTCATCCAAGTGTCCGTTCAGAATTTCATAGCCTTCGGTTTCGTCGAGGTCGAAAACGATATCTCCTTCAAACGAGCCGCCGTCGATGGTTTCGACGATGCCTTCGAGCTTTTTGTCGCTTTTATAGGCTTTGTACGGTTTTCCCGAATCATCTTTATCTTCGTAGATAACTTCCCTGAACTCATCCCATTGGACTTCGATCTTGCCGTAACGTTCGTCCATGACGAAAATGCCGCGATTGGCATTGTTGACGTCGTTGGTGCCTCTAAGCTCGTATTCTCTACCGTCTTTCAGTGTTGCCAGGCAGGCTCTGCGGCTGAGGCGTTTGATCGAGCGGATATTACCGCATTCGATTTCCATATCGCCATCTTCGGTCTCGCCGTCCAAGATGTCCGTTGAAATGCTCTCTTCAGCGTCCCAGAGGATATAGCCTTCGAAATCCATTTCCGAAGTTCTAAGTTTTCCCCTTAATCTGTAACCTTCCGTCTCTGCGGACCGTGGAGTAGGCATAAACTCAATCTTTTTGATGTTATCCCATTTGATGTTGATCCTGCCCATATCTTCATCGACCATCCTGATTTTAACGTCGATGTCTCCACCGCCATCGACGTCGAATTCAGCGCCGTTCTTCATGATAATCGTCGATCTGGAGTGGCGGCGGTTCATGATGGTCTCGATTTCGCCGAACTGGGTCATGAATATGTGAGTGTCTGCAAATCCAAAGGATTGATACACCTTTAGTCCGAAGATTGAGAAATCTCCGTCGCCCCTCGCGCTCTTCTTCTTTTTATTTTTAGGTGCATATCTGAGCCAGGGATTGTCCTCTTTACTGGCGTTGAACAGATCGTCCCAGAAGAGTTCCTGTTTCCCCCAGCGCATGGTGCCGGTGTAGGTATCACCGTCGCGGGTGGTAATCTTTCCGTAGATAAAACCTTCATTATCAGCGCCTTCAGCGGTATGACCTGCGGTTATAAAGGATATCGCCAGGATTATTAAAGCTGCTTTTTTAAGCTGCATTATGACCTCATTTGCTATTTAAAATTTAAACGTTTCGCCATCTCTATCGTAATTCGTTTGCTGTAACTTTTCGCTGTTTCTGCTGCCCTCCAGATAATCATTATCAATCGGCTCAAAACTCTCCTCCCATCTTTGACTTGCCACCGAATGCAGGATCATATACATTTTCTGATGATATACCGGATCAGCCGTCAGCAGTTCTCTTGTCAGCGAGAGGAACTGCGCCTCATTCATTTTCCCTGAATTACTTGCCAGAACGATGGGATTATTGGCTGTCATCATAGGGATGATGTTTGAACGGCTCTGATAACCGAGGATAAAGCTGATTGCCAGAACGGCGGCGATGCTGATTGCCTTGAACATCGTTGAACGGAAGGGTATAGATTTCGCACTCTTTATCGGCGTGGCTTCCGATTCGATATTCTCCCAGATTCTGCCGGGAATGACGGGCGGCGCGGTTTCCGCATCCGTTCTCTCCTGGAGCCGCTGGAATTCGATAAAGAGTTCCATGCACTCGCTGCATGAGGCAATATGTTTTACCGTATCGGTGAGTTCTTCTCCCCGAAGTTCACCGTCGATCATCGCCGATATGTTGATTTGATACTCTTCGCATCCCATCATGATATTATCCTTGAAATTCCTGCAGTTCGAAAGCGACCTTTTTACGCGCCCTGAAGACGTTGATTTTCACCATTGAAAGGGACCATCCGGTGATCTCTTCGATCTCCCGATATGAAAGCCTCTGAATAACCCCCAGCGTAAAAGCAGTCCGGTAAGATTCACTCAGATCAGCCAGCGCATTGTGGAGGAAGCCCATGAAATCTCTTCGCTGGGTGATCTCCTCGGGCGTCTGGTGATCGATTGTCATATTGTTCTCGATTTGTGATAAATCTGCCACCGGATTTGTTTTGCGTCTGTTATCCTTTTTCTTTGCATCGAGAAAAAGATTGCGCGAAATAGTCAACAACCAGGAATGGACTTTGTCAGATTCTCTCAATGAATCCTCACACCGCATCGCCTTGATAAAGGTCTCCTGCAGCAGATCTTCGGCTTCCTGGCGGTTTCCGGTGAGGTTAATTAAGTAGTTTAAGATTCCGGGTGAATGCTTCCGGAAAATTAAGTCCCAGTTCATGAACTGAATAATGTTAATTAATGTAAAAAGCCTGTGTAATATTCAAAATACACCATGCGGCGCGCTGTTATCTATTAGACGTCTGTCAGGGTAAAAAGTTACAGGCTCTGATTATATTTATGGGAGACTAAGAAAGGGGCTGTCCCAAAAGTCCATAAAAAGTCATTACGAAAGAATTGTGATAATCTCTCAGTGCTTATAATACAGGAGATTGCCACGTCAATAGCCGGACGGCTGATTCTTCGCAATGACTCAATATTCTTCTTTTGGGACAGCCCCTTATCAGTTTGTACGCCCTAAGGGATTCGAACCCCCAACCTTCTGGTCCGTAGCCAGACGCTCTATCCAGTTGAGCTAAGGGCGCAATAAGACGTAAAATATATATTTTTATTTTTACCTCCGCAAGAGATTAAATGAGATATTGCTATTCAATAATGAGAAAGCGTTACGTACAAATTCTCGATTTAAGCGGTATGGTTATATTATCACCCCCGGGGGGTGATAAGGTATTTCTCAACATATTTATTGAGATTTACTTGATCCCTTGTGTAAAATTTGCTAAATTACTCCCATTAGTTTCAAAGAGGAAACGATAACCTGTAAGCGCGGAGTACGTTAATGGAGAACCTTATATACCTCGATAATGCTGCAACAGCATGGCCCAAACCTGAGAACGTCTATGAATTTGCCATTGATTTCTACCGGAAGACCGGCGTCAATCCGGGCAGAAGCGGTTTTGATATGGCGATTGAGGCAGGTAATATCATCGAAAACCTGCGTGTGCGGCTGACGAAGTTTTTCGGCGGTGATGAAGACGTGCCGGAACGCCTCTGCTTCGGATATAATGCAACGGACGCTCTGAACCTCATTGTCCGGGGACTGCTTCAGGCGGGAGATCACGTCATTACCACTAATGTCGAACATAACTCAGTTATTCGACCGGTTAACTGCATGGTTCGTGATAACGGCGTCGAAGCAACCTATATCCCTTTCAATAATAAGGGCTTCATCGATCCCGATGACATAAAGAATGCCATAAAATCCAACACCAAACTGGTTATCGTCAATCACGGATCGAATGTTTTAGGGACGGTTCAGTTTATAAAGGAGATAGGATTAATCTGTAAAGAGAAGGGGGTTCTTTTCGCCACGGACACATCGCAGACGGCGGGCGTTATTCCGGTCAATATGAAAGAGATGAACGTGGATGTGCTGGCTTTTACAGGTCATAAATCGCTGATGGGATTTACCGGTATCGGAGGTTTATGCGTTCGCAAGGACGTCGATATCCGGCAGACTCGCAGCGGCGGGACTGGAGTCCGTTCCGCTTATCCATATCACCTCGAGGAATACCCTTTCAGGATGGAATACGGCACGCCCAATATGGTTGGTGTGGCGTCTCTCTGGGCTGGTCAGGACTTTATTGAAGAACGAGGCGTAGAGAACATCCATAAGCAGGAGATGGATCTGGCAAAAAGGCTGGTCAACGGATTCAGGGAGATTGAGGGCGTTCAAATCTACGGCTGTGAGGATATGGAGAATCACCTCTCTACTATAACCATCAACATAGATAAATTTGAAGCCGGAGACGTCGGCATTATACTGGACGTTGATTTCGATATTGCCACCCGCACCGGGCTGCACTGCGCTCCGCTGGTGCATAAACAGCTCGGACTCGTCGAGAGTCACGGCGGCGTTCGGTTCTCCATCGGCGCATTCAACACTGAAGAGCACATTGACCGCGCTATAGAGGCGGTGGACGTGATTGCGAAGAGCAGGAAATAGCAGACAAAAATTTAATATATCGGGCGGAATTGACTGCCTGAATAATTATTGAGACCGCCTTACGTAAGGTTATGGCGGTCTTTTTTTGTTTATAGCGATTCAAACAAACTCGATATTGTTACGTATTTTTCAAAGAAGCCGGTAATAATTAGAAAATCTGCGCTTCAGATGTTTGCAGTAAAAGCGACGTTTTCGGAATAAAATGAAATCTTCGAGTGCACAAATATTAACATGGTTAGTGATACTGGTTTGTGTTGTGAGTTTTTCGCAGTTGGCATACGCATTTTCACATGACCGCCCGGTAAGTTCAGAAGAGCAGATAGATTGCTGCTGTTGCGGCAGCGATTATAATTGCTCAGATGAACTGCCCTGTCAGAGTTCTAATCCGTATGACCATAGGTCCTGTGACAGCAACGTGTGCAACGCACAATATGTCGTCAATGCTTTTATTCCAGCAACCTCGCACTTTTCAATTCCCGATTCATACGACTTGATATCCCATCAAATCACACATAATCCCACCAAGGCTCACACCCAAAGCATTTACCGTCCTCCCATCTCTTCCAGTTGACAGATAGATAAAACAGCAGAAGTATTCCAGGAGATATGTTCTAATTCAATATACTTCTGCAACGGATAATTACCTAATGTTAACAGGAGAGATCATGTACAAAATATCAATAAAATGGGATAGATACCTGTTTTCCGCAGCAATTCTGACGCTATTCTTTGTCCAGATTGCAGGAGCTGGAACTGTTAAAGGAAAAGTAACCGACGATGCCAACAATTCACTTGCAGGTGTGAACATTGTTATAGAAGGCACTGCTATAGGCGCCTCTACAGACCTGAAAGGGGATTTTGTAATCGCACAGGTCCCCGCCGGTGAAGTCACAGTTATGGCATCTCATATCGGTTATATGGAGAGATCCAATATTATCTACGTATCGGCTGAGAAAGACGCAATCGTCAATTTTCAGTTGGATTATGATCCGGTATCCCTGGAAATGATCGAGGTCGAAGCTATGCGCAAAACGTCGCATATAAAGATGGATGAGCCGGTGCGTATCGAAGTAGTTTCAGGGGAAGAACTGAGGCGCTCATCCACCGACGGTGGACTTCTGTCGGCGCTGGGAAAGCAGACTGGTCTGAACACTCGTCCCTGTGCGTTGTGCGGTTCTGCTGGTATAGGTATGCAGGGATTGGATCCGTCCTACACTGAAATCAACATTGATGGTTTGCCGGTTCTATCCGGTTTGGGATCATTATATGGATTGGACGCAGTCGCTGTCAATGATATATCAAAAGTGGATATCATCAAAGGGAGTGGCTCTTCGGAATATGGTGCGGGAGCAATTGCCGGAGCGGTGAATCTGGCTACTGCCGAGCCAGCTGACATTTCTTCTTTGAAAGTAAAACTATCCGGCGGGGAAACCATGCAGCATAGTTTTGACGGAAATATGCAGAGAAATATCAATGGCATACCTTTGCGCTTTTCCGTGAATTATGGGGCTGAACCGTTAAGAATCAATCGAAACAGCGATGATTTTACAGATACTCCGCAATATTATCGGTTGGGGTTGAACCTGAGTGCAGCGAAGACATACAGCAGGGGCGTTTTTCGCGCAGGCGTTCGTCTGTATGGCGAAGACCGTTTCGCCGGGGATGTTGATTGGAAGACCGATGATCGCGGCAGCGCGGACGTCTATGGACGGGATATACATACCAGGCGCGGTGAAGTTTCCCTGAAATATAGCAGTAACCATCTGTCATGGGGCAGCTGGAGCTATGAATCAGCCTATGTGCAGCACAATCATGATTCATGGTACGGTATCACCGAATTCGACGCACAGCAGACAAAGGCGATCAATCGCTTATCATTTGTGCGGGAATGGGAGTTCGGGCATTCCACTCTTTTGCAGGGGATGTACAGTTATAATCGGTATGAGGACAACCTTAACCTTTTATCTGAAACTGACCGGACAGATCATATTCCTGGAATCATGGTTCAGCACACCTGGAAACCGTCTGTAAAAATCGTAGTTCAGGGTGGAATTCGAGCTGAACATTACCAGAAAGATGACGTTGTGCCCACCGCTCGTGGGTCGGTATTATACTTGCCAGCACAATGGTTCGGCGTTCGCATGTCTGGTGGGACGGGATACAGACCGGTGACCATTTTCAGCCTTGATAAAGCAGTCCATGTGGGATTTGACAATGTCATTGTTCCTGAAGAGTTGGAACCGGAGCGGAGCGTGAATGGATCATTAACGCTGACCACCCGCTACGTCAAGCCTGCTCACTCCATGCAGATAGATTTGACCGGCTTCTATACAAGGTTCGACAATAAGGCGGTTTTAGCCTTCGGTCATGAGATTGGTTCCACAATTTACTCAAATGCAGATGATGCTTATAGTCGTGGTGTGGAATTGAGGCTAATCTGGGCACACATCAGGGGGTGGGATTTGTCTGCCGGCGGCACGCTATCGGAAGTTCGTTACAAAGATGCCGAGGGTTGGCACGATAACGAATTGCAGAATGCTTATACCGCGAACGCTTCACTGTCCAAGCGCTGGAATGTCCCTGCCATTACTATAGAGATAAAGACGAATGTCTTTGGTCCCCAGATGCTACCGGAGGGACGCAGCCGGTCAGAATCGCCGGTCTATTCCATCTGGGATGCAGGAATCAGTAAAAGGTTCAGTTCACTCAACCTGGCGTTGAGCATAAATAACATTACCGATTGGATTCAGCCGGATGACCCGTTTGTGACAAGTTCAACAGGAAGTGGAAAAATTGCTGATTCAGCCATGATATATGGACCACTGCTGGGGCGGACTATCCGTATCAGCATAGATTATACGTTCGGCGGCAATCAACAGAAATGAGATGTAGAATATAAAAAAGAGGTTAATCATGTTTAAGTTCGCAATGAAGCGGATTGTTCTGGTGGCAGTGGTTATGCTCGCTGGTGTTTCGGCGTTGGCACAGGAAGAAATCATCGATGTTAACGTCTGGACTGGAGTTGATGGTGTGAAATACTATGTCTGCCCGGTAATGAAAGGCGAAGGAAGGGTCGATGAGGTCAAGGCGTTTTCAATCATCGGCAACAAGCGCTATTATCATTGCTGCGCTCCGTGCCAGGCGCCGTTCAGAAAGGATCCAGACAAATGGCTAAAGGACTTCGTAATGCCCGGTAACCTGCATGACGTCGATGATCAAGGGAGAAAGCGCTTTCACGATCCCGTCAACTGCCGGGAGGGTATAGTAAAGGAAAAGACCCTCAACTTGATCTACAATGGGAAGAGGTATTTTTTTGCCAGTGAGAAAACGCTTGCCGAATTTGAAGCTGCTCCAGTGCAATACATAGAGAAGGCACACGAATAGGGGATTCATTCTCATTGAAATAAAAAGGGCGGAAGCAAATTCCGCCCTTGTAATTACAATTTCCAATAATCAATTTCGTATCATTTCATCTGCTGCCAGCGACGCTTTGCTCTTTCGTCCATTCTGGCATTTTCCCTTCATTCAGCGCTTTCTGAACGCCTTTATGCAGTAAATCCTGCTTATGACTCTGCATCTCTGCCAGTCTATGCTTCTGTTTAGCTAATTTCTCTTCTGCTGCCTGTATGCGTCTGCGTTCAGTCTGTACTTTGGCGTCGAAAAGCTGCCCCATAAGTTCCTGCGTACGGTTATGAAGGCGCTCTTTGGCGTTTCTCGACTTCGCTTCTTTGTATTTTTTCATTATATCCTTCAATTCGGAATAGATGGCTGCGAAGTTAGGGCTGGCAGTCTCAGTTTGCGCGGCATTTGCGAATAGAAGTTCGGTTGAGATCGGCTCGAGGACAGCGATTTCATTTTCTGTCTCAGGTTGTGTTCCGGCTGATGAAAATTGGAATGTTACAATCAGTAGTACTGCCGTCAGAGTTATTATCAGGCAACCGGTGATAGATTTAATTTTCTTCATAAAACCTCCTGATGAAAGTGATAATGTTGTGGTCTTTTCAATTTTATACTCTTTTGCAGGCGGAAAGTTGCTCTTACCCCTAAAGGCATCGAAAAAAACTTGACTTTTAGACAGAACTTGACTATACTGAAGCTATTGAATTCTCAACAAGATGAGCGGCATGGATGATTAAACAACGCGATTATTCCAGTTGGGTTACACAATCGCCTTTATCCGAGTTGGACCCGAAGAAGAAGATTTTTGCGGTTGCCAGCGGGAAAGGGGGTACCGGGAAATCGACTTTTGCTATAAATCTTTCTCTCGCTCTGGCTACGTTAGGACACGAAGTTATTCTTGTCGATGCCGACCTGGGTGGAGCAGATTTATCCAATCTGCTCAGTATCAACAGTCCCAGGTACACCATGCAGGATTTCATACAGGGTGAAGTTACCTATCTTTCGGAAGTGCTGGAGACAACTCCATCACCAAACCTCAGATTGATTCTCGGCGGATCGGATATTATCTCGATATCCAATCCGTATTACCAACAGAAGATGAAGCTGATTCGCAATATATCTCAGTTAGAGGCTGATTATGTCATTGTGGATTTGGGTCCGGATATCAGCTTTAATAATCTCGATTTCTTCAATGCCGCGCCGATCGGATATCTCGTTACGCACAACGTTGACACCATTATTATGGGATTCTACCGTTTTTTAAAGGCGGCATTCGTGCGGCGTTTAAAGCAGGAATTCAAGGATGATCCGTTCATTATGAACATCATCAACGATTTCCAGAATAAGGGATGGAACCGATCAAGAAAAAACCTGGTCCATTCAATTCGAGCTGCGAGCCGGGAGGTGCATGATCAACTGGATGAACTGTTGGAATCCTTTCAACCCAGGTTAGTGTTCAATATGGTGAAATCGAATTCTGCGAAGCAAACAGCGGACCAGATGTTCAGTTTTATTCTGCAGAACTTTGGATTCAGGCTGCAGACGGCGGGATTTTTGCCCCGGGATGACGAAGTAGAGAAAGCTTATGCGAGAGGTGAACCCTACATCCTGCGGTATCCTAAAGGGAACACAACGAAGGCAATCTTCGAGTTGCTCGTATCCAGTGGATTAAATTATACTAAAGATAATCGCCAGGTAACAAATTTTTCCGGCTTCAATAAATTATTGAAGATAGAAGCTCAGAACTGGCAGTTTTTAAAAATATAATCGCTATGAACGAAGAGAAATTAATGAAGGATTCGGATAGAGGTCAGGAACGCCGCCAGGGTGAAGATCGGCGAAAAGTTGTTATCGATCCACAGGATATTCCGTTTCCTGACCGCAGAAAGGGAGATCGGCGAAAAAAAGACAGACGTCTCTATTCGGAAGAGGAGCAGCAAGAGATTCTCAAGCGTATTAAAGAGGATAAAGCGGAAGATTGATACATGATGATTATATAGTCAGAGGGGAGCGGTGCGTTATGCACCGCTTTTTTTCGTATCTACGGGGTTATCTTTTATTCCCGCCGCTTTACAAAAACACTCCATGTGAATCTGCCCGCCTCTGTGCAGAATCGTATCGCCCAATTCTGAGTCTTGTTTCATGCTTGCTGTGCAGGGGAAAGAGTGCCAATAGTGACTCACTTCAAACTGAAGATTGTCATTGACAGGACAGCCTTGCAGGCTGTGAGCAACGTAATGGCTGTTGCCGCAGGGAGCGCTGATCCTCGCGAATGCTCTAGCGATGCGCCCATCCAGTGAAGCCACTTCAAACTGAGGCTTGCCTATTTGGAAATGCTCAATAAAAGCGTCGATGACATCGCCTTCACCAGGTTTCAGATCACAGAACGGTTTTGGAACGGATACCTCCAATCCGCACTTTTCAGCGTTTTCAATCAGCTTTCCCTTTGCCCATCTGGAGACCCATTCTGGAGCTTCAACAGGGGCAATGATGGCTCTGCCGCCCGCTTCAGCACTATATTCCGGCAGATCGATCAATATCTCTTCGTGAATCTGAATGGCAATGAGGATATCGTGAGGCGGTAGTTTATCAGGCAGGTAATTATATTGCTTATCGAGGAGCACGGGCAATAAAGATGGCAAGCGGATGATTCCGGCAATGTCATTACTGAAATCCTTCACGCGCCAATCCCTGCAGTGAAGGCACCGGTCCCCGCAGCCAGTGCAAAAATCACGTTCATTGCGGAGATGTTTAATGAAGCGATCCACCCAGGCGCTGTCGAATTGACGGTCGAAAGGTCCCGGGCGTTTACGGGGGTCCTTTGGGTGTGAACAGATGATGAGGAGTTTCAAGGGATTTGTAATTGTTAAACATGAGATTGTTAAAAGCGTCAGGTCACATACGTCAGCCGACGGACAAGACCTGACGCAACGGATAACAAATAATGAGGAGTTTCAAGATTAACCGTGTTGTGGAGTTCCACCCGGGAATTAATTCCCGGGCTATTATGCTGCTGTCCCACTGAAGTGGGACGCTAAAAACTGTTGAAAGGTTATCGTGCTGTCAGGTCTCTGTACCTGACGCTAAAATTAAGGTAGCGCGGGGACTTGCCCCCGTTGTCGCCGGATTAAAATCCGACGCCCGACTTTCAGCTCAAGTCGCTGAAGCGACTATTGCGAATTAATGGGGATCGAAACTTATTACTTCAGTGGCAGCCAGACATCCTTCACGTAAGCAGGGATGTCCGATGCCTCCTGCGGTCCGACCATGATGTCCCAGCCTTTCATGGCGTCTTCCATCTCGCCCTTGATAACGGCAACATAACCCGGGATGATGACATGGCGGTGTTTGATTTTATCCGCGATACCGGATGCGAGCACGGCTTTTCCGACTTGCTCACCACCGAACTTGCCTGCCGACCATGCCGTAAGCACGGACATGCCTTCCGCGTCGATGATGACGATATGCGCGGCTTCACCTGAGCCGTCAATTTCACTGGAGAGCATAAAGTAAGTCAGGGAGAAGTTGGTGCTGATATAGACGGGACTGTTTTCGTTCGGCTCACCGACGCTGTAGATGCCTCCATCAACCTGCAATGGTTTTTGTGGATCGGTGTAGATATTCTGACGCAGCGTCAGCAAGGGCAGGAACTGCCAGTTATGCCATTCAGGAAGTATCACTAACCCAGCGTATTTGGTCACACCAAGTGAGACTAAAAGAGCTGCCTGATAGGGGTCAATACCTTCTTGAATGGAGAGCGCTGATGGATAACCGTAGCCTTTCTCCTTGCGGTCTAATGCGATTCGCCGAATTTGTGTTTGGTTATGAAGTATATCCGCCTGAGTTTTAAAACCGGGATCAATCAGTAGATCTTTCACGCCCGCAGCGGTGGTTTTTTCTGCCAGCTCTCCCAGCTCTTCGAGGCTATTCGACTTGATTACCATAGCCCACTTATTCGACGCGGCGATTTCCGCAAAATCGGCGGCTGTTTCCGCGGTTGCTCCGCACAGCACGCCGCCTGCTTCGCCTGTTACTTCAACGGCAGCGGCTGCCCGGGATGGATCTTCAGTGACCAACGCTATCGGCAGGGGGGAGGTATCCTTTACAGTTTTTGCTCTCGCTGCAAACGCGGCAGCATCTCCCGATTTGTCAATAAGCGCAACCATACTTACAGCTATGTTTTCACCAGCTCGTTCAAAGTTAGCGTCATTAATGGTTTTAACTGTCCGTTGGAATTCTTCGTCGGGAAGATCGTCAGCTACACCCAGCGCCAGCGCGGTTTCATTATAGAAGGTCTTATCATGGCGAAAGAGCACGACCTCTTCGCCAAGTTCGACCCGGTGATTTCCACTTCCTATACTCACTTTTTTAATCGGTGGGACGGACGCTGCGCCTAACGCTGCTTTCGCTTCATCTGAAGCATCGGGACAGAGATCTAGTGAGACCTGCTTTGCCGCCAGCTTCATGGCAAAAGCCAGGCAGGTGGGAAAGCCACATTCTTTACAGTTAGTCTGTGGTAATAGTTTATATATCTGGAGTCCAGTCAGTGCCATTTTTGCCTCTATTTGCTCATAAATTCATCAATGGATTTTTCTACTTGTGCTATAGCTTCCGGGTGTCGCATGACTAAGATATCCGATCCAGCTTGCAGCAGTGCGTACGCGGTGGTTGCTTCCCACAGGATACCTCGTTCTTTTTCCGATCCCCATGAAGGCTCTTCCGCGGCAGTCATTTTAACTTCCTTAACTTTCCAGGTTTCCTGACCCACGAAGTTGATAAAAGGCATGCACATCATAACATCGCCGCCCAATGCCTGCAGTCTTATGCGTTCCATGACGGAGTAGGTGTATTCATATCCGTATCCTAAACCACCGGTAAGCGGATCTATCAGTATTCGGTCTTTGGGGACATTCATGTCGGTGAGCAGGATATTAAGCTGTTTAGCCAGATTAACGTCGATGGGAGTTTCAGCGACAAGGTTACAATCATAGGCGATGGCTGCTGCTGCCAGCGTTTTATAATGCTCATCGACGGCTGAAGCCAGGGTGATTCCTTCACCGCGGCACTCTTCGGCGCATTTGGCGAGCATCTCAGAGTTTTTATCGCCGGTACCGTACCCCTGAACAATGATGGGAACATCCACAGCCGCTACAATTTCTTTAAGGAGACCAACGCATTCCGCAATGGGACGATCCAGTCTGTCTGGATTCGCTCCGATAAAATGCAGGCAGATCAGCTTTGCGCCGTATTTTTCGACGACCAGTTTCGACCAGGCTACCGGATCGTTCAGCATGTCTTTATAGACTTCTCTGACGATCGGCGTCCAGTCATTTTCAGGCGGTTCGACATCAGGGATTTCAAAGGCGATAACAGGGCGGTGCGGGATAAACCCTTCAAACAGATGCAGCGGCAGGGCATTCTGTCCGCCTACTACAATTTCGCTGCCGCGCGAACCGCCGTTTTCCTTTGTTTTACCCAGCGTTACTTCCGCGATCGAGCCGGGCCAGGTCTTCTTGGGTAAATTAATTGACATGTCAACTTCTTGTATTTTAGTAGGTTATATAATATGGGTAAAAAATTTGACAAATGCTATTGACAAATGCTATTTAATATGTTATATTATCAATGTCGGCCGAAACAAGCTCATGCTTGAGGTAGGTCGACCCAAATGCTCCCTCCGGGGAGCATTTTTCTGTTAGTAATCTTCAATTACCTTCACACCCAAAGGATGTTCAGGAGCAGCTCGTTTGCATAGAATTGGCTCAAGAATAGGGAATAAATTATGCAATCCGAGGTCGTTTTCAATTTTAACACTTTTAAACTTAGTTGGCACCGTTTGATGAAACAAGTATTTAGAAAGACAATAGCCTATTACATCTGCAATCTGAACAAAGTGAGAATGATTCGAATCAATAAACACGGGATCACCAAGAATGTGATTCAGTGTAACGGGACGAGTTTTAATTGACCCACCCACTTCAGAACGATAAGGAACATAGTTAAAAACACGCATTCGCCTATAAAGCTTTCTTAAACGATCATTTTGTGTTTGATCCGGGAATATAATAGACCTTTCAGTAGATGCAATAGCGTTTAGCCATTCAGGAATTTGTCGGTTTTGGATAGTTTCGATGAAAGAATGATAATCGTTTGCTTTTCTTTTCTCAAAATGATAAAGGTGTGCCTCTATCCTCTGTAGTGTATATTCCCATGTTCTTATGAATCTTTCTTTAGCTAGATTTTTCGCATCCTTTTTATTTAATGGTATTTTATGTTTTTTTCGAAAACAAACATTTTGAACTTCTAATAGCGGAGCAAGTGCTGAAATAAAACATATGATTTTTCTTAGTATCTCAAGTCTCTCGGGTTTTACCAATCTTCCTAAGGAAGATCCATTTATCCGTTTGAATCTGGGATTCGCATTAATTATATTATGCCCTTTCAGCTCAAGAGTTAGCGGAATATGGTGTATATCCCGCAATAACTGCCTAAGTTCTTTGAGTTTATTGAAAAGGCTCTCCTATTCAGTTTCGTGGATTATTAAAGCGGTCACGCTGAAATAGGGTGTGGAACCCAGTCCCCCACCAGGATCACCAGTCTCGTCGAAATATACTAAAAACATAAGTTTGCACTAATTATTGGTTTTTGCTATCTATCAATCGATCTGTGATATTTGTTATTGATTCACCTAATAATTTTGGAATGTTTATATCCGAGCCAGCCTGCCAATTTGTTCTAATCTCTAAATCTAAGGGCAAAGAGGCGATGATTTCAAGGTTTTTCAGCACTTCTTTGACCTGTTTGGATTCCTCATCGTTGTCTATTTTATTCAGCACGCCAACGATTTTGGGTACTCCGAGGTTTGCCGCCAGTTTGTGGATGCGCTGCGCTGTTTCAATGCTCTGGCGCGATGGTTCTACCACGATCATCATCAGATCGACGCCCTGCGCGGTGCCTCGTCCCAAATGTTCAATCCCCGCTTCCATATCCATGATGACGATCTCGCCATCCTGTGTCAAGGCATGGTTGATCAGTTCACGCACGAAGACGTTTTCCGGGCAGGCGCAACCGCCGCGCGCTTTGGGTATATGCCCCATAACCAGCAGGCGGATATTTCCCAGTCTGACGCCATATTCTTCGGGGATGTCATCAACGCGCGGATTCATAGTGAAGTACGATCCGATATCGCTGGAAGTCGAGCCGACACGTTCCTTGATTAGCGCTTTCATATCAACGATCGGTTTGATTTTATCTCCGTCGGGAACGCCCAGAATCGATGCCATGTTGGCGTCCGGGTCAGCGTCGATGACATAGACCTTATTGCCGCGCTCTGCAAATTCCTTTGCCAGGAGCGCTGATATCGTCGTTTTACCGACGCCGCCTTTTCCGGTGATAGCGAGTTTCATAAGTAAAGAATACAGAATTCAGAATGCTCGATCGTTTCCCCATAGGTCGGAAGGACAGATAAGCCCGAGTATGAGGCTCGCCCAGCCCTAAAGGACGTGGGCTACGTATGGTACAACCCCCATGAATGGGGCTTCTATTTTGATTATTTTAGTGATCTTGGTCAGTTTGAGCCCTACAATTTATTGTGGGACCATTCTACATCATTTCGCCCATAGCCAAAGCCGGATGATCGACGGTTGCCAGATGTTCAGCCAGCTTTTCCAGATCATCGGTGACGGTTTCATCGGCGATTTTATCCACCAGATCAGAACAGCCAATTTCGTCGCATCGTTCGTTAAGTTTATCACCCAGGCGATTCTTCAGGTTAGTAGTCATCCAGACGATGCGTTTTAGACCTCCGTCCGCGGATATGAACTTTTTCGACAGGACATAGAGGATGCCGATGCCGATGAATCCGGGAGTCTGCTGTCCTCCGCCGACGACCTCTGCCAGTGAGGAGAAGGTCATCCCGGCAGGCGTCATTCCCTGGAATTCGCGGTCAACGATCATAACTCCGCCGGTGCCGGGCAGGACGCAGATAATCGCTTCGAAGCAGCCGCAGGAGGTCATGGGATCTTCCATCATGGAATAGGCGCTGAATCGTTCGACCATCTGGTTGGATTTGGAATAGACAAAATCATCCACGCCTTTCCATTTACCCTTCTCTACGTCATAGCAATCGCCTTTGGGCACAGGCTGGTTACCGCCTGTGGGATTGATCTCATAAGCGGCTTTACCATCCAGCCAGTTGTAAGCTCCGCAGAGACCCAGCCTTTCGGGCGTGATAACGCAGACATGATTAGGCGCATAAGACTGGCAGAGCTGGCAGGAATAGAACGTATCGACGGCTTCGTCAACCAGTTCTCCCATGCGTTTGTCACGCACTTCGTAACCGGATTTGGCTTCTTTGTAGAGCCGTTCCACATCCTCTTCCTTGATGAAGAGCTTCACCTGAACTTTATCGACAATGGCGGGGAATTCATTCAGCAGCATGGAGCGCAGGGTAACACCGAG
This sequence comes from candidate division LCP-89 bacterium, assembly GCA_025774555.1. Classification (GTDB taxonomy): domain Bacteria; phylum Electryoneota; class B3-LCP; order B3-LCP; family B3-LCP; genus JALGVT01. The sequence continues at coordinate 63,894 of JALGVT010000006.1, forward strand.
ATGACTCAACTTAAAACCGGCTTTCTTCGCTGTATTTGATATGCGCAGCCAGATGGTGTCGCGTTGTCCGAGGTGCATCACTCCCATGGGCATCGAGAGCATGGTATGGATGTACCTTTCGAGAATGCTCTCGAAATCCTTCTGCATTTTCCGTCCGGCAACTTCAACCCAGATTGCCAGCGGCAGTTTGGCGGCTTCTTCGATCTCGTTGATTTCAAGCCCGATTACTTCGATCATGCCATCTTCTACCTCTTCCAGTTTCTTCATGGAGAGGTATTCAAATGCGGTGTGGAACCTGCCGCCGAATTCTACTGCCAGATCGTCCTTACGGACGCGCTCTCCTTCAAAGGCGGGACCGTAACGCACCGGGATGTCGATCTTCTGGATTTTGATTTTCACGCCGCGGACTTCAATTGCCTTCTGCGGCATGTCATCGTGTGAAATATTAGCGACGACATGTTCATAAGTGCATATACCCGAAGGCAGGATTTCAGGAATGTCCGTATCCGCAATCACCGGGAATCCGAAGTTGATCGCTCCGGCGGCAGTGGCGTATTTCTCATCATCCACTTCGCCTAATGCCAACACAAAGGCATGGACGCGCTGTTTATTGTAAAGAAGGATGTCAGTTGCTTCTTTCAGCCCGCCGGGCTTAAGCCCCCCGAAGGTCATCGCCGATCTTGCGGCAAATCCTAAAGCCCATACTGCAGCAGACGTATCCTTACCGTAAGGGACAAGGAAAGTATCCCAGTTCATCTCGACGTCGGCTTCAGCTAATTGCTCCGCCATGGAGACACCATTAGTATGCGATGCTAAAAAGACGAGGATATTTCTCTCCTGCAGGTCACGCGCCAACTTGACAGCCGCTTCAGTAGTTGGCAAAGCGCCCGCGCAGGCGGCGAATCCCGGCATGCGTCCGTCAACCAGTTTGATGCCTTGTTCGCGCAGAATGGCATCCGAGGTTGCGCCCAGCCAGATACCGTCGTAGGGATTGGGATCATGAGCATATTTTAATCCCTCGATGATCTCTTCGGCAAAGAGCGTCGCCATGCCGGCGTCTAAGGCATCGCCCAGATAGGGCAGCCAGAGTTCATCGGTCGGGATGGGGGGGAGCATCTTGCGGCAGTGCTGTAAAACCTCCTGCATGTCTCCGATTTTCCGGACTTTTAACCCAAGCATGGCGTAGATGACCGGTAGATAGTACGCCGTATCCGGCAGATCGACGGTTTTGTCCAATCCCAGTTTGCCAGTTGCTTCTGCCAATTGAGTTTCAGCTTTTTCGATTATCTTATGTGCGCCGCGAATGGCGGCGGTTGCGATGATGCGGGACATGGTGGTGTTTCCGTTTTGGTAGTGTTGTAACCTTTCGCAATAGCACGGGAATGAATTCCCGAGCTATACTATTGCTGTCCCACTGAAGTGGGACGCTAAAAATATTTGCGTTCAGTAAGGAATGCTCTTAGAATAATTTATTTTATTTCTCGTACGTGCGGTGTTAATTGTTCTGCTTGCTTTTTCTTTTCAGGATCACTTATATTTTTTATGTAATCCTTAGTTTCTCTAACACGGTCATTAAATTTCGTTTTCATCCACCCATATTTAACCCTTATATCTGGTTCATCTGACCCCAATCCGGTTCTAATGATCATTTCTAAATTTCCTGCTCCCACTAGAATTGGATACCCTGGTATATCTGCTTTACCAAAATAATCAATATAATGCAACCCATCAGCATCTAGGTTAACATACCGCTCAATATTATTCATCTCTATGTTCGTTGAATTATAGTAAACTTCATTATAAACTTTCTCAGCCAAATCCATAATTGAGCTATCAATAATGATTCTGGGATAAAACGACGCTTTTGATTCAGCATCATAAGCCTTTATTAATGCAGGACCGAAAACAAGTTTGTCTGTATGTACAATCTTGCCAAATGCTGCCCCCCCACGACATAAGAAACTATTCTCTACCAATTTGTAGAGCATTTCTTTAATAGTTTCAAATCCATTAATGAAATTATCAGGATCATTAGCATCAAACGAAATGACTAATGAATCAGAAAAATGAGTCATACTCAGGTTTGGATTGACAGATTGTTGAGTGGTGACTTCCTGCTGTATTGTACTTAGAGCACTGTAGATCTTATTAATCTCAGTAAAATTAGGATCCCCATTTTTATCGATTGTTCGTTTAATACGATCTCTAAATCCTAATATATCAATAAAAATAACGACTCTATCTTCATATTCCATAAGCACCTTCCTAATCTCCCAACTGACAGACAAGAATACGCCGGGTCGGCTCAACAAGGGGTTGTAACCCCTTGTCCAGAGGGGTGAGAGAGTTAGATTGAGGAAGCAAGGGGTTGCAACCCCTTGTTGGCTCTGTATAACTCTGCTCCGTGATCAAGGGGTAACTACCCCTTGTTGCATACACAGTGCTTCATCTCCTTGTGACCAAGGAATAACTACCCCTTGTTACGTCCATCACGGTTGACGTGATAGGGCTCTTACCCCTCCACAATCTCGTACCGATAATTCACTTTCACCATCGGTTTGATCATCGCGGTCGCGCCGCAGTATTTGACGTCGGTCAACTCGATAGCGCGGTCGATGTCTTTCTTGCGAATGTCTTTACCGATGAAGGTAAAGTGGAAGTTGATCTCGGTGTAGAGCTGAGGATGCTCGTCAGCTCTCACGCCTTCAACATCCAGATCGAATCCCTGCAGGGCTATCCGTTTCTTCTTCAGGATAGCCAGTATATCCATAGTGACACATCCTGCGATGCCCATCAACACCAGTTCCATCGGGCGTGAACCGGCGCCGAACCCGCCCAGTTCCAGAGGCGCTCCCATGGTTACCCAGTGATTGGAATTGCTAAACGCGGCTAAAGCTAATCCTTCAATCTGCTTGATTTTAACGTTCGTCTTCATTGCGGTTCCTTATACTACAACGATTTCTTGGTATTCAGGTTCTTGAAAAGATTCCATCTGATCTTTGATCAGTTTTGACATCACTGCGAAATCATAGCGTCCCTGCAGCAGGTCATTTTTAATAGTGGATACGTCCACTCGCTTGCGCATAAGATTTGTCAGAACTCCAGCATTGTCCACTATGCCAACTAAAACTGCTCCGACCAGATGGTTACCCTTGAAAACCATCTTGCGGTAGATTTTCTGATCCTGCGAGAAGTAACTGTGTGATTCGTATCCGGCATCGACCGGTTTGACAATGCCGATCGATATGAAGGAGACACCGAAGAAATCGGCGGCATTCATACGCATGGAACCGTCGTAGGCGACTTTTTTGCCAGCCATGTTTAAACCGGCGATGCGTCCCTGTTCGTAAGCGCAGGGCCAGACGGCATTGACTGTCGATTCGCAAGAGACACGGTCTTTAGTCACTGCCACGTCACCGGCGGCATAGATGTTTGGTTCAGCGGTTGCCATGCGGTCATCAGTTTTAATTCCCCAGTCAATCTCGATCTTCGTTCCTTGAGCCAAATCGGTGTTGGGTTTGACGCCTTTGCCGGTGATTACAAGCTGTGTCGGCAGTTCGGTTCCGTCATCGAAGAGAACGGTTTCAATTCTATCGCCGCCTTTGAATTCAAGCGGCTTTACGCCTGTCTTAACCTTGATGCCGTTATCTTCAAAAAGCGCCTGGAAGAAGTCACCGCATTCAGGATCAGCGACTTGCGATAAAAGGTGCGGTGATGTTATGGCAATCGTGGTTTTTATCTTGTGATGATGCAATCCTGAAGCAGCCTGCAGTCCGATACAGCCGCCGCCTAATACTATACCCTCTTTTGCCTTTTTTACCGATTTGTAAATCTTCTGCAAATCACCGTAAGTGCGGAATCCGAAGACGCCTTCTTTTTCCTCCCCCTTCACTCCCGTCTTCTGTGGTGATCCGCCGGTTGCCAGCAGGAGACGATCATAAGGGACAGTATCACCGCCGCGAAGATGGACTTCATTTACGGAAGTATCAATCTTCACGACACGCTGTCCTGACTGTACCTCGATATTCTTCTCAGTATAGAACTCCGGGGGACGGAAAGTCAATTCGCCCTTATCGATCCAACCAGCGAGTTCATAAGAGATCAAAGCCCGGCTGTACGCCGATTCAGGTTCGTCGCTGATTATAACGATGGCAGATTCTGCGTCCACTTCTCGGATCGCTTCAGCGGCTCCGATGCCGGCGGCAGAATTGCCGATGATGACGTAATTCATATATCCAACCGCATTTTATGCAGATTTACCTATTATCCCAATCTGTTTCATCTCTTCAATGAAAGCTCTAAATTCTTCATTCGTACCGTAGAACAGCGCTCTGGTGGGGCAGGCTTCCACGCAGGCGGGACCTCCGGCTCTGCCTTCGCAGAGATCGCATTTTATCACCTTGCCCCGATGATGATCGGGCTGCGCCGCTCCAAATGGACAGACCATCACACACATCCAACAGCCGACGCAGCGGGACATATCCACGCTCACTTGACCGGTTTCAGGGTTTTTGCTGACTGCGCCGGATTTGCAAGCGAACAGACAGTCCGGTTCTTCGCAATGCAGGCAATTCAGGGGGAGTTTCAAGTCGTCACCAGCCTGTACCTGTATGCGATAACGCGGCGGAAGTTCCTCGGAAATTGCTCCCAACAGTGTCTTTGACTGCGAATGTTCCACTGCGCAGGCGATTTCGCAGGTACGGCAGCCAGTGCAGAGATTGCTTACTACGAATACTTTGCGTTTATCCGGCATCACGCTGACCTCGATATTTTTACGGGATACATCATCGGATCGAGTTTTAAGGCTTCTCTTTTCCGGTCAAGGTGTTCGATGATTCCATGCGCCGCTTTGATAGGATCGTCCTCGAAGACCCAGCAAGCGCCGAAATCTTTCTCCATACCTTTTGTAAGGTAATCTAACACTGCCGGTGTGCCGAGGATTCGGGGGGCGGGCGAATAGAAAGTGGTGATGCCCGACGCCACCGCGTATAACCCGATTGAGACCGCTTTTTCCGACATAGCTTCAGGAGCGGCTGCGGCGACGGGAAGCTGCGAAATATCTACACCGACTCCGCCTTCTTTAACCATTTCAGCGCAGGCGACCAGGATGCGGGAATTATCCACGCAGGATCCCATGTGCAGCACCGGCGGAATGCCCACAGTCTCGCAGATTTCCCTTAATCCCTGACCGGCTTTTTCCTTCGCCGCTTCCGGGCGCAGCCAGCCTGCTTTGGCGCACGCCAGCGCCGAGCATCCGGTCTGGATGACCAGCACGTCGTGTTTGAGCAGTTCTTCGACCAGAGCTATATGACCGCTGTCGTGCGGGATGCGCACGTTATTGCAGCCCACCACGCCGACGACTCCGCGCAATCTGCCAGACATAATGCCGTCGTTTAAAGGGCGATAAGACGAGCGGAAAGTTCCGCCCAGATGGTGGAAGGTGTTTTCAGCCGTGAATCCGGCAACCAGATCCATCATTTCCTGGGGGATATCCACTTTGCCTGCATCACGATTAGGGAAGTTATCTATCGCCGATTTCAGGATGGTTTTTGCGAAGTCGAGGGCTCTGTGTTCCTCGAACTGCAGATGTTTTGCTCCGGGGATACGAGCTTTCTCGGAGGTAGTGATAACCTGTGTATGGAAGTGTCCAGCTACTTCTGTCAGCCCCGGCATTATGCACTGGACGTCAACGATCATAGTTTCGACCGCGCCGGTGGAAATAGCTAATTCCTGCTGGAGAAAATTGCCCGCCACCGGATAGCCCTGACGCATCAGGATTTCATTGGCGGTACAGCAGATTCCTGAGAGCGTGATTCCCACCGCGCCTTTAGATTTAGCGTAATCGAGGATTTCTTTATCCCTGGAAGCCACCACGATCATCTCTGAAAGCAAGGGCTCGTGTCCATGCACGACAACGTTGATCTGATCCTGTTTTAAAACGCCGAGATTAACTTTGGCTCTGACCGGTTTAGGAGACCCGAAGAGCACATCCTGCACGTCGGTGGCGATCATCGAACCGCCCCATCCGTCTGCCAGAGCGCACCGCACCGCTTGAAGGATCAGGCTGCGGTGATCGGCGTCCACGCCTATATGCGTGCGATGCAGGCACTCGACGACTTCACGGTCTATTGCCCGGGGATAGACTCCAGCCTTTTTCCAGCGTTGCTGCTGCCCTTCGGGGGCGCGTTTGATCAGGTCGATATAACCTTCGCTTTGACCGAAATTATCAAAAAAACGCCTGGCAACCTGAGCCGCGAGGTCGGCATAGGAAACGTTTTCAGTTTCTATTTCCAACTCGGCGGCGAGCGTTTTTAGCTTTTCTATATCCGATATCTGGTAGTCTTTCGCCTCGCCCCGCGCCGCATCCAGAAGAACCTGGCAAACGCCCCGCCCATGATCCGAATGAGCTGCCGCTCCAGCCGCCGTCGCGCGAGTGAAGTTGCGCGCCGAGATGGTGTCTTTCTTAGCGCCGCATGCTCCTCCGACGTCCTCTTTTGAGAATGGATCGATGCGGCAGGGACCCATGTAGCAGATAGTACAGCAGAGTCCGAGATCGCCGAAAGCGCAGATCGGCTGCATTGCTTCATGTCTTTCCCAAACGGTGGGTATTTCCCGCTCCCGGGCGTGATCATGTGCTTTAATGGTTGCGGGATCGACAGAAATCCTGGAATTTGCCAAGGTTAATCTCCCTATATTGCAGTCTGTTTTTACGGTATTAAGGGTTTTGCCAGTGATGTAATGAACTGTTTAAAAGTCAGATAAGCCTGCATTTCTGTTTCCAGCTCGAGGAGATTCTGACCAGCTAACTCAGCGTCGAAAATAACATCGTCCTGCGGTATCATGCAAAAAGCCTCGAAGCGGTTCATATCCAGGTGTTTTTCGATGGCATCGTGGACTCTCTCTTCGCTCCCGGCAGGAATGCGGTTCACAACTAAAAGGAAGCGTTCGATTTTATTTTTCAGTTTGTCTGCCAGGACTAAGACTTTCTCTAAGGTTTGCAGCGCTTTAACAGTTGGATCTGCCACCAGCAGCATAGTATCCACGTCTCGGCTGGTGCGGCGCGAGATATGTTCCATTCCGGCTTCACAGTCGAGGATGGTTACGCGGTAACTGCCGGTCAGGCGGTCGAGGTTGTCTCTGAGGAGGTTGTTGACGAAGCAGTAGCATCCTGGACCTTCGGGGCGTCCCATAGTGAGCAGATCGAAACCTGCCGCTTCTGTAACCGCTTCCTGCACTTTCAATTCAAGGTACTGCTGTTTGGGAATGCCCGCCGGTATACCCCTTGCGACTGAGCGCGTGTCTTCCCTGATGCCGCCGATTGTCTCGTAGACGTCCAATCCCAATACGCCTGCCAGGGCGGCGCTGGGATCAGCGTCAACCGCGAGGATTGGCGTAAGCTTGTTTTCTAACAGGTGTCGGATGAGGAAAGCCGCGAGGGTAGTTTTCCCGACGCCTCCCTTGCCGACGACAGCGATGCAGGGTGAGTCAGCCATATTCTACTGTTCACTATAAAATAGCGGTGAGCTGTTAAGCCCGCCGCTGGATGCTGTAATGATATATGCCATGTTTAGACGGCTTTTTTGCGTTTTTTTGAGGCAATATTTTTTCGTACCAGCAGCGAAGTTTCAGATAAGAGTTGCAGCACCAGTTCTGCCTGGCTATATTTCATAGTGCCCATGCCGCACGAAGGAGTTATCAGGCACTGCTTCAACAACTGCGACCTGGAAACTCCTTTATCCACCAGTATATCAATATAATTGAAGAAATTAGCCGTCAGCGATTTACTCGTTTCTTCTTCAATATTCCCCAGAGTTGGGACAATTCCCCAAGCCAGGACACCGCCCTTTTTCAGGTATCTTTTAAGCTCATCTATATAGAGGGTCATGCCTTGGAAGTAGTCATAAGCATCGAAATTAATGATGTCTGTTTCAGTCTCCATAACCAGCGACCAGTCGGTATTCCCACAGCAATGAATGCCGGCTATCGCATTCTCCTGATGAACTGCGTCGATGACTTCACCGAGGTACTGGAGAACCTGCTCCTTCGTAAGATTGATAAATGCGGATCCGAAGCTGGACAAATACGGTTCATCGATAAAAATAATTACGTTCGATTTAAGACGTTTAAGTTGCTGTACTTGCCAGCGCGTTTTCAGCACCAGTGACTTTAATACAGCATCGAAGACTTCTTCGTTATAGATGATAGCGCGTTTGCGATGATCCGTGATCATCAGCCCAAAGCTGACTGGACCAGTGACCTGCCCTTTCACCCATTTCACCGATTCTGGTTTCGTTCTCCAGAGACGGTCCATGAATGCTTTAAATCCACGGGCGTAGGGTCTTTCGATGGCAAAATAGTCCAAGTCTTCTTCGATAACGCGTTCATAGAATTTCTCCAGTTCACCATAAATATCTCTCTGAAGATCCATGTGCATCTTCGATTTTTCAGGATCGAGATTCACAAAAGGTATTCCACCCGAAAACTGGATATACATTGATTCGAGGTAATCAGTGTTGGGGAGTTGGGGCCAGAGCGGAATTTCCGGGAGATACTGCAGCGCTAATTCGACAGCATCATAGGGGTGGAGATGTGGAAAGCTGCCCACAGCAGCGGGGAGACACGCAGGTGTGAAACGCTTCATTGATAATAAGTCTTTTTTATGTTTCTGTAAATATAACAAATAAATTGCCCCTCAGGCAAGTTTTTTTTCGTAAAGGTGCATCCTGAAGGGCAGAAATCTTGATTATATTAAAGCAAAACCCAAGAATCCGCTTAAGAGACATTGTGATTCAAACTGCCGGGCTATTTTTCGTCCTTCTCAATCTCCACTTCTGTCGAAGGCGTATCCTGGATCGGTGCTTCGCCATTTGCATTCAGGTAAATCTTAAAAACAGTTCCCTTGCCAATTTCAGAATCGATCTCGAACTGGGCGTCATATTTTTTCAACAATTGGTAGGAAGAGGATAATCCAAGTCCTGTGCCAGTCGGCTCGTTATCTTTTCGTTCGCCTACTGAAGGTTTGGTCGTGAAGAAGGGATTAAAGATTTGATTCAGTTTATCTTTCGGGATGCCATAGCCTGTATCACCAACTTCAATCAGTATTTTTTTGTCAGGAAGCGCTTTTGTCTTAACGGTCAGCTTTTTGGAGTCCGCGTTATGCATTGCATCGAGAGCGTTTTTAATGATATTCAGCAGAGCCTGCGAAAAATCGCTGTATATCCCATGAACGTTGGGCAGGTTGGGATCAAAATCGTATTCTTTTTCGATATCATGCTTGAATGTTAAGTCAGCGTCGAGGAACGTTAACTCCTCAACGAGTAGATGATTGATATCGATTGCTCTCTTGCTTTGATCCTGTTCCTGCCGGCTTTTATGAAGCATGTTATTGATTATTGCGCTAATGCGCTGCACCTGGTTGAACATTGCATCGAGGTAGGGAACGTCTTCGCGGGTCATTTTCAGCATTTCGATGTGACTGGATATGCCCTGAAGCGGAACGTTCACGTTGTGAGCGATGCCTGCAGCGAGCATACCGATGGACGCCAGTTTAGAGTGCTGCATCAGCTCAAGCTGCATCTCTCTTTCTTTTGTTTCAAATTGTTTTCTATCGGATATATCACGCAGGATACCTTGCGTAGCCGGTTCGCCATCAAAATTGGTATGGCTAACACTTACGTCGAAATCTATTATTTTACCTGATTTTGACAATCCCTTGAACTCATAGTTTGGTATAAGTTTTTCACCAGCTTTTGAGCGGCGGGCACGATCCTCGATCAGAGGCACCGATTCGGGCGCGACGGTCTGCATAAAATCGAAATCTGGCGCACTCAACTCTTCCAGAGTATAACCCAGCAGGTCTTCAAATCTTTTATTGGTAAATACGAAGCGGTTCCCCTGCAGTATGTAAATAGCATCGTTGGAATTGTCGAAGAGAGTGCGGTACTTTTCTTCTGAATCAGATAACCTTTCAATCAAGCGATGGTGCTGTATCCATAAGACGATCTGTGATTGAATCTGCTCCAGGATTTCCGAATGTTCAGGCAGAAATGCACCGACCTTTTTGCTCGCCAGGAAGAGCATTCCGAGCGGCACTCCTACATTGATTAGCGGTACCGCGATATACGAATTAATCCCGGCATCTTTAAAACGCTGATCCAGAGTGCTGCTTGATGAATGAATCCTCTCCTCGATACGGTCCCGGCGTTCGTGAAGCACCTGTAATGTTAAAGATTCTTGCAAACCTTCATTGTACGGTTTAATCAACTCTGGAGCGATGCCGGAATCATTTTCACTTTCAGGGGCAGCAAATGATACTTCTACCTGGTTCTGCTCTTTTAGAATGAGCGTTAAAGCTGCCAGGTCATGCGGGACTATCCTCTGCAGTTCGTTGGCTAAGCTCTGTACTACGCGATCGGAATCGAGTTCACTCAAGAGCATTTGGTTGATGTTAAAGATCGTTTCCCGCGTGATATCACCCTTTCTTTGTTCCGTGATATCGATACCCATTTCATAGCGCACCATACGTCCGTCGGGCCACCTGATCGGCTTGGCGATACCGCGATACCAACGCTGATTTAATTCATTCTTATACTCTTCTACGATCACTTCACCATCATATTCATTGAATAGCTCATCGTTATTGCACGTTTCGCACGGATTATCTCGGTTTCTAAATGCTTTATGGCATTTCATTCCGACAATATCTCCGAAGCATTTCTTTACAGCGTTGTTTGCGTAAAGTATTTCATGAGTCACAGGATCGTTAACGTTCACTATTTCATCGATGCTGTCGAATAATGATAGAAGCTGTTCACGTTCTCTCTTAAGCTCTCGTTCAGCTATTTTCTTTTCGGTAATATCGCGCACCATAGCTTGAATATATCGTTGTCCTCCAAACTCAAGCGCGTTCAAGGTGACTTCTGCATCAAAGAGAGTGCCATCGGCCCGGCTGTGCATCCAGTAGAAGAACTGCGGTTCATCTGCTAATGCCGCACTGATTTTCTCAATCGCTTTTTCAGTCGAATTCCTTCCGTCTGGCTGGGTTTCCGGTGAGAATTCATAAGGTGGATGACCGATGATTTGTTCTCTGGTACAGCCAAACATTTCAAGGGTTTTATCGTTGCAATCGATGAATATTTTATTATCCATCAAGAAGATAGCATCATTTGCCTGGGAGAAGATATTACGGTATTTGATCTCCGCTTCTTTAATTGCTTCTTCCGCTTGTTTCTGGTCGGTGATGTCACGGTAGATAGCGTAAACTGCTACCTTGCCATTGCCGGTTTTAAAGGGAGTGCCTAAAATAGAGACGTCAACCAGGCTGCCGTCTTTGCGTTTGCGGACGCTTTCCAGCGCTACTCCCTCTCCTGCCGCAACACGCTTAGTGAGCAGATCTGCTTCGTCTTTCAAGTTGGGTGGAGTGAGCAAATCATCCACGGAATGACCGATTGCTTCTTCGGGATTATACCCGAATATGCGGGTAAATTCACTGTTAACGCGTAGAATATCACCATTTTCATCAACCAGACATATCGCTTCTGGTGCGAATTCAAAGAGATTCCCAAGGTATGCTTTCTCGATATGCAGCGCTTCTTCTGCCTGTTTTCTCTGAATGGCAAGCGCGATGTTCTCTGATATGAAAGCCAGCAGATCGAGGTCTTGCTGATTGTATGCAGAGTCATTGTTATAGCTCTGAACAGCCACGACACCTTTAACACCGTCGGAGGTACGCAGCGGAGCACCCATCCAGAGTGATGATGGTTGACCGATGAGTTCAACTTCACCTTTAGCAATTAATTCTTCGTGGATCTGTTCAGTTATGAGCCGAGGTATGCCGGTTCTGCGAATATAATCCGTAAGGCTCTTTTCGAGGGTGCAGGGGGTATATACGATTTCATCATCGTTTTCATCAACCATATAGGGGAAAGAGTATTTCTTTGTTTCCGCATCATACAAAGCCACGTAAACATTTGTTGTGTCTATCAGCTGTCCTAGTTCATTATGAATAATAATCCAAAGATCTTCCAGACTGGCGGTTTCAGAGGTTGCTTTTGCTATATTGTAGATAACCGTTTGTATCTTATGCGCGCGTTTTTCTGCGGTGATATCTTCAACTGTGCCTTCAAAGAATATAAGATTCCCGCTCTCATCACAGCTTGCCCGCGTATTCTCGCGGACATGCAGGATTGAACCGTCCTTTTTAATCCATTCTGCTTCGTAGCCTGTAACCCTTTTATCTTTTTTTATCTTTCTGAGGAAATCGGATCTGGGTGTTTTACTGCTGTGGCAGCCCTCCTCAAGATTAAGTGATTGCAGCTCACTAAATGATTCATAGCCAAGCATCTGTATGAGAGTCGGATTCGCAGTTAGAATTCTACCGTCCGGAGTGGAGCGGTATATGCCAATAATAGCGTTATCGAAAATACTTTTGAAGCGTTCTTCAGATTCGAGCAAAGCTTCTTCCGCACGTTTCCGGTCGGTAATATCGGTGATGCGAGACTCGCTATTCGACCTTCATACATGATTGGTGTAGAATAGAGTTCGATCCATTTAACCAACCCGGTGTTTGTTAACATCCGCCATGAATAATTTCTTACAACATCTTCATCGCCCGCCTGTTTTTTCTTCGCTTGTTCTGAAACAAAAGCGCGATCGTCAGGATGGATATATTCCTTGTATTTACCTGGCTCCCAGCTTGTAAGTTCTTCTATCGAATGCCCGAAGATATCACTGGCAGCTTGATTAACGTATTTAAAAGTATCATCTTGAAGAATGGAAATCCCCATAATTGACTGTTCAGAAATGAGTCTGAACTTCGCTTCGCTTTCTCGGAGTGCATCTTCAGCAGATTTACGTAATGAAATGTCACGAGAAACTACGGAAATAGCGATTGGTTGATTGGATGAGTCTCTCAAGAGGGTGATGCTTGTACGAGTAGGGAATGGGATGTTGTCTTTTTTTACATGCGTGATTTCTTTATCATAAGAGTCTTTTTCCTCGATGTTCTCAAGTATAGGTTTTATAACTGTTTCATTCTGTTCATCAGTGTAGAATATACTCAGATGCTTGCCCAGCAATTCCTTTTTCAATTCGTAACCGTGCATCTGCGTCCAGGCGTTATTTACGAAAAGAACGTTGCCGAAAAGATCGGCTACAGCCATACCATCAGTCGCCTGTTCAACAACAGAGCTGAGGAAGCGAACCGTTCTTTCTCTTTTATCTCGTTCTTTTTCATCTATTACAATGGAAATATTATCGGCGATAGAACCGGCGAAAAATTGTTCATCGAGTTCCCAGTCTCTCGGTTCGCCGACATGTTCACAGCATATAACGCCGATTATCCGATCAGACCGTCTGATAGGCGCATTGAGCATCGATGTAATGCCCAGGGGAGTCAAGTACGTACTGGAGAATTCAGCAGTGCGAGGATCAGATTTGGCATCGCTTGCGGCAATAGCTCTTTTTTCCTGTAACGCTTCGAAGTATCGAGGAAAATTCGTAGCTGTGAGTACCAATCCTTCAGAATGCTGTTTTTCTTCGCGTTCGTAGAGATCTGAACAGGTTATTTTGGTGTTGTTCTCATTAAAAAGCCAAATGCTGACTCTGGCGACTTCGACGGCATCCGCGACCGCTTCGGTTATCTTCTGGAAAGCAGCCTGCAAACTGTCTTCACATATCAACTTCAGCGTGGAAAGCTCATTTAAAACTTTCAACTGTCTGCGCAGGCGTTCATCTGTACGCTGTCCTGCATCATCCATTTGCATTACTGCTGAGTCGCTTGAGCTGCTATTCTTTTTCCAGTTCCACATACGAGAACTCCCGGTTCATCATTTTTTCGGTAATGCTGCTTCAACCGCATTGGATGGACTTAAGCGGTTGAGAATGACAATAAATTGTCACCAGCCATCGACTGCAGCGAGAGGACATAAAGATACTTATAACGCCTCGAAAGAGCGCTGAGTATCGGTGATCATGTCTTAAAGATGTTCTAAATCAGGTCAAAAACGATAAGAGAGTGTCATGAGGAGGTGGGTTAGTTGCAGGTCTTCCCCCCAGCCCCCGATGGATCGTTCCCAACCAGTCCATGAAAGAGACGTTTGAACCAGCAGCGATTGATCCAGTAGTGTGTTTATTCCCCCGCTAAATACATGTTTGTCGCTTATTATTTCATCATTTTTAAAGGGCGATGGCAGCCAGGCATAGCCAAACTGCAGCCTCACCGGCGTATCCGGAATCCAGACTTCCGTCCCCAGATGGAGATCCACGGTGGAACGCAGGTATTTATTAACAGCAATATTTGTTTTATCCCAACTTATGTCTTCGGATGGTGAATCTCCAGAATATGATAACTGTGTCCAATCACTGAAAACTGCATCCGCTGTCAATATTACTGGTCCCACCAAAAACGCCACACCCAATCCCGCTCTAAAAGATCTAGCTAGGCTGTACTCATAGCCCCATGAATCGTACTCGCTATAAGAAACAAGTGATGAATCAAGACCTGTTGAATCAGGTATATACTCGTTTCCTTCATATTTGCCTGAGTAAGATTCATCTATTGACAGTTTTAGTGGTGACTCAATTGTTGCTCCGATTCGTAACCAATGATTTGGCCGTATAATTAATCCAGTAAGAATATTAAAACCAATATATTCAAGATCGCTTGAAAAATCTACCGTTGACCAAACTGGGCCTATCTCATCCAACCGTCTTTGCCATGAGTAATCATTATAACCGCCCCAGAGGTTCAAAGCCACACCGATTGATGCAGTCGGGGAGAGATCAAGACCCATTCCAAGTGACCAATTTCCGAGACGTCCCTCTTCGAGTTCTTCGCCAATAAGCGTGTTTCCTTCTGTTAGATCCTCGAAGTTGCCGAATATATCAAATCCGTGGACTTGGTGGTAACCCAGTGCGAAAACAAGACTGCCTCTATAAGTAGGAACTGGCAGGACAATTCCTACTGCATTCAGTCGAGTTTGAGATAATTCGCTTGATGTTTTACTTGTGACAGAAGTAACTTCATTTTGAGTTATCGCTTGAGATATTCCAAGAGTAAATTCGACTCTTCGGATTGAAGCTAAACCCGCTGGATTCCAGTACAGCGCTGAAAGATCATCTGATAGAGCCCGGTATGCTCCACCTAACGCAAGCGCTCGTCCCCCTGTACCTAATTCCAAACCATGAAGCAAAACGGTTTCATTATAAAGTTCTTCTAGTTCTGTAGCAGTTGAACTATTAGCTAAAACTAGTGAAACTACGAGTGAAATTTTAAATATGATATTTCGAAAGTTCTTCATCATTTTCAGCATGAATACTAGCCTCTGCCACGGCCATCGCGCTTGTGGTCGTCTTGGCTATCGCCACTATTCTGTTGCTGATTATCTCCTTGATTCGGATTCGCAGGTGCGCTATAGACTGGTGGCGGAACGTACTGTGGCGCCTGCGGATATGGGGCAGGCGAAAAATCTCGTCCTCTGCCTGGTCTCTGCGGCGACGGCGCCGATACCCCCACCGATCCCGATCCTCCACCCGGGTTATAGTAAGGCGGGTAGGGATTGTAGTAGTTCCAGCCCCACCACCAGGGATCGTAATAATACTTTTGCCATCCGCCATAGCTGCCGTAGTAGCTATAGTAGCTGTAGGGGTAGTTGCGGATTCCCCAGGAACCGAATCCCCAGTTATGGGGAGACATCCGGTTGTGGTCGTACTCATTGTTGTGGCAGGCAGTGCACGAAGTTCCGGTCAACTCAGAGTCGTGCTCGGCGACCAGTTCTTCATCAGCGACGGTCGGGTGATTAAGCATAGTGTAACACCCTGCCAGTCCCAGCATCAGCAAGACAATGATGATAAGACTGAAACCCGCTTTAGTCGAAGACAGGATAGTCATAACGAACCTCGATGAAACTAAAATGATTCAACATACGTAATCCGTAGTTCACGAGCTATGGAGGATGTGTCCTTCTGATTTTCGAGGATATCTTTGAAATTGAATTCGATCCCGAGTTGTTCTGCGAATATCCAGCGAATTCCCGCGTTAAGGTAACCGCGTTCCCTGCCGAGAGCATGATTGTTGTTGTCATCAAACCCGAGATTATATTCGGCAACCAGTGAAGCCTGATCGTTAATGCTTTTATCGAATCCGACGAAGCCGTTCATATTGCGGTCATCGTCATCTTCAAACGTGTTGAAATTGACGCCGCCATGCAGTCCTAAAGTTCCCAGGTAGCCCATCGAAAAGTTTTTACTCATCACTGCGAACAGACCCTTTGCCTTGACTTCGTAGCGGTCAATATCTTTCATGTAAAGCCCATAACCCTGGCTGTCGAAGCCGATGGAAACGGCGGGCAGATCCGTCTCTTCAAAAAGGCGGTACTTGATCAGCACGCCGGGTAATTCGTTCCATTCCGGCTCGCCCCTGCCGATAATGTTGATCGCGCCATAAGATACTCCGATCATGAAGCGGTCGAAGAGACCTGCCCGCAGGCTGCCCTGAGCGCCGCCATGCGGAAAGAAACGCAGATCAAATCCATATTCGCCCTTCTCGAGAGAGCCTGCCGTAGGTTGATCGATCAGTTCCTGTATTTCCACTCGTTGAGCTAAAGTCTGTGTCTGACAAAGAGCATTGGCGCCCTGGAGTAGAAATATTACCAGGAAAAACAGAATAACCTTTTTCATGTCACCTCAAGTTCTTTTTATTTTAGAGTTGAAATTCTTCTATTTATTAAAGTATTACGTGAAAGAAAGCTCAATTAACAATTCACCTTTACACTCATTTTACGAGAAAGGAGCAGATCTGTTCCCTGCCCCCATCAAATTAGAGTTTAATCAGCCGGTCTATTTTAATCATTGAACTGTTCTCTGATCTTCAGGAAATCCTGTTCGCGCCGTAAAAACGCGCGGACGATATCCTCTGCGAAATGTGATCCGGAACTGTCAATAATAATCTCTCTGGCACGATCATGAGGTATGGCGTCTTTGTAGATACGCTTTGAGGTCAACGCATCGTACACATCCGCGATTGCCACGATTCTGGCAGAGAGGGGGATATCGGTGCCTTTCAAGCCTTCAGGGTAGCCTGTGCCATCCCATTTCTCATGGTGGTAGTATGCTATCTCTTTACCCAACGTCAGGAATGATTCCCCTCCCAACTGCTGATCGGCTGCGCGCAGAGAATCACCACCGATAGCCGAATGCTGCTTCATAATTTCAAACTCCTGTTTCGTCAGCTTGCCGGGCTTCAGCAGTATTGCATCCGGGATACCTACTTTGCCTATATCATGCAGAGGGCTTGAGTTATGTATATCCTGAATATAATCATCATCTATGTAGAGGCTGTATTCCGGCAGCGTGGACAGTTCTTCAGATATCAGACGGGAGTAATTGCTCATTCTCTCCAGATGCATCCCGGTTTCGGGATCGCGGGCTTCAGCCAGTTTTGCTAAGCCGACCATAGCAGCCCCCTGCGTTTTATGGAGCTGCTCCATGCGCTGGCGGAGTTCAATTTCGTAGCTATCGGTATCGGTGAACGGACGTCCAAATCCGACATATCCAAGCGTCTGCCTGATTTCATCACGAATTGGCGAGATAGTATAGTGGACTACGCGTAAACTGTCGTCGAGAGATATTTCTTGCAGCTCACCCTGGAAAACTCTGTCGCGATTGATGTCTTCCTTGAGTTTATTTATACTGTGAACATCCCAAATGGAGTTGACAGACTGCCCGATAATTTCCTCTTTTAAAACACCGGTTGCCTGCAAGCAAGCGCTGTTGATGTCGATTATGGTTAACTCATTATCAAGGACGACTATTTCCATCAATGCGCTGTCTAACAAGCGTCGGTTTAGAAGTTCCAGTTCCATTTATTTCCCCCAGTTTGGAATGAACGGCGGCTTAAAACCGCACTGAATGTCGCGTGTTTATAAGATACTCTGGTTATCAGGTTTCATGATTATACTTGAGACGCATAGCTGATACGTTTATACTGTTTTAGGCAAAGATCAGACCGAAATTGACCGCTTATTTATCCTGATTTTTATCAGAAACCCGCGGATGATTTATTCTGGATGTTTCCCGCTGTTATATACAGCTTTTCTAACAAACCCATCAGAACGATCTAAAAGGTTTTCAGCCGCTTCTTTCTCTAAATTGCATAGCGCCATAACAATAGCGGTCTTTACGCTGCTGCCCGCTGTGTTTAAATATTCGCCGGCTCTATCGTAATCAATCCCCGCTGCCAGCATCAGAATCCGCCGTGATCTGGCTTGCAATTTCTGCGACCATGCTTTCAGGTCAACCATCATCCCCTGGTATATCTTGCCGCTGCGAATAAAGGCTGCCGTCGTTATCATGTTCAGGATCATTTTGGTCGCGGTGCCAGCTTTCAAGCGAGTCGATCCCATTACTACTTCAGGACCTACGACCGGAGCAATCACCACGTCAGCGGTTGCTGTTTCTGAATCGTCCGCCGGTTTCGGATTGCATATCAGGAAAACCGTTGAGGCTCCCGTTTTCCGCGCATATTCAAGCGCGCCTAATACGTACGGTGTTCTGCTGGATGAGGCGATGCCCACCACAGTATCCTTTGCAGTGAGTTTAACGTCCGCCAGATCTTTTGCCCCGGTTTCGTGCTGATCTTCGATGCCCTCGCGTGATAGAAATACGGTATCGCGTCCTCCGGCGATAATCCCAACGACCTGTTCCGGGTCTGATCCGAAGGTCGGTGGACATTCCGCCGCATCTATAATCCCCAGTCTGCCCGAAGTGCCCGCTCCGATGTAAATAAGGCGTCCACCTGAATGGAACGACTGAAGCGTTTTGGCGACTGCTTTTTCTATATCCGGAAGCACAGATCTGACCGCTTGAGCGACCTTCTCGTCTTCAGCAGAAATAAATTCGAGAATCTGCCGTGTATCGAAGGTGTCCAGATCAACCGAATCAGGGTGTATGCCTTCAGTTGTTAAACTGGCAATCTCCTTAAAAATACGATCAGACATTGCCATTCATACTATACATGGTCATTGAAATATAACTGTAGTTGTTGGGTAAGTCAATGAAAAATATGAGAAGTGAAGCCGGACGTCCGTTTTTTTTTAGAGGAGGCATATTATGTCCAGGTTTAAACCGAAAATCAGTGTGTACTGATCGTTTTTAAGAGCGCTGCATTATTTCGATAACATCTTCGGAGTTTTTCGCATCCAGCAGTTTAGACCGGAAATCCTCTTCCCGCAGCAGGCGGCAGAGATTAGCGACTAACTTCAGATATTCGTTGATCGCATCGTTGGGCACTCCGAAGAGAAATATCAGGCGAGCTGGTTCACCGCTGTCAGCGCCGAAATCCACGCCCTTTTTCAGCCGGGCGAATGCCATAACGATTTTCTTGACGACTCGCGAACGAGCGTGGGGGAGCGCCGCTCCCTTCTGCAGACCGGTAGGGATTTCTCTTTCACGGCGCACAACTTCCTTCTCGAACTGATCCAGATCATCAATTTCGTCGATTCCGCTCATCTTCTGAACGATTTTATGGATGACGTCTAATCTGGATTTACCGGACAGTTCAAGGAAGACGTATTCCGGTTTTAACAGGTTACGGATCTCCTGCACGAAAATGCCCTCGTTACCCCAGTTTAACAGCAGTTCCCGAGGCCGTTACCATCAGCATCGAGTTTCCTTGACCCAGCACTTCATAATCGAGGTCAACGCCAACGACTGCGTTGGCGCCTAAAGCTCCAGCTCTCTCTTCCAGTTCTCTCAATGCTATCTCTTTCGCCCGGATAAGTTCCTGCTCATAAGCTGCAGATCTTCCGCCCACGATGTCGCGAATACTGGCAAAAAGATCCTTGAATATGTTCGCGCCCATGATCGCTTCACCGGTAACGATCCCCAGGTACTGTGAGATCTTTTTACCCTCAATGGTGTGAGTTGTCGTTGTGATCATTGTAATGTCTCCAGGTAGTATTTATTATTTATTGTTCTTCTGTATCCCAGCCGCCCCAACGGAACATCTGTTCCGCGAAATCTTCCGGATAGGTGATATCGGCATCAGTTATTCCGCCCATTGAATTTATTACCGGTTGAATTTCCGGCATAATGAGAGCCTCACGCTCGATAACGTAGGATTCAACGCGTTTCTTCCTGCTCTGCCGGGCGTCCGTTATTACAGGCTCACGACTGATTTCTGCGACGATCTTAGCAATTTTACTGCTGCTATTGTCAGTGAGTATTTCATTCATCTGAATCGCAAATTCGATTGTTTTTTCGCGTATTGGTCCTTTATCTGAAATGCGGCAGTTTTTACGCCCATTATCCTCAATGAGTTCGATAACATCTTCATTAACAAAGTAATTGCCGATCAACAACGTGGCGAGGCTTTCTATATCTATAACGCTTTTATTCTGAATTGTCAAGCTGCTTGAGTACCTTTTACCAAATCGGCGAAACACCTCTTGCGCCGCTTCGATATTGGGGGGAGAATCATTCTTTACCAAAGATGGATCGGTCAGCATCCAGATTACAGCCAATTCCCGCAGGGTATATTCTATTACTGACCGATTGAACTTATCGCCTTTCTGATGAAAAGGTATGGATGGAACAGGGCGGGGCTCCAATCCCACCGCGTATCGGGCTAACGCTTCGCGAATACCTAAATCTTTATAAAGAAATGTTTCGGGTTCGTCCTTCTGCCTGGCTGCACCTATAGTGGCTTGCGCTTTTAAACGTGCTTCGATCACGTTTGTAAATATAAAACTTCGGCTCTGGCTCTTATGATCCTGAAGCGGCGGGTCTATGTAGATATCGGGACAGAGCGGAGCATTATTGCCAATGGCGGTCAGAAGCTGTACAGCTCGGATATCTTGACGTTCCTCTGGATAAATGGCCAGATCACCGCCGGGGAATGATCCTCGAAGAGTGGTGAATTGTTTAAGCAGTCGGTTCACATTTTCTTGCGCTGCATCGTCTCTGATAAACATTAATCCTGTCCATAATCCTTTTTGACCCAAAGGATCGTAGCGTCTGTCGTTGAATCCGAGCACGAAATCGACAGGTGGATTGGATTTGCGTTGATGAAGAGACGCTGCTTCACAGCGCACCGGATTACCCGTGCGGAAGTAGGCGAGGAGATTATCAATAACGGGAGCATATTCGACAGATAGATAAGGTCTCGCTTTTTCCAGGTTCTCCACAACCTTTTCGAGTTCAGCGGCATAGGGTCCTGGAGCGAAAGTCTCGTCGCCGGTGCGATAAACCAATTCGACGATTTTATCCCGTCTGACTGCCAGCCTGGAATTATGTGGAAAGCGGGCGGGGAAGTTGCGGGCTTCATCTAAACTGACGTCTTCGTAGAAATTGACAGGCGAGTGTATTCCTGATTTTGTTGGATCGCTAAACAGAATAGGATCGACTGAGGGCATGAAGAAGTTAGTCTTCAGCCAATCCAGTTTCAGGCTGACTTCTAACAGGGTGCCAATTTTCCCACCGGTATTGGCTAAAGCCACAAAGGTCAACGACGGTATGATTCGCCCGTCAATGGATGTCGAAAGTTTTCTTAAAGTCAGCAGGTCGTAGAACCCGTTATGAATCCAGAATTTCTTTAAGAATACCCAATAGGGATCGGTGAATTTCTTCTGTGCGCCGTAGCTGATCCCCTTTCCGATATCCTCGAAGAACCTGCGCATCTCCACATTTCTCGGATGGATCTGGTCGTAGGGAATATCACGGCTCGCCAGAATCGCCTCTGATATATAATAAGCGGCTATTCTATCGTTAAGAGAGAGATCGTTGAATGCAGGCGTATGCAGCTGCAGAACAGCCACGTTTTCTACCTGCTCTATAATCCCACTCGGGTGCTCAGCTCTCGATTCCAGTTCACTTTTCTTATGGCAGCCAATCAGCCCCCAAAGAATGCACACCAAGAAGAGAGCGATAACCCCTGTCATGTGAGTTGAAGAAATTTTCATTTTTATTCTCACCATAAAAGTTATAATATACAAAAAGTCCCTACAGATGGCAAAAGGTTTTCCAAGATTCTGAATTGGTAAAGTTGCGCTGCTGATTAAACGAAAAAAGCCGCGCTGAAATAAGAACAGTGCGGCTTTTTATATAATCAAACGAGCTGAATTCTATACGAATAGCAGAGAGATACGGCTCTTTTAATTTCTCAGACTTTTATCTGCGAATTAACGATAAAATCGACAAGAGAGCTGATATCGTGTTCAAGCTTGACCATTGCTGTCCCGGGGTCCTGCAGTGCATCATTGCGCGTCAACAATACGTTGGGAGCTTCGCGCGAACCCACCAGATAACAGTAATGGCTCATGGGTATTGATTTCGTCATGCGTCTCAAGTTTTCTCTCGAAAACTTTTCTCCCCAGGTATTCCGTCCGGTTTCGAGTGCAATATTCCAGAGTTTTTCCGAAACGTAAAACATTCCCTCAACATGCTGTTTTACTGAGCTGTGATCCCGTTTTGAAATAGGCACGACTTCTCTCAGTTGACCGAGCAGGTCGTAATTCAGCGGCGTATCGGTAAAATCCTGCAGAATGCTATCAAGCCGTTTAGCCGTATCTTTTTCCAGATAGTAGAACCTCATGCGCTTTATCGCTGTTAGTTCTCGGGGTTGGACAGTTTCAAGATTGTTGATTGCTTCCATGATAGTGACACTCACAACCGCGTTAATCTCTTCTAAAATTTATAGCAGCGCAGCGCTGCTACGATTAACACATACTAATTTGATCCACTAATAATATAATAAATTATTCATTAATAGTCAATAGGAAGTCAGAATATTCTAACGGTTCAAAGATGATATGCGGCACTTCTAACCTGATAGGAATAATCATCCAGTGAGGCGAGATGAATTGCGTAAGTTGAGACTGTTGAAATATACCTATTTTGTCATTCCTGATTGCCCCTTCGGGGGAATCCAGTTACATAAATGGAGTACCATTTTACAGTATGTACAGCAGGTTAATTATTGCCGATTATTTGCACGGAATGGCAGTTAAAGAAAGGGCGCACAAGCGTGCGCCCCTACTTTTTAGCTTTAAGTTTTACGCTTTAAGCTATTTCATCAGTACCATCTTACCAGTGGCGGAGAAATCACCAGCAGACAGACGGTAAATATAGACGCCTGAAGCTAAGTTCGATGCATCGAAGATAACTTCGTGCACGCCTGCTTCACGGCTGCCATCGACCAGTGTATTCACCAGCCTGCCGTTGACGTCATAGACGCTCAACATCACTTTGCCTGCTGCGGGCAGAGCGTAACTGATGTTTGCAGTCGGGTTGAAGGGGTTGGGATAGCTGCCCAGCAGCGCATATTCTGATGGCAGATCCATTCCTCCGGTGATAACCTCGTCGAACGGGTTAGGCGCTCCAGCAACCGGGAACGGCACGAAGCCTTCCACGTAGTCTGAACCGGATTTGACGAACGGGAAACTGTCTTCTTCCCATGCAATACCAGGATTGACGCCGACTTTACAACCGAAGGTGTAGTTACCAGCTGCCCAGGAACCGGGCACCGGGTAGTACATGCCCGGACGATTGATCGCCCAGCCTGACTGGTAATTGTCGAAGTGGCGCATTACCAGAGTTGTTGGGGTTCCACCTTCAAACGCGGATTCCAACCAGACGTCGATGTCTTGAGCGGAACCACTGACGTTCGCCATGTAGACGTCGAAGTTCAGGTTGCCGCCGCCTGCCGGAACCGGAGAACCTGACACGTAGGTCAAGGTTATATCGAAATCGGGATAGGCAGCGCCTTCACCGAGGGTTGCGCGAATGCCCCAGTCGTTGGCACCGGGATCTGCGTTGTAACCACCTGTTAAGGAACAATCCCATGCCTGAGCGGACGAGGGATAACCGTCCGTACCCAACGCTGAAGTCGAAGGACCATTTTCGAAGATGTAGAAGACGTAGAAAGCGCCGGTTACCGAGGCGTTCACGTCGAAGTCATTCCAACCGTCTGCCATTACCTGGACAGTTTCGAAGAGAACTGCGCCCGGAGCATCACCGGTATCATCCATGACTTTAACGCGAGCTGCCAGATCGCCAGTTGAAAAACTGACCTCGATAGATACGGATGCGAGATCATAGGCACCGCTCTGCTGCGGGTCGAATCTCATGCCCCAGCCATCACCGATGGTTGACGTGTAAGCATGACCGTCAATTACCGTATCGTCGTAACGTAATTCTACGTTCGGCGGAGGAGTGGTGTAGACCTGGGTTTCTGTTGACATCGCATTATTGTCAGGGTTGACGTCGCCGGGGAAGTAGGCAACAACGTCGATCCGGTAGCGGTCATCAGTATTCCATGTGTAAGCTGGGAATGTGATGTTTGTTGTCGCACCAGGAGCCAGCATGACACTCTGAAGCGCAAGCGAATCGAAGAAGGTGTAAGTCACGTCATCGATTTCAGTATAGATGTGGCAGCCCACATCGAAACTTGAAGGTGTTGCGCTATTGTTTCCTACCTGAGCGCTGACCGAGAAACTGCTGCCGTTTGTGACGAAGTAGTTCTCACCATGCCAGACAGAATCTACAGAAACGTCAACGATAGCTGAAAGATACTCGCCAACCGCACGAATGAAGTTATCGCCAGGAGAACTAGACCAGGTTGTCCCTGTCTGGAAATAAGAACGCTGCGGTATAACCGGCGCATAGTCGAACGTTTCGTAAGGAGGACCCACGGACGTAAATTTAATCCAGAAGTCCGTACCTGCGGTGAAGGTGTAAGCTCCCGTTACCGTATCAATGATGGTTGGTATCCAGGTAGATGCTGAAGGAATCACAGCGGTTCCTGACCAGAGCACGGTGCCCGGGAGACCTGCAGCATCATCACATACGTACAGGTCCACTGTGCCGGTGCTGTTAAAAGCCAATCCGGCTGCTTGCAACTCAAAGTCGGCAAGCGGGGTGAATCTGGTGGCTTCACTGAAGTTGTTGAATCCGCCGTACCACCACGCTGTAGTGTTGTCATCGTAGTAGATGGTATCTTCGAAAGTATCCATCATAGGCGGCGAATTTAATTTTACTCTCTGTTCCTGCAGTAAGGGGATTGCCACTGCTACAGAAACCATCAAGACCATTACAAGCGCTAAAGCTGTTAGTTTGCGCATCATAGTTATGCCTCCGATATTTTGCATGTTTAGTTAGTTACTAAATTGAAGACCTATATTAGTATTCCCGAGCAGTACCTCCTTTCAGTGACTCTTTTCGTAGATGGGACGTTATATTTACATCCTGTAATTACAGAAGGACTTATAATATACTAATAAGTTATGGAAAAGTCAAGTTTTTTTTTAAAATCGACTCGATTTTCTAAAAAACTACTTATATAATAGTATTATGGCTTGTAGTCAAAGTTCGTCGATACCTAAACTTATTTTAATAACGGTTGTTATTTCAGTTTTCCTTTTCTATAACTGTTGACAGCGAGATGAGCGAGACGTGTAGGCTCTGGAAGTCTCCTGCCGTTGCAGCATGACATGATTACACGCCTTGAACCATCGACGTCAATCAAATGACCTGGAGAGACATAAACCGGTTTGACCCGGGTTCGGGTGCGAAGGATCAGTCCTACAGTTCTATCTTTATATTCCAGTAATTCATAATCGCCGGCGTTTATATTCGGATCAGGAGCTTTACCGATGAGTCTTGACTTGGCACAGCCGACAGTCGGGAGGTTGACCCAGAGCCCTAAATGGCAAGCAAGACCGAAGAATCGAGGGTGCGCCAAACCCTGCCCGTCACAAATAATCAGATCAGGAACCGTCTGCAGTTTCTTCAGGGCTTCCAGAATAACCGGCAGTTCCCGGAATGACAGCAGACCCGGGACATAAGGCAGATTCACGGTTGATACGGCAAACGACCGCTCAACAATGTCGAATTGAGGTAATTTAATGACAACCGCCGCCGCCCATACAGGACCCACCGAGCTGACTCCTGAGACGTCAACACCGGCAATTGTCGTCAATCGAACATTAGATTTACCTTCCAGGATAATTCGGCTTGCAAGGGATTTCTGTATCTCGATTGCTTTGGAAGGTTCATCGACCCAGTGGTGAAGATCAATTATTTTCATTGAGACGCTAAGGGCTGTGTGGGAAGTGAGTTTTTCGTTGTGTGAAATAAAAAGTAATATGCACAAAGTGCTATGTCAAGCGAGAAGATAATTATCTTCCTACTAATCGACGGTTTTCTGCGGGAAGGCTGAATCAACCAGAATTTTAATTGACAATTAGAGGCAGCGGTGCTTATATTCTAACGATCAACACTACCTACTCCAGGAAATTAATAGTAATTCATGGCTGCTGATTCTCTAACAATTGATAGGACTGTTCTCGATCTCTTAAGACGGATAGATTTTTTACACGTCTTGAAGATGGAGGATTTAGAATTTCTAAGCACGCTGGTATTTGAAAAAACCGTTGAGCCGGAGGAAATTGTCTTTAGAAAGGATGATCTCCCGGATGCGTTTTACATTCTTGCCAGCGGCAGCGTGGAGATCATTTCGGAATCCTTGGAAGAGCCGGAAGTCATCGCGACTTTAGGGCGCGCCGGTGATTACTTTGGTGAGATTGGGCTGATCGATGATAGTCCGAGACCGGCAACTGTGAAAGCAGCGGATCAATCCAGATTACTGGTTCTCACACGGGATGATTTTAACAGGCTCAGGGATGAGAATGCGATTGTATTTCACGAAATAAGTAATGTCCTGGCGCACGGATTAAGACAGAGCGACAGTCGTTATACTGAGACAATATTAAAGAAAAACAGACAGTTAGCAGAAGCAATTAAGAACCTCAAAGAGGCGCAGGAAGAACTACTTCGGCAGGAGCGGCTATCTCTGGTCGGGAGATTGGCTTCCGGGATTATTCACGATCTTAAAAAGCCGATGACCTGTATCAGCGGTTATGCGCAATTGTTGGAGGTAAAGGCTGTTAAGGACGACAAGCGCAGGAGATACGCGGAGAAGATCACTCAGGAAGTCCACCGTCTTGTCGATATGGTCAACGAAATCCTCCAATTCGCCCGCGGCGAACAGAAGATTTCACCGACAAATGTTAATCTTGAAGAATGGCTTAATGACGTTGTAGGGTTGCTTGAACGTGATTTTAGAGAATGTAATATCAAGTTCAAGAAAACCATAACCTACAAGGAAGATCTCTTCATTGACTGCGAGAAATTTAAAAGCGTGTTCTTCAACATTGCCGGAAATGCTGTTACCGCTATGCCTGACGGCGGAATATTCACATTTAAGTGCTCTCAAAAAGGCGATAAAGTCAAGCTTGACTTCATCGATAACGGTCTTGGCATGGGAGAAGATGCAAAAGCGCATGTTTTTAAAGATTTTTTTTCGCAGTCGAAAGATGGCACGGGACTGGGAATGGCGATAGTTAAGCGGATTGTCGAAGCTCACGGAGGAACGATTTCCGTCGAAAGCGAGTTAAGTAGAGGGACTAAATTCACTATCCTTCTGCCTCTGGAAGAGCCATGACCAAAAGCTGCCGTTTAATATTCCTCTTTACTCTCACACTCACATTCATCAGCTTCTCAGCAATTACTCATACCGGAAATACCGCACCTAAGTTTAAGGAAAAACTCTACTCCAATTCCTTTCTCCTTGAAGAACCCACCATAGAAATCTCACCGCAAGGCATTGTTACGGTCATATTCAATACAAAAAAAACCTGCAAAGGCGGTGAAGCATTCATTGGCATATTCCCTGATGACCTGGAACTGCGGTATCCGGTTCTCCGCAAGCGGGGAAAAATGGAACTCGTGAATTCCACAACAGTCAAAGTGAAGTTTCAAATTGCCAAGCTTGAAAATAAAGGCTGTGATATAAACCAACAGCGTCAGAAGCGTCAAGGTGATCTCAGTTTCAGGTGCATTCTTTTCGGGGAAAAGCAGCACACTTATGACCGCTGTTTCTCTTATGCACGCGACCAACAGGGCAGATACTTTCGCGCTCCTGCGATCTGCGAAGGACCGTTTATAGATTGTGTAACTGATTCGAGTGCAGTCATATCGTGGGCGTTTGATCAGTTGACAGATAGTTATTTGATTATTCAATCAGATGGATTAACAAAATTAAATCCTGAAGTGAAGCAGGAATTTGAAGTCCCCGTTTCAGGATTGCGCCCTGCTGCGACTTATCGCTATCGAATACATTGGAGCGAGAGCGATATCCCTTTCCATAGCCGTGAATTCTCGTTTAATACTGCTCCTGAAATCGGATCCGATGAGGCTTTCAGATTCGCCGTTTTAAGCGATTCAAGGGCGACATACGGAGGCGGAGACAGATCAGTTGAGGGTGTCAATCAAACGGTAATGAATTCTTTATTGAATCAGACGTATCAGCATAAGGTCTCTTTTATCCTTATGCCCGGTGACTTAGTTTCCGGGTACGTCAGCGATCCCGCTGAACTGGAGAATGAATTTCGATCGCTGAAGAGGATTATCGCGCCTGTTGGTTCATTGATTCCTATCTATGAAGGAATGGGCAACCATGATCTGGCGCTTCGTTTTTTCGAGGGGGATCGCTACCGTGATTTTGTCCCGAGAAGCGGAGAAGAGGCTTCCGAAGTGATTTTTGCGAAGCATTTCGTCAATCCCGAGAATGGTCCTGAGCCATATCAGTCCGTCTTTCCTCCTTATAAGGAGAATGTCTATTCCTTTGATTGGGGGAACGCTCATATAGTCATGCTTAATAACAATTACATGGAGAAAGGCGAGAGTGACTCAGTCGCGCACTTGCCCGGTGAGCTGGAAGGTGTGATACGACCTGAGCAGTTGGACTGGCTGGATAAAGATTTGCAGAATGCCAGGTCACGCGGATTAAAGCATCTTTTTGTAGCGCTGCATGAACCGGCTTTCCCTAACAGCGCTCACGTTGAAGACGCCATGTTCTGGGATGGGGAGAGACCTGAGATTCTGAAGATGCGTGATCGGTTCTGGAAGATTTTATGTAAATATGAGGTTCTGGCTGCATTTTTCGGGCATGAGCATAATTACAGCAGAGCACTGATAGATTCTACGGTCAATCCGGACTATAACGTCCCAATCTGGCAGATCATCACGGGAGGAGCCGGAGGTCCTTTCTACAAAGAAGAAACTGACACCCCCTGGTCGCATACTGTTAAGAAGTTTTATCCGTTGACGCATCTCTGTCTGCTCGAAGTTGAAGGCGACAAAGTAACACTCACGGTAAAATCCGGCGAAGGATTTGAGATTGAACGGGTGATTCTCAATGAACATTGAAATTGTATATCCGGCAGAAACCACTAATCCACTCGATGAACAATTACATAAAAATAGCTTGAAATCGAGATTAATAAATGTTATATTTCTTGGACCGTTAATTTCAACGGCCCCTTCGTCTAGTGGTTAGGACTCAGGGTTTTCGACCCTGCAACAGGGGTTCAAGTCCCCTAGGGGTCACAATTCTTTCTCAGCGACACGAATTGATTTAATTCTGCGGATCAGGTGTCCGCAGGTTCAATATATCGGCGAACCATCATATTATTATTTCATGATGTGATAGGGTCATTATAACTATTATAGGGGGTGTAGTAATGAGCCGTAAAGTTCTTGTTGTCGATGACGACAACACTATCCGCGTGTTGATGCAGGATTATTTAGGTAATCTCGATTTTGAGATATACCATGCTTCTGACGGGAAGATAGGGTGGGATCTATTTCAAAAGCATAAGCCTGATCTGGTAATCACCGATATATTTATGCCGCAGATGACAGGAGTGGAGCTTTTAGAGGCGGTTAAATCGAGCGATCACCCTGTTCCGGTCGTGCTGATCAGCGGCGTTTCACTGTCTGATGCCGAGATTCAGATGCAGCGTGAAAGAGCGGACGGTTTCCTTGAGAAGCCGTATATGTTCTGGCAGATGAAAGACCTCATAAGCAAGCTGCTCCCTGACGCTTTGCCCTGATAGCAGAAAAAGACTAATCTGATCATAGAAAATGGCTGCCGCGGCAGCCATTTCTTGCTTTTATGAATTAAAAAAAATTATAAGACTTGACAATAGCAGCGAAGTTCGTTATATTGAAACATGTTTTTAGGGATGCTGCTATGAATTTCCGATATTTATTGCTTATTCTTGTATTCTGCTCCTTTGCCCAAGCTGAAACCTACCTTTCACCTCTCGACTTCGGCTTGTCCCTGATGGAACACGGGATGGTCGATTACTGCAACACGCCAGACAATATCCAATGCGGCAACTACAACAGCGACTGCTATCCAGATATTGCTCGTTTTAACGGCAATAAGCTGGAGATTTTCCTCTTCATGGGAAAAGGCTATACGCCTGAACCGCAGCAATCCCGCATCTTCATGCAACCAATAAAATCTCTCACTTTCGATGACAATATCTGGGATAGCATTGATAATTTAGTGGTGACCTTTGAGGATAACTCTGAGAAAACATTCTGCCATAATGGTGGATGTCTGGACCTGAGCGGCACACCTAAAAGCCAGTCAAAACCCGAAATCCCCCGCCGCGTAAGCGAAGCGGATTTCGAGATAGTTTGGGAGAGCGAACCGCGACCCTATGGGATGGATCGTTGCGCAGTTGGTGATTTGGATAATGATGGGATTAATGAACTGGTGACTTGGTGGAAAGAGGAATATTATAGCCTTGATGCCTGGATTCTCATTTATAAGAGTATCGGAGATGATGAATATGAACTTTTCATGGAAGAACCCTTCTACACTATTGAAGCACCCCATCCTATTCTCTCCCAATTATTGATTACTGACCTTGATCAGAATGGACAAAAAGAGCTCATTTACACAAGAGAATACACCTATATCTGGGAGTTCTCAGCGCCGGGCGAATATATTCCCTGGAATTGCAGTATTCATTTCTCTCGCGCCGTAGTCGATGTAGAGGTATGTGATGTGGACCAGGACAACATTCTAGAACTGGCTTTTGTCACTTCGAATTACGAATTGACTCCCCCCACCATGTACCAAGTTGAAGAATTTTCAAATAAAAGTCCCTACCCCTGGCACTCCTATGGTTTTACCCCTATATGGTCAACTTGGCAGGATTGGGTAGATAATCGTTTAGCCGTAGGCGATTTTGATAATGATGGGGCGGTTGATATTGTATCAGGGAATTTTGGCTCTGTTGGGAGTTATGATCCAATAGATATTCAGTTTTTCCGCTATGACAGCGCAGGACCACCATATTTTCAACAGCAATGGCTGCATACGGGACTCCCCTTATCCTGCGCCACACCGGTTATCGCAGATATGGATATGGTTATTGATGGAGAAAATGAGCTCTTCGCCGCTGGACTATTCCCCAATGGCGGGTCAGCATTTATCTGGGAATCCACAGGGTTTGGCACTGGTTATGCTTCCTGGCAGGATACCACCAATTTAATTTACGGTCCTCATGAATCAGTATTAGGGATTATTGATGATACTCCTTCTATAATGACAACAGTTATTTATTTCCAAAATCAGAATAATACACTGCTTCGTCTGTTTGGATTAGAAAATTCTCATTATCGATGTCTATGGCGAAGCGCTTCATTAGATAGCGTGGCATATTACAATTCTCTGTTTATAGATATTGATCAAGATGGCAAAGACAACTTTATAACTGGCTCATGGGTGTACGATTTCATGACTCCTAATAAAATTTTCGACTGGGAGCAAACGTCATCGGGAGTATTTATAAATCCGGGTTATACCAAAGTTCATTCCTTCACACTTCACCGAAACTATCCCAATCCTTTTAATAGTTCGACGGTCATTCCGTTTGAATTATCCAAGCCTTCTGATATTCGATTATCCATTTACGATATTTACGGGAGAATAGTCCATGAACACAGGGAAAATAACTTAGCGCCCGGGCATTATTCGGTCGATTGGCGAGCTTCAGACTTATCGTCCGGTATATATATTATTAAACTGATAGCAAAGGGTGAAAAGCAGATCATAAAGGGGGTGTTGATGAAATGACACACAGAGTGTGTCATCCCCCGACTTGTCGGGGGATCCAGAAAATGTCGGCGTCGGGGACGACCACCGACTACGGAGATGTAGGTGCATGGCGGTGCGCCCTTTTTTTGCCCCTTTCTTTTTCAAGGGGGGAGTAAGGGGGGATCTGTTTTTAAGGAATCTGGTGGACTGCTCCGAAGGAGTGCCTTCGGCACGCTTCGGCTTCGCCTGCACTTAGTCTACCCTACATTTACTGGGAAAAATGCAACGATCATGAAGATATTCATACAGACCCTGATAGCGACTGCACTGCTGGTGTGTGGCCGGGACAGCTTCACCCGAAGGGTGCCGACGCACAGTCGGGATGTCCCGGATGATTACGTGGTTCGCACATAACAAATAACCAACAAATCTCTTGATTTCCAATTTGTATTGTTGTATATTGTATATAGCAACCCTTAATATACACCAAATCAAATCCGCGCAATCCATTTAAATCCGCGTCATCCGTGATCTTTTTTACCAGCAACCAGCAACCAGCAACCAGCAACTAAATATTTCTTGACAACCGACAAATTTGTCAACCCCGACAAAAATGTCGGACACCTTAATTCGTATAATAACAATTAAATAACAATGAAAAACGACAAATATGGCGAAAATACAAATCCCCCGCACGAACCTGTCGAAATCTGTCGCTTTTGTGCGGGGCAGGTTTAAAAATCAAACATCATCTCCGTCGAATTTGTCACCCGCCCAGAGTGTAAAAAAAGGAGCTGTCCAAAAAGTCCATTTATTGTCACGCGAACGAAGTGTGGCGATCTTATGGTTTTGTAAAACAGGAGATTGCCACGTCTCTACGTTCCTCGCAATGACTCAATATTCCTCTTTTGGGACAGCCCCTTTATTTATACTAACATAATCTTATTGCGTTACAGTATGTACCTCGATAGATCCTCATCGTCGAGAATGCTGTCGAGGCTCTTTTTTACGTCACTTCTCTTTATGGAAACCTCTTTAATACCCCGTTTGGGCAGCATGAAAAGAAGCTCTTCCAAGAGTGTCGTCATGACCGTGTGAAGTCGGCGGGCTCCTATGTTTTCCATATTGCGGTTCACTTTATCTGCGATGGCGGCTATCTCCTTAATCGCATCTTTTGTGAAGGTGAGTTTTACGCCTTCCGCTTTCAGCAGTTCGGTGTACTGTTTTGCCAGCGCGTTGCGCGGTTCGGTCAGGATACGCACGAATTCCCTGGCGCTCAGTGAGTCAAGTTCCACGCGAATTGGGAATCGTCCCTGCAATTCGGGAATCAAATCCGACGGTTTGCTCGCATGGAAAGCTCCTGCGGCGACAAAGAGGATATGATCCGTTTTTACGATGCCGTATTTCGTAACGACGCTGGTGCCCTCGATCACCGGCAGGATGTCTCGCTGCACACCCTCGCGGCTGACTTCAGGACCGCTGCCGCCATTCCCTACTATCTTATCGATTTCATCGACGAATATAATTCCCAGATTCTCAGTGCGGTCAACTGCTTCCATGATTACCTTGTCCATGTCGATCAGCTTGGTAATTTCATCCTGCATGAGAATTTTTCGAGCTTCAGCAATGGTCGTTTTACGCTTTTTTTGCTTCTTGGGAACGATGCCTCCAAAGATGTCCTGGATATTCAAACCCATCTCTTCCATGCCGACCGGGCTGAATATCTGCATCATGCTGAAGCGATCTTCCGATACGTCCAATTCTATCATCTTCTCTTCGAGCAGTCCTTCTTCCAGCTTCGAGCGCATTTTATCACGTGTTCTCTCACGTTTTTCACGGAGCTGCTTTCTGGCGTGAACTACAGCCGGAACGTTATCCGTTGGTGTTATATCATCATCCGGTTCGATTTCAGGGAGGGGCAGGAGCAGATCTATTATTTTTTCAGTCACTGCCGCTTTAGCTTGCGGCTGTACCGCGATGGCGGCATCCGCTTTCGCTTTGGATACAGCGATATCGACGAGATCCCTGACCATGGATTCAACGTCTCTGCCGACATAACCTACTTCAGTAAATTTCGACGCTTCGATCTTTAAGAAAGGAGCATTTGCCAGACCGGCTAATCTGCGTGCGATTTCCGTTTTACCCACGCCAGTGGGACCGATCATAATGATGTTGTTCGGCAGGATTTCATCCCGCAACTCTCCCTCCACCTGCTGACGCCGCCAGCGGTTTCTCAGAGCAATAGCAACGCACCGTTTGGCATTGCTCTGTCCAATAATATATTTATCCAGCTCTTTAACGATTTCTTTTGGCTTTAACGCTTCATTGTCTTTCAATTTATAGCTCCTCGACCGTGATTTGGTCGTTGGTGTAAATGCAAATAGTGGAAGCGATTAGCAGCGCTTCTCTGGCAATCTCAATCGCCGACATCCTGGTATGCTTGATGAGGGATCGCGCGGCGCCCAGAGCTTCCGGCGCGCCGGAACCGATAGCTAAAATGCCGTCATCCGGTTCGACAACTTCGCCAGTACCGCTGATCATCAGAATTGTCTTTTTGCTTACCACGGCTAAGACTGCTTCAAGGTTGCGGAGATATTTATCAGTGCGCCACTCTTTCGCCAGTTCAACGGCGGCGCGCCGCAGGTCGTCGGGATGCGCCTCCAAATGTCCTTCGAATCTCTCGAAGAGCGCCAGCGCGTCCGCAACGGCGCCGGCGAAACCAGCTAGGACTTTCCCCTCCCCGAGACGCCTGATCTTCCTACCGGTATGTTTCAATATCACCTCGCCGTAGGTCAATTGACCGTCGCCGGCGATGGCGGCTTTTCCCTTGTGGCGGATAGCCAGTATTGTTGTGCTTCGGAACTCTGGATTTTTCATTTTTTCTCTCCCGGCAGCCGGGCGTTATTTCTCTGTTTTTTTCGATACCATCTTTAGCAGCTCCTCTTCGGAAAAATCCACGCTGGGATGAGGCGGAATTTCCCAGAAAGTTTTCTTCCTCACTGCTTTGCGCTGTTCATTCTTTTCCTTGATTTTACTCTGTACTTCGAGCACCTTCTCTATGTTCTCATTCTTGAGTAAATCAGCTTTTAATTCCTGTTCATCGCTGTCCAGCCTGCTTACAACAATATCCCACAGGCAGTCCTGAGCAACCTTAAAATCATCATAGCGGCGCATCGCTTTCGGATCGATGTCGGGATTGGTTAAGGATTCTGTCTGGGAAAGAGCGTAAGCGATGAAACTGGCGTCTTCTAAGGGTGCATCTTCATCTATTAACTCTTCTCCCTCCGGTTCTTCTCCCTCAATCCAGGCTTTTTCTATATGAGCGGCGATTCGCGCCAATCCCGGATGTTGGAAATCCTGTGAGGAAATCTCGGAGAAGGTCGGCTGACGAAGCTCTTTCCAGCGGATCAATGCTTCGATTAAAGCTCTCTCTTTAATGGGGTATTTCCCAAATGGGTCTTCCGAGAGCGTCTGCTCATCCGTTTGGCGCCGCGCTGAAAAACGCATCCGCCCCAGTTCACGCAGCAGCGTATCCGCCGCCACCCCGATCTGTTTTGCCGCATCTTGGGCAGTAATCTCCTTTTTAATGGGATCGGGTATAACCGCTAACGTATCGAGCAGTTCACGCGCCACGGTAGCGCGTGAAGGAACGTCCATCAATCTGCCTTCGCTGCGGTAGAGATCAATTCTGTAGCTGATAAGATCGCCGGCGTTTTCCAGCAGCTCGCCAAAAGCACTTGCTCCCTCTTCACGGATGAAACTGTCCGGATCGTGTCCGCCCGGCAGTCCCACGGCTTTAGCATCCAATCCAGCTCCCAAAAGCACGTCTCCGCCACGCAGCGAGGCGTGCGAACCGGCGCTGTCGCCGTCGAAGACCAGAATAACGCGCTGGCAAAATCTCCTTAGAATCCGTGCCTGATCCACGGTTAGCGCGGTGCCTGAAGAAGCAACAGAGTGCGTGAATCCGCCTTCGTGAAGGCGCATTATGTCAGTATATCCTTCGACGATGACGCATTCGCCTCTTTTTCTGATCTGCTCCCGCGCTAAATAGAGACCATATAAGATATAACTTTTATTGTATATCGGAGTTTGCTGGGTATTGATGTACTTTGCTTTTTCAGCATCCCCTTTTAAGGTTCTACCTCCGAATCCCACCGGTTTCCCGGACAGATTTAGAATAGGGAACATCAACCGTCCGCGAAAACGGTCGAAGGTACGGTTTTCACGGCTTTGTAATAAGCCTGCGTCGATATAGTCCTGAATGGGTGGACCGTTCTGACCAAGTTGTTTAATCCCCTTGATCAATCCGTCCCAGCGGTCGGGGGCATATCCAAGCTGGAAAGATTTGGCAAGATCCGGACTGATGCCGCGCTCTTCAAGATAACCGCGCGCTTTATCGAATTCTTCGCCTTTGCCTTCCCACAGGCAGCGGCTGAAGAAATTGCCGGCAAATTCATTGGCACGGTAAAGAGCATCGAATTTATCTGTATGCTCAGGAGCCTGTTTATCTTCTGGAATTTCAATGCCGACTCGCTGCGCTAACTCTCGCGCCGCTTCAGTAAAACTCAGTTTATCATGCTCCATCAGGAAGGTGAAAGCGTTACCGCCGGCGCCACAGCCAAAGCAGTGAAAGATGTTTTTCCCCGGATGGACGGAAAACGAAGGCGTTTTCTCCGGATGAAAGGGGCAGAGACCGAAGTAGTTGCCGCCTTTTCTCTCGAGTTTGACGTAGCCGGATATCAAATCGACGATGTCTGTAGATTCGCGGATGCGGTCGATAATGTCCTGTGGTATGCGTCCCGCCATAAGATTCCTGCTGCATGAATAATAACTGTCATAAGATAGGCTATTGTAAAGCGGAAATCAACTGAAATTTTTTGCATAGGCTATTGAAAAAAAGGTCGCTTTCTGATTGGCGCCAGCAGCTTTCAGTGTCGTATATTTCATGAAAATTTCGTTATTTTAAAAAATGCTTGATATTGCCAATAATTTTGACTATCTTATAATAATCTGAGAACTTACAAAAAACAAAGATAGAACACAATGTGGAGTTGACATGAAACGCATAACTTTAGTGATGACAGCAGTTATGATCCCTTTCTTGCTGTCTGCCTTTAGCGCTTCCGCCGAAAGCATCAGCTTTGAAGGAAACTGGGGCAACGATGGCTTTAATCTGGTTCAGCAAGACAGATCCGGTGTTGAACTGGTTTTCTCGGTGAGCGAAATGAGTTTAACTGAGTTGATGGTCAATGGAGAAAGGTGCTTCTATGTCAACCTTCCCGGTATGTTTCTGCCTGGAGAAGCTGGCGCGCCTAATCTCCCCGGGACTGCGCGGTATATCGCCGTTCCTCAGGGAGCACAGGTTGAATTGGAGGTATTGGAGCTTCGCACCGAAGTATTCCATGACATTGACATAGCGCCTGCTTTTGAGATTCCCTGGGATACTGATAAATCGCCTTTGGTCATTGAGAAAAATATAGAAATCTATAATACCAACGCTGACTATCCATCGGAACCAATTGCAGTTGGCGAACTGAAGAAGATGCGCGGCGTTGACGTGGTCACGCTGGGGGTTACACCCTTTCAATATAATCCGGTTACCCGCGATCTTACGGTCTATGTTGACATCAGGCTGCGCGTGCGTTTCTTCGGCGGGGGACAATTTGGCGAGGATAGACTGCGTAACCGTTTCTGGGAACCGGTGATCAAACAGCATGTGCTCAACTGTGCGTCTTTGCCCGAAGTTAATTTCAATCCTGTCAGACAGACGGATGAAGATATAAACGTGGAATACCTGATAATCGTTCCCGATGATCCCGCCTTTATTTCCTGGGCTGATTCCTTGAAAAGGTGGCGCAATGAACAGGGAATACTGACGGGCGTCGTCACCATAGACGACATTGGCGGGAATGACGCGGGACTGATTGAAAACTATATTGACAATGCTTATTTTACCTGGGACATACCGCCGGTGGCGGTTCTGCTTCTGTCCGATTATCAGAGTACAGGCGATATGTATGGCATCGATGCGCCTATCTATGACGATTACTGCGTATCCGATAATATGTACGCAGACATCGGCGGCGATTACCTGCCCGACCTGTATGTGGGCAGGATCACCGCTCAAGATGAGAACGATCTGGCTTCGATGATAGGAAAAATGCTTGATTACGAGCGCAATCCTTACACGGATCCCGGTTTCTATGACGAGCCCTGCGTAGCCGGTGGATGGCAGAATGACCGTTGGTTTATCCTCTGCGCGGACATTCTGTGGGGATATTTCCATTATGCGGAAGGGAAAAATCCAGTGCGTGAATACGCTGGCGCTGCAGGACCTCCCGATGTCTGGTCAACCAATCCAAATACCTGGATGATAGTTGAGGCTTTCGGTCCGAGCGGTTTGGGGTATATCCCGGAGACGCCCTCACACCTGACGGATTGGGGCGGCAATGCGACCCGGATCAATGACGACCTTAATTCCGGTGCCTTCCTCATAGTCCATCGCGACCACGGTGAAGTCAACGGCTGGTCTTCCCCCGCATATCACAACTCGGACCTTGCCGATCTCAGCAATGATATGTATCCCTATGTCTTCTCTATCAACTGCTTAACGGGAAAGTATAACGCCGATATAGAGAGCTTCGCAGAGGCTTTCCACAGAATGGAGTATGGCGCTGTCGGAGTCATGGCGGCATCGGAAGTATCGTATTCATTCGTGAACGATACGTTTGTTTGGGGCGTATGGGACAGCATGTGGCCCAATTTTATGCCAGACTATGGACCGAGCTTTCAACCGGAAGCCGACTGCAGACCCGCATTCGGTAATGTAAACGGCAAATACTTCCTCGAATTCTCAAATTGGCCCTACAACCCAGACAGCAAGGAAGTAACCTATAATCTCTTTCACCATCACGGTGACGTTTTCCTGACTCTGTATTCAGAAATGCCGGAGGATTTAGCTGTAACTCACCCCGATTCGATTTTAGCCGGAGCAACCGAAATCTCCGTTACTGCTGAGGTGGGTTCCTTTATCGGTCTGAGTCTTGATGGCGAATATATCGGATCAGCGGAAGGCGCCGGATCGCCGGTAACGATCCTCATGCCGCCGCCGGTGCCGGGAACTCCGTTGCGGCTTACTGTCACCAAGGCAAACTGCAACCGTTATATCGCCGATATCCCGGTTGTCGCTGTCAATACAGCTTATGTCGCTTTCAACGACTGCGATATCAACGATGCCGTGTCAGGGAATAACAACGGTCAGTGGGATTTCAACGAGACAATCGACCTTTCGATTGAAATGAAGAATTTTGGAACGCTTCCGGCGACCGCGGTGGACGTAACTCTGACTTCAAGCGACCCGCTTGTGAGCATCATTGACGGCTCGGAATTCTATGGCGATTTCAATGCAGGTGATTCGATAACCGTGATTGACGGCTTCCAGGTGCAGTCGGACGTTTCAACTCCAGATGAACATGAGGTGGAATTCACCATCCAGGCAGTATCGGGCGGGGACGTTTGGGAATCTTATTTTGAACTGATTGTGAACTCACCTGTGCTGGAGCTTTTCGAATATGAGATCGAGGACCCATTTGGAAACAACAACGGTCTGCTCGACCCTGGTGAAACGATTGATCTTCTGCTCACCATCGAAAATTCAGGTCACTATCTCGCTGAGAACGTCGAAATGGTTCTGACTACAAACGAGCCGCTGGTTTCGATAACCGGCAATCCCGGTATATATGGTAATATGCCGCCCGGAGCAACGGAAACTATGACTTACGTGGTCACCGCGGATCCTGCTATCTTTCCCAATACGTCGGTTCTATTCAATATGGACATGACCGCGCTGTATGGATTCACGATGACCGACACTTTCGGAGTTTGGATTGGCAGTTTGCAAAATCTCCCGGTCGGTCCTGATAATTACGGGTACTATGCCTGGGATGATCAGGATGGGGGAGAGAGTCATCCATTCAACTGGACTGAAATAGCTCCCGCCGTGGGAGGAGCTGGCAGCGTGTTGAACTTCACAACTAATAACCAGACATTCTCGATGAATCTTCCGTTCACCTTTACCTTCTACGGTCAGGATGCTTCGCAGGTGTACATCTGCACTAACGGATGGCTGGCATTGTCTTACACTACATCCACCACTTTCTTCAACTCCGGCATACCGAGCCTCAACGGTCCCGGCGCCATGATAGCTCCCTTCTGGTGTAACTTCGATCCGACACAGACATTTACTGAAGTCTGCACCTATTACGATGATATCGAGAACAGATTTATCGTCGAATGGTTCAACGTTCCACACTACAACACACCGGATATCCGCGAGACTTTCCAGGTGATACTGTTCGATCCTGCTCATTATCCCACCACTACCGGTGATGGCGTGATACTGGTGCAGTATGAAACCATTACGAACACTGCTATCGGCACCTTCGGGATCGAAGATCAGTCGGAAACAGACGGAATTCAGTATGGATACAACGGCAACTATGACGAATGCGCTTTCCCGGTCGAAGAGCGCAGAACCATAACTTACACTACCAACCAGAGTGGCGGTCAGCCTGACGTTATAGTTACGTTAACGCCTTATGGTGCTCCGATAGAAATACCTGCGGCAGGCGGAAGTTTCGATTTTGAGGTCAACGTCGCCAACGTAAGCACATTGGTGCAGAATTGCGATTTCTGGAGTGACATTACCGGACCCGGCGGAATTACCAGCGGTCCGCTGATCGGGCCTGTAAACGTGACTTTACCCTTAGGTTTTGCGGGAACGCGTGACAGGGGTCAAACCGTGCCCGGCAGGGCTCCTGCGGGTGATTATATATATCATGCCTACATCGGTATCTATCCCGATCGGGTATGGGATGAGGACAACTTCAATTTTGTGAAGTTGACCACTGGCGGTGATGAGTGGATTGAGGATTGGGTCAGCAGTGGTGAATCGTTTGAAGATTGGACTCAAATACCTGAAGAGATTCTGATTCCCAGCGCCTTCACGATACAACAGAACTATCCGAATCCCTTCAATCCGACTACGACTATTCGCTATGATCTGCCTGAGGCGGGCTATGTCAGCATGACTGTCTATAACATATCCGGTAGAAAGGTAGCCGAATTAGTCGATGGCTGGCATGAAGCTGGTTACCACGATGTGGTCTTTGATGCCTCAGAATGCGTATCAGGCATCTATTTCTGTCATATTGAAGCAGGAGAATTAAGCGCAGTCAGAAAGATTGTCCTGATCAAGTAGTTACAAATCAGGGTTGTGAAACTTGTGAAGAGCGGATGCGGTAATAACCAAATCCGCTCTTTGCGTTTTATAACTCTGATCGGTTGTATTTGCCTCAAGTTTTATTTATATTGTAAAAAGAATGAATAGTGAATTACATATATGTTGAAAGACTCTTTCGGACGTAGACATACATACCTGAGGATTTCCTTAACCGATCGCTGCAATCTGAGCTGCAAATACTGCGTGCCGCCAGGCGGATATAAACCTGTTGACCGGAAGCTGATTCTGCGCCCCGAGGAGATCGAACGTCTGGTGAGAATCTTCACCGCAGAAGGCGTCCGTAAAGTGCGTTTGACTGGTGGAGAACCACTTATCCGGCGGTGCATAGATGCGATACTTGAGATGTTGTCACCATTACAGTCAACGATACGGTTTGCGATCACGACAAATGGTCTTCTATTGGCTGAGTGGCTCGATCCTCTGGTTGAGGCTGGCGTCAGGCGCATCAATATCAGTCTGGATACTTTAAGTCCTTCCCGTTATCGCATGATTACCGGCGTCGATGGCTGGCAGCAGGTCTGGGATGGGATCGAACTATCGATTAAACACCCCGGCGTTGAAATAGTCAAGCTGAATGTGGTACTGCAAAAGGGCGTTAACGATGATGAAGTGGTGGAATTTGCGAGGTTGACACGGAGGTATCCGATCGACGTTCGCTTTATTGAACTGATGCCGGTTAAGCAGGTTCAATGGCGGTCATCCGACTTGCTGTCAGGTCGTGAAGTCTTGTCTTTATTGCCGGATTTAAAGGAAGCAGAGCCCGGTAAGGATGATACCCGAGGACCCGCGAGAATCTACTCATTCGCTGATGCTCCCGGCAGGATTGGATTGATTTCTTCGGTGAGCCAGCCCGCTTGTGCGTTTTGCAACCGTCTTCGTATTACCGCTCAGGGAATGTTGCTTAGCTGTCTGTATAATTCGGAAGGTCTGGATCTACGTCAAGCGTTGCGCGGCGGTCTATCAAATGAAGAGATCATTCAAGATGTCAAGGATTTCTTAGCGAAGAAACGCAAAATCGGAACTGTTCCTGTTCATGATATCGAGACAGTCTGCCATCGACCCTGTATTGCGGCGGTGGGAGGGTAGCTGTGAGTAAAACGAAAAGAGCCGCCATTTTAATCTGTTCAGACCGCGCTGCTTCCGGGGAGAGAGAGGATAGTTGCGGCAGTGTAATTTCAGAGTTGTTGCGTAAGGCTGAATGGGACGTTGCTGACGTTGAAATCTGTGCGGATGATCAGGCAATTATCTCCGGTTGGTTGAAGAGGCGGGTGGCTTCCGGGCAGTTTGATCTGCTGATTACTTCCGGCGGCACGGGAGTAGCGCCGCGCGATGTTACTCCGGAAGCAACTCTGCGGGTTATCGAGCGCAGAGTGCCCGGGTTTGAAGAGGCGATGCGGGCATCATCGCTGAAAATAACACCTCATGCCATGATTTCGAGAGCTGTGGCAGGTATCGCAGGTAGCACTATGATTGTCAATCTGCCCGGCAGTCCCAAAGGAGCGCTGGAGAACTTAGCAGTGATTCTCCCCGCG
Source organism: candidate division LCP-89 bacterium (assembly GCA_025774555.1). Classification (GTDB taxonomy): domain Bacteria; phylum Electryoneota; class B3-LCP; order B3-LCP; family B3-LCP; genus JALGVT01. The sequence continues at coordinate 106,678 of JALGVT010000006.1, forward strand.
ATGCCTCATGCCGTGGCCCTTATAAGAGGCGAACAACCGGATCCGTAATATGTCAGATTTAACGCATTTGGACAGAAATGGCAGAGCCCGCATGGTGAATGTCGGTGACAAACCGGAAACTTTGCGCCGGGCAAAGGCGCAAGCGCAGGTACGCGTAAGCAGCGAGCTTTTTAAAAAGCTGCAGGATAATTCCCTGGAGAAAGGCGATGCTGTTGCAGCAGCGCGTATCGCCGGTATTCAGGCGGCAAAACGAACGGCAGAATTGATACCGCTCTGTCATCCTATTCCTATTTCGCATATCAGAGTTGACGTCGAATTCCAAGAACCGGATATTATCGTAATCGAAACGGAAGTAGAGAACCGCGCATCGACCGGCGTTGAAATGGAGTCTCTGACTGCTGCGGCTATTGCGGCGCTGACCATCTATGACATGGGGAAAGCGAATGACCGCGGCATGGTCATCGAACAGATCTGCCTCCTTGAAAAGGAGGGCGGACGAAGCGGCGCATGGAAGCGGGAAAACGAGGAATAGATACTAAGATGGAAAAAGGGATTGTCTATCGTCTGTCGATATCGGCAGAGAAGGGGCAGAAGAAACAGAACGTACCCGGTGTGGAATTAGACATAAAACTGGGGATTATCGGCGACGCTCACGGCGCTACGGATCGACCAGTATCTTTACTGCCATTTGAAAGCTTCAGCAAGCTGTATCACCCGGATATTTCCATCTCGCCAGGGGATTTTGCTGAGAATATTACTACCACAGGATTAGGTTATAGTAATATTAGGGTCGGAACAGTTTTACGCATAGGCGAGAACGCCAGACTGGAAGTTGTTCAGATCGGGAAAGAGTGCCACGACGTCTGCCCGATCAAAGAAGCAGTCGGGGATTGCATCATGCCGCGGGAGGGTGTGTTTGCCAGAGTTATCAAGTCCGGCGCTGTGAAGGCTGGGGATTCTATAGAGATCGAAACGAATTGAAAACAGAAATGATTAGCTTAGATGAGGCATTACTGAAGATCGACAGCGCCGTTGAGCCTCTCCCGGTGCAAAGAGTTTCCGGGCTTGATGCAGTGGGATGCGCTGTTGCCGAAGATATGACAGCGGCATTTCACATCCCCAATTTTGCATCATCTGCGATGGACGGGATTGCTATTAGAATCGCCGACCTCATGGAAAAATTGCCCGTGAAACTTCAGATTCAGGGCATTATACCGGCGGGACAACCGGCTGACGAACCGTTAAAACCGCGCCATGCCTACCGGATCATGACCGGAGCGGCTCTCCCCGAAGGCGCTGACAGTGTGATTAAAGTTGAGGATCTTGAGTTCAATGGAGATCATGTTACCGTTTCCAGCATTCCTCCAAAGGGTGATCAGGTGAGACCGGTGGGCAACGACATTAGAAAGGGCGACATTGTCTTTCCCGCGGGTTATGCGTTAAAGCCGATAGAAGCGGGAATTGTCGCCAGCCTTGGGTTAACAGATATTCCAGTACATCCCCGCCCGAAGATTGCCCTTTTTGCCACCGGTTCTGAAATCCGTCAACCCGGAGAAACACTTCAACCCGGACAGATATACAACTCAAACGATACCACACTGCGCGCCATGATTGTTTCCTTCGGACTGCCTGATCCGGGCATTCTGCCTTTCCTGGCAGACGATCCCGAAAAGTTAGCGCCTGTTATTTCGAGTTTGTGCGGTGAGAATGACGTGGTGATCACTTCAGGCGCGGTATCTATGGGGAATTTTGATTTCATTCCGGGCATCGTTGAACAGCTCGGCGGAGAACTTCTATTCCACAAGGTCTTTGTCAAACCGGGAAAACCGACTTTGATTGCCAGAATCGGTGAGTGCTGGCTTTTAGCGCTGCCCGGCAATCCAGTATCAGTGGCGGTGACTTTCCATCTCTACGGGAAAAGACTGCTATCACTGCTGATGGGAAAAATCTATAAACCGGTCAGAGAAAAAGCAGAATTGGCTGCTTCTTTCCCCGTCAAGGGCGAGAGGTTTCAGGTTGTGGCTGCTGAACTGCTCCGCAGCGATGGACGGCTGCAAGCCGTTCCGGCGGATAATTACAGTTCGGGGAGACTTTCCGCATTAAAAGGGATAGACGGCTTTATACTTGTTCCGGGCGGAACGAGAGAAGTGGTAAAAGGGAGCGAAGTGGAGGTTGAATGGCTTTAAAGAGGGTAATTGGGAATATAATGAAGACGTCACTATATTACAAATTCTCAGTTTTATTGATCGTCTGTGCAGGCATCATGCTGTCGTCCTGTGAGACCGGTGATGATCTTTCGGAGCCGCTGCCGACACAGCCTCCAGTTTCTGATTGGCGCTTCACGATTGAGTCACAAGCGCTTATCGTTGATCAGACCTGTTATGTTCTTGATTATTATGAGGATGATATTCTGATAGAGAGTGAATTTTACTATATCGACGGCGACACCGTCATTTTAAAAGGCTACCAGCAGCCGGGAGAAGCGATCTATATCGAAGATGTATCTTTCAGTCCTGTTCATCCTGCAACCGGGTCTTCATGGGTGGGAGAAGGAGAGAATCTGATAGCGGTAACAGACAGTCTTGTAATCACTGTCCCGGCAGGAACTTTCCCGGCATATTTGTATGAGATCAGCGATCCGGATTCTGGAGAAGTGCTTGGATCGCTGCTGCTTGCTGAAGATATAGGCATCGTCAGCACGGTTCACCTCGCCGGCGATGATACCATACGTTCGCTGGTACTGAATGATTATTTAGTTGAAGGAGGTGAAGGCGCTTTCCCGCTGGAGATAGGTAATGAGTGGCATCTGGTAGAAGGAGTATATGGAATAGAGTAGGGTACGTTGTGGGAAATAAAGAATCCCAATCGGGCTGTCCTAAAAGGGTCACTCTGAGTGAAACGAAGAGTCTCGAAAGAATCATAAAATTAAGATAAACAAGAGATTCTTTCCCATAGGGACTCCTTCGGAGCGTTGCGCCTTCGGCTTGCTCAGAATGACATTATCCCTTTTAAGACAGCCCCCTAAGGTACTTTTTTACCTTAAGGCAGCATCTTAACATAAAAAGATCGAGGAAATATTTTTTTACTTGCTTTTTCAATATATATGTATTATATTGTATAAAATATAAATTGGTGGAATATGCTCAAGTCTGGAGAGGTTATGACCTGCAGAATACTCGTTTTAATAATGGTCGCAGGCGTTTTATCGTTTCCGTGCGTTAGTTCAGCGATTGAATCGGGACCTTCGAACACGGTGGGTTACTGGCGATTTGACGTTCAGCATGGGTTTAATCACATTTCGTTTCCTCTGCTGCCCAACGACAAATCTTTAGATATGGTGATCGGAGATCAGTTGACCGGCGCTACAAATGCGGCACAATCCGACCAGATACTCAGGTGGGACGCATCATCTGCACAATTTCAGACTGCCTGGTTTAACACTAACACAAACCTTTGGGCTGGTCAGTTTTCGGAATTGTCTGAGGCGGAAAGCTACTGGATATACGTTCAGGAAGATCACCCGGCAATTCAGTCCATCGTTGCCTATGGCAATGTCATAGAAGTACCCACCTATAGCATGGGGCAGATGAATCCCGGATACAACGCCGTAGGTTCAGTCTGGGCGGCGACTTCTCCAATTGCCACTTCCGGTCTGGATGAGTTCGAAGGCGGAATGTATCTTTTCCTTTCGGATTTGATCCTGAGTTATAACGCGGCTTCAAACAGCTATTCCTATGCCTGGAAAGATGGATCGGATGAATGGCAGGGCGGTCTGACCGATTTTGTCCCATTAGCCGGATACTGGATTTACGTTGCGCCGGGGCATACCGGCTTCGATTGGAATATTTTCCCGCAACCCAATCCAGAGAGTCTTGATTCCCGTCATGAACCGATAATTTTCCCCAAATTTGACGGATTGAAACATATGAAAATGCCGCCGGTTCCCACAGAGAGAATTGTCAAATCCAGTGGAGCGAAAGGAGGTTCACAATGAGAAGGATTCTATTCAGCGCGTTCTTGATCTTTTCGCTGGTTTCCCTTCTGAACGCCCAGCCCTATATGATGACAGCGACGAATTACGCCGCAGGATTCTTCGGTGTAGTCGCAGATGAAAACGGACAGCCGCTTGAAAGCGGTTCGGTGATGCATCTTATTTGGGATTTTGCCGGCGACGGTATGGACGATCCTGGTGAGAACGGTATGCCGACCGATGATGATATCCTGATCGGTCTATGCGAAGTTGGCGCCACTGGCGGAGCACCGTCCGATGGTAATTTCATTCTTCCTGGCACAGCGCCCGATTCTGATGGCTGGATTTACGTTCGCGCATTCCATTCACCTTCTCCTTCGCCGGGCACGTTTTACTCTGAATCCATGACTCAGTATGCCATCCCCGAAATGGATATTCCAGTCATTTATGGTATCCAATTCCCTGACATTATGTCGAGGATGCTGGGCGACAGCCATGATCTCACTGTTACCTTGACACCTGCGGATCCTCCCATTATCATCGCTGCCGCGGGCGGATCGTTCGATTATCAGGTGGATATTGTGAATAATATACAGGATCCTGTCGGATTCGACGTCTGGGTTGATTTAATTCTTCCCAACGGCAGCCTCTACGGTCCTCTTCTTTCGCGCACGGATCTGTTAATGCCTGTAGGAGGCAGCCTTAGCCGAACGCTCACGCAGCCTATTCCGGAGAGTGCGCCGGAAGGGATCTATCTGTACATTCTACGCACGGGCGATTATCAATCAGCAACAGTCATCCATCAGGACGAGTTCCCATTTGAGAAGATTGGCGTTGGCGGCAGTGATGGATTTCTATCCGATATGATTGGGTGGTCAACTACAGGCTGGGAAGATGCAGAAATGGTTACCGAAGCCCTACCCGCCGTTTTCTTCCTTGACCCGCCGTTCCCGAATCCGTTTAACCCGAGTACTCAGCTGCAGTTTGGTCTGCCTGAAGCGGCTAATGTAAGGATCGATGTCTATAACATCCTGGGCAGCCGGGTTACCACGCTTATAGATCAGAGTCTCTCAGCCGGTTATCATACCATCAAATGGGATGCTCCGAATATCGCATCCGGTCTATATCTTGTTCAGATGAAAGCCGGTGGATTCGTTCACACGAAAAAAGCGTTCCTGCTGAAGTAAAAGAGCGAGTTACATCGAGTATATAAATTAAAAGGGGCTGTCCCAAAAGCCTTAAAACTGTCATTGCGAACGAAGTGTGGCAATCTTTAATAGTTTGTAAAATAAGAGATTGCCACGTCACTACGTTCCTCGCAATGACCATAAAAGTTACTTTTGGGACAACCCCTTTTTTATGGATCTGTTTGGATTTATTATCCGCCGAAGCAATGATATTTTTTTATTACTTTTTATTTGCCGTAAATATATAATCCGGTGATTCTATGGGATTAAAGAAGGAGAGATCCATTCCGCCAAATTCCTGTCCGACTTCCAAACCGGCGTCGGCGACAGCCATGCGCAGGACTTCACGGCTCCAGGGACGCAGTGTCGTCGATATGATGCGATGCGACCAGTATTTCGCGGGGGACTCGCTTGCCTGAAAGATGGCGAGATTCATGGTGACGAGTTCATCATGGAAATCGTAGAAACGGAAGAAGAGCTTCTCGCTTTTCGATGTGGTATGGCTCTGTGGTTTAAAGAATCGCTGCTGTTTTGCAATTCGTGCTTCCCAATTCACCAGATGGATCAGTAATATACCTCTCTCGTTGAGTAGTTTCCTGAAGTTTTCGAGGCATCTCTCCATATCATCATAAGTCAGTAGATGTGAAATGGAATTTCCGAGAACGCAGACCATATCGTAACGCCCTGAAACGCGCTCCGCCACATCGCCGAATGATGCTTGTATAAATTTAATTTCGCTGCCTGTCGCTATCGCGCGTGACCGGGCGAGAGCTAAAGTCTTCTCGGCTGGATCGACGCCGACGATGGTTTCAACACCAAGCGTTTCAAAGTGGAAGCAATGTCGTCCAGTGCCGCATGCCACATCGACGATACTGTTTATTTGATGATCTGCAATGATTTTTTCAAAAAAGGGAGATTCCCGTTGCAGGCGGGATTCCCAGTTTATCATCTGATCGTAATCACTGACCAACTGATCGTAGAATTCGCTGCCTGTCAGTATTTTTTCTGATCCGGACATACCTGGTTTCTCTTTAATGTATTTATTAAATTCTACAGAATGTATTCACTCGAGAACAATTTCTATGCGGCGGTTCTGCATTCGTCCCGCCGCCGTTTCGTTCGTGGCTAAGGGTTTGCTTTCGCCGAATCCTGCTGCTGTAATGCGGTTTTCCGGGAGATTCATATTGGCGACAAGGTAGTCTTTGACTGCCCGGGCGCGGTCTTCTGAAAGTATCAGGTTGGTATTATCATTTCCCTTTGAATCCGTATGACCTTGTACCTCAATGTGTCTCATCGGAAATTCGCGAATAACATGCTGCACCTTGGTCAACACGTCGAAATTTCCCAGATTAAGCTCAGAAGATCCCGACTTAAAATTCAATCCGGTCAACCGGATGATGATCTTATCAGTTTGACCCGAGGTCGCTCTTACGATGATTCCTTCGTTTTCGGAAAAGAGGGAAGTTACTCTGGCAACTTTTTCTTCATAACGCTGCTTTCCGAGGATCTCTCTCCGCTTCTGTTCTAACTCAGCAAGATATTTGCCGCTCTGTCCTCGGATTGAATTGGTCTCCGCTTCGAGGGACCCGATTCTCTCATCCCTTTGAGCTAACTCCTCTTGCAGGTAACGTCGATCATCCTGGAGGCTGCGGATCGCAGCCAGAATAGTTTCAACTGCGATACTTATATCCTGATTGAGATCGGGATACAAATGCAGCGAGGCGCTGATATCTTCGACGTACCATTCAAACTGCTGAATTACATCTTCCCAGCCAGTTGGGTTCTCCTTCAATCGGGAGATCCAATTGCTTAAGTAAACCGCGTGGGATAGGATTTCACCAGCTTCATCCGCCATTTTACCGGCGGTTTCAAATTCATAGCGATTCTGTTCAATGAAGGTTTCAGTCTCTTCTACTGCTTCGGCTGCCTCCGTGAAAAGACCGGGCGTATTTACTGGACATTGTGCCAATTCAGCCGCCTGCCGCAGGTCGTATACAGGCTGTAGAATCCGTAGTGTGATTGACTCTAATTCAGCCAGTTTAAACAACCGGACTGCTTCAGCGCTGTTCTTTCGTGCTGACTCAATGTCCCCCTTCTCAACCTTTGCAACGATTTTATCGAATAGCTTCTGCGCTTTTTCCTGCGTTTCTGGAGATAGATCGAAGGCTTTTGCAGTCATAGATGCATCGTATGCCACAATCAGATCAGGGAAGACAGACTGTAGATTATCAGCCGCGGCGATGGCTCTTTTAAAAGATTCACCTGCGACTGAAAGCTGTTTCTGGATGCGTTTCTGTGTTTTGCCGGCTGATAAATCATCTATGGCTTTCTGAAGCGCATCATCTCCGCGTTTGAAATATACCGGGCTGAAAACGTTAGCGCGTATAGACTCCGCGGATGCCTTCAAGGCTTCAACGTCTGCGATGGTGTCGTTCTGAACCTCTCCTTGCACAGAAAAGCCTGATAGAAACTGCAAGAGAAAGATAACTGTAAGCGATATTATGGCAGGACTTTTTACTGATTGTACGCGATTATTCATACCTGGTTTAGATGTTATAATTTAAGCAGCTTTTACATTGAAGGATGTGCTGTGGATCACGAGTTTTTCTTAAATATCCGGAGAAACGCTCCAAAATCGAGAATGTGCATTTCGCGGACAGTCCGCCTGACCAGATAAATACCGATGCCGGTTAATAATACGTTTGGCGCCCACATCGCCATTGCCGGAGTTATAATTCCTCGGTCTGCCATATCCTCGCCCCCGATCAGAAACGCCCAGTATATCAGGAAGAAAACAACGCTTAAACCTGCGGCAACTCCCAAACCTCCTCTATGCACGCGTACGCCTAAGGGAGCGCCGATCAAAACAAAGACCAGACAAGCAAATGGTATAGAGTACTTCTTATGAACTTCTACCTTGAACGAATTGATTTTCCTTTTATTCTTGACAGGGTCGGATGCTTTCATCTCCTGCACCTGCCGCCACATAGCAGGCGCAGACAGTTCTCGATCAGATCGGTATCCGCTTTCATGCCGTTCAAAGACCATATTCGGAGCAGAGATACGCACCATAGATCGTTCAAAGTTAGTTCGTTGATAATACGCGGGATCTTTCAAATCTCGGCGGTGAATTTCTCCATCGTAAAGTTGCAGATGGAATGCTTCCTCAGCTCGGACGAAACTCAAGTCTCCATCTTTCGCCGATACGACCGTGGGGTGATTGTGATTGGAATTATCGTAGATTACAACTTCATTTAGATGAGACTGCTTCTGATCGATGTGCTGTGCCCAGAGAACGTATTTAGGCAGATCGAAGATAAAGGTGCCTTCTTCAAGCGCTAAAGTGGGCTTTTTGCGGTGAATGTCACCGGATAGTACTCTGGTTCTGTGGTTGAAGTCGGGCAGCACGCGGTTATTGAACTCAATCAGCAGGTAACAGAGTATTGCGCCGGCAAGGAAAAAGGGGATCATGAGCTGCCAGAGGCTGGCGCCTGCAGCCTTCAAGGCTGTGATTTCGTTTTCTGCGGAAAGCCGTCCGAAAGCGGTCAACGTAGCTATGAGCACAGCCATCGGAACCGCCAATGCTACGATCCACGCCATGTTCAGGAAGAAGAACTCCATCACGACGTAGGGATCCAGCCCTTTGCCCGCAATTCTACCTAGCATCTGCACTATGAGATTCATCAGGATGATCACGGTGATCAGGCAGAATGCGTAAAAGAAGGGCGGAATGAATTCAAATATGAGGTATTTATAAACGATTTTCATCAATGCTCAGTCGTTGAAAGACTTGACTTTCCCTTTTTGATTGTTTATATTATTTGCTCAGCACTAAATCAAGCTGTTTATTATGTTGTTATACTGTAATGGCTTTGTTTTGTTCAGGAGGACTAGTCCTAATGGTAAGGCAGCGGCCTTGAAAGCCGCCGGCTCTTCTGAGCCTTGGGGGTTCGAATCCCTCGTCCTCCGCGGTAGAGTTCGCTGGTTAAAAGATAAACATTGCAGACGTTACTGTCAAACGTTTTAACCTTTAAACTTTTAGTTTTAAGTTTTAAACTGTACAACTGGAGAGGTGGCCGAGTTGGCTTAAGGCACTCGCCTGCTAAGCGAGGGTGGGGTTTCAGCCTCACCGCGGGTTCGAATCCCGCCCTCTCCGCGTTTTAGCTCTCAGCTATGAGCTATCAGCTTTCAGCTATGAGCTATCAGCTATCAGCTATGAGCTGTGATCTATTTCCCTCCTAACTCCACCAGTCGATACACCAGTCTCATCCCCATCATCAGCGCTTCCACAGAGATCCGTTCGTCTTTGCCGTGCATCCGCCAGACCTCATTTTCATCTAAAGGGAAAGGGAGCAGACCGTAAGTGGGAATACCTTCGTGTCTGAAGCGAGTGCCATCCGACATGCCCGGCGAAAGATAGGGAAGTATCGGCGTGTCGGGAAACATCTCACTGCACACCTGCTCGATCAGGATGAAACCAATGCCGTCCTGCGGCGACGCTTCCGGTGTGGATGATCGGGCGGTGTATTTAAATTCGTACGGTCCCGGCGCGATCCAGCTTGACAGGCTGTCCACGAATGCTTTCACGTCCTGCCCTGGCAGCAAGCGGCAGTTGAGGTTCACCTCAGCCGATGGAGGGTGTACGTTTGATTTGATCCCGCCCTGAATCAGTGTTGGTGAGATGGTGTTGGTCATCATCGAAAGATAGAGCGGCTCAGTAGTGTATATAGAGCAGTTTTTCAACTCTACCAGTGGTTCGACTGACTCCAGCCCTTTGAAAAATGCCGTTGTCACCGGATCTAATACCGGGACAGCAGGGTATCTTGTGATTCGGTCCAGCGCTTTAGCCAGAGCAGAAATTGCATTATCCAGTCGGGGAACGGAAGCGTGACTGGTCGAACCATAGGCTGTCAGTTTGATATTATATGCCGCTTTTTCTTCAGTCTGTATCGCCACATAGAGAGGTTTCCCATTCCGCAGAATAATCCTTCCGCCTTCATTCAAAGCGAATGCCGCGTCCAATTTATCCCGGTGACGTTCCAGCATCCAACCTGCGCCTAATCTGCCTCCCGCCTCCTCATCCGCGGTTGCTAAGAAGATAATATCCCGGCGCAGCGGCGCTTTCATTCTCTTCAGAAGCGCCAGGGTCATGGCGTTCACCGCAAGCATGCTTTTATCATCCAACGCGCCTCGACCGTAGATAAATCCATCCTTCAGATCACCTGAAAAGGGTGGAGCACTCCAAGAATTTTCATCAACAGGGACAACATCGGTGTGAGCCGCCAGTAGAATTGCTCTCAAACTGCCGTTGCCGTGCAGACGGGCGATCAGATTAGCGCGCTGATCATTGACTTCGTATATCCGATTGGAAATTCCTTCTCTGTCAAAAAATGCTTTTAGCGCCTGACATGCGGCTATTTCATTGCCCGGCGGATTTTGCGTGTCAGTCTGCAACAGTTCACGGAAAAGAGCGGTTAAATCTTTCTGAACGTCCGACCAGTCCGGTTCTGACGCCGCACATGCAGTGGCACTAATTATAACTAAGAATATCCAGAGACTGCGCATTCAATCTATCCCTATTTATATAATCTTTATCATATCGTCTGCCGCCCTACTAAACCTCAATCAGCCGAATAATTTCTTCCAATAACGCGATGAAGCGATGCTTTACCCGGACGGCGGTTTCAATAACTTCATTATGATCCAGTGAAGCGCCTGGCAGACCCGCCGCTTTATTAGTTATGCAGCTTATTCCCATTACCCGCATCCCCAGTCTGGCAGCTTCAGCCGCTTCAGCTACTGTTGACATGCAGGCGGCGTCTGCGCCCATTATCATTTCCATACGCACTTCAGCCGGTGTTTCATAGCTCGGTCCGAGCAGGGAACAGAGAATTCCGGCAGCCAGGTCTATGTTTCGATTGAAAGCTGCCTTTTTGCCAATATCGATTAATTGCCGGTCATAAGGCGAACCACCTGCGTATATGGAATCCCTCTCGATATTCCGTTCTAAGCCTTGCTCCTTGCTTCTCCTGAATTGCAGGTTAATCTGGTCGGTGATCAACATTAACGAACCCGGATTCAGTCGCGGATTGATTCCTCCCGCGGCGTTTGTCAGAATCAGGTATTTAGCGCCCAGTTCTGCAGCCGCTTGAACAGGCAGGATGATCTGATCGACGCTGTATCCTTCATACAGGTGGATTCTGCCCTGAAAACAGATCAGTCTTTTCCCCGGCAGTGAACCTGATATGATATCACCAGCATGACCTTCAACCGTTGACTGCGGGTAACCTGGCAGCGTGGAAGTTGAAATCCGCTTTGCGCCTTCCAATTTATCAGCGAAGCTCCCCAATCCTGACCCCAAAACCAGAGCAATTTCGGGCGGTTCAGGGAAGATGGATTTTAGTCTTTTTGTGATTTGACTCAGATTATTCACTTCTCAGGTTGGTGGATTGATTTAAAAAGGCGTCTGTTGCTTTCTGAGCATCCTTAAGGCGCGCTCTAATAGTTTGACCTTCTGCTTATAAGGCAGAAAACTGCTCTTAAATCCCATCACGATCATGTTTTTCAGGTCTTGTTCGCTGAGCCCGAAAGTGCGGCAGGCTAAGAGGTATTCGTCTGTCACGGTTGTATTCGATATAAGCCGGTTATCCGTATTCAGCGTAACGCGCAAACCGCAGTCGTAATAGAACCTCGCTGGATGGCTCCGCAGGTTTTTAACGGCGCCTGTGTGCAGGTTGGACGTCAGGCAGATTTCAAGTGGAATGCGATGATCGTTGACGTAGTTCAGCAGGTCGCCGTCCTCCTTTAAACGCGTGCCGTGACCGATGCGGTGAGTGTTTAAGTCGTGCAGAGCCTGCCGGATCGAGTCGGGACCGTAGGCTTCTCCGGCATGCACTGTGCAGTTAATGTTATTGCGCCGGATCAGGTAAAAGGCTTCGGTATGATTCTTTGCCGGATACTGATCTTCCGCTCCAGCGAGATCGAAACCAACCACGCCCTGATGTTTGTACGCGGCGGCGAGTTCGGCAAGCCTTAAGGACGTCTCTGAGGAGATATTTCTAATGCCGCAGACGATTACGCCCGTGGTGATATCGGCTTCCTTTTCGGCACGTTTCAAGCCTTCGAGAACCGCATCCATAACGTCGTTGAGTTTCATCCCTTTATCGGTGTGCAGGACGGGAGCATAGCGCACCTCAAGGTAAAGGACTCCTTCGGCGGCGGAGTCCATTGCCAGTTCATAGGAAATGCGGTTCAGGGATTCTGCGTCTTGCAGGACAGGAAGGATCGTATTGAAACGTTCGAGGTATTCTTCGAGGTCACTAAAGGGTTTATTGACGGTGAAGTAATCTCTAAGCCTTTCAACCGACTTTGCCGGCAGCTTTACTTCCTGTTCCTGCGCCAATTCCCATAAGGTTTCGACACGCAGCGATCCATCGAGGTGGCAGTGGAGATCGACCTTGGGCAGGGAGCGGATCAATTCCTCTGAAGGGATGCCGCTCGGTTCTTTTTCAGTATTTTGAGTCTTTGCCATAGTTTGCTGCTTTCGGTTGTAAGATTTTCGCTATATGAATATTCCCGCGATGGTAGCTGTCATCCAGGATGCCAAAGCTCCGCCGAACATCGCTTTCAGTCCCAGTTTTGCCAGATCAGAGCGCCTCTCTGGCGCTAAAGCGCCGATTCCGCCCAATTGAATTCCGATCGATCCGAAGTTGGCAAAACCGCACAGCGCGTAGGTTGCTATGGTTATGGAACGCTGGCTCAATTCTCCCGCTTCAATCAGCTGCGATAGTTTCAGATAGCTGACAAATTCGTTAGCGGCGATTTTCATGCCTAAAAGATTGCCGACAGTTCCGGCTTCCGCCCAGGGAACGCCCATCAGAAAGGCGAGCGGCGAAAATACTATTCCGAAGAAGATCTTCAAGTTAGCAGGAAAGATGCCGCTATATCCAAGCTCTTCATTGAATGCACCGTGTAGAATCATGCCGTCGATCAAGCTGTCCATCCATCCCAGAATAACGTCTGCTAACGCCAGTAATGCCAGGAAGCTGATTAGCATGCCGATAACGTTTGCCGCAAGTTTCATCCCGTCGGTGGTTCCTTTGGCAGCGGCATCAAGCAAGTTGTCGTACAGCTTTACTTTGGGGACTCTGGCGTCACCGGCGGTTTTAGAGCGTTCTGTTTCGGGAAAAATAATCTTGGCGATGACCAACGCCGCCGGAGCCGACATCACCGAAGCAGCTATCAGGTGAGGCGCAGGAATGCCGAGGTTCATATAGGTGAACATCATACTGCCGGCGAGCGTTGCGAATCCGCCAACCATGACGGCATTAAGCTCGGACAGAGTCATTTCATTCAAGAAAGGTCGAATCAGGAGGGGCGCTTCCGTCATGCCGATGAAGATATTTGAGGAACAGGAGAGCGATTCCGCGCCTGAAGTTCTCATCGCCCAGCGCATGAATTTCGCCATAATCTCGATCAGAAACTGCATTACGCCAAGATAATACAAAATAGCGATGAACGCGCTGAAGAAGATAATCGTCGAAATTATGATCAAACCGATCTGTGTCCCATAAGTAACGTAATTATCCGGTTTTCCCAATTCACCGAAGAGGAAATCCACGCCGACCTGTGATAGCTGGAGAAATCCATAAACCTTCATAGCAAGCCATCTGAAGGCATTTACGCCCGGCTGCCACCAGAGCAGAATCACTCCGAGAAAGATCTGGATACCGATCCCTACGGAGACGGTCCTTATCTTAATCTGCCTGCGGTTGTTTGACATCAGGTAGGCGATGCTCAACAGCGCTGCCATCCCGATTATACCGATGAAACGTTCCATGACGTTACTGTTTCCCTTAGATTACTCTGTTACGCTGGCGCGTTTAACTGCCCAATATCCGCTTATAGCGGCAGCGACGAGCAGTATCAGCCCGGTGGAAGTTTTCCCGAATATAAGAGAACCGATGCCGAAAGTCGCACCGTAAATGAGCACCACTCCCAAAATCCAATTGAAAACATGAGTCCGGATTGGTGTGCTTCCCCAGCGTTCCTTCCACTCAGTTCGCCAGGCGCCGCCCGGATGCACTCTCTGGTAAAAGCTGCGCAGCTTGTCTTCAGAAACCGGACTGGTAATAAAAGTAACCGTTACCCAGGAAATGATAGAGAGCGGCACTATAACCAGCGCCTTGTGCTGGATGCTGAAGGCAAGCCCGAAGATGACCGGCGGACTGGAGAACAGAGCGTAATCTGCTCCAGCATTGATGGTCTGGATAAAGGCGATGATTTCAAATGCAATGGTGATAAAAATTGAAGACGCCAGCGCAGTAATCTCAGACCAGGCGTTGATGCGCCACCAGAACCAGCGCAGGATCAGCACCGGTCCTATGCCGCAGCCCATCGCCCAGATGAATTCCCAGGCTCTGGCGATGGAACCCATGAATGTTGCCGTAATTGCCGCGCCCGCCATGACGAACACGGTTGCGAATCGGGAAGCCCATACATAGTGTTTTTCCTCTGCATCCGGTTTGACGAAGCGGCGATATACGTCGTTCAACAGATAGGACGCTCCCCAGTTCAGGTGCGTTGAAATCGTTGACATAAACGCCGCTAAAAAACTGGCAATAAGCAGCCCCAATACTCCCGGACCGCATACCTCCATCATCACTTTCGGGTAGCCTGCTTTATCTCCAATCGGATCATCGCTCAGCGATGGGAACAACACCAGTGACACCACGGCGACAACCACCCAGGGCCAAACCCTGAAAGCATAGTTTGCCAGATTGAACCAGAGCGTAGCTAAAAGAGCATGGCGTTCGTTTTTGCAGGATGACATCCGTTGTATGATGTACCCGCCGCCGTCAGCGTTGTGCGACGCCCACCACATAACCAAGATGAAGATCAAAAACGTGAAGAAATTAGTGGATAAAAATCCTTCCGATCCGCCGGGCAGAGAGGGGAAAAACTGCAAAGTATCCGATTGGTATCCAGCGGAGAGCTTCACCTCCTCGATCAGTTCCGACATACCTCCGATATATTTCACAGCGAGCACGGCTAATATGATCGCTCCGTCCATTGCTAAAATAAACTGGAAGAAATCGGTGACGACCACACCCCAGAAACCGGATGCGGTCGAATAGAGCAGGGCTACCAGCGCGCATCCCCACACCGCCCAGTTTCGTCCTACTCCCAGAGTTACCGACGCCACTGCGGACATACCGTTGATTACCCAACCCATGACGATGAAGTTATAAAGCAGGGCGAAGTAGATCGCTTTAAAGCCGCGCAGCAGCGCTGCCGGTCTGCCGCTGTAACGCAATTCGATCAGTTCGTTGTCGGTCAGTACCTGGGCTCGCCGCCAGAGGCGGGAGAAAAAGAACACTCCCAGCAGACCGCCCAACGCCAGACACCACCAGTACCAGTTTCTCCAGATGCCGTCGGAGCGCACCAGTTCGGTGATGGCGAGAGGCGTATCGGCGGCGAAAGTTGTCGCCACCATCGAAGTGCCTGCAATCCACCAGGGCAGAGATCTGCCCGAGAGGAAATATTCCTCGGTGGATGAGGATGACCGGCGTGAATAATAGTAGCCTATCAGAAGCGCGATAACAAGATACAGCGCAACGATACTCCAGTCGATGAGTTGCAGTTGTAGTCTCTCCTGCTAATTCCTGATTATTTTCCAACGGGGCAGTCCCAAAAGGGTCGCTTTGAGTGAAACGAAGAGTCTCGAAAGAATCGTATAGTTAATGTAAACAATAGATTCTTCGCTGCGCCTTCGGCTTACTCAGAATGACATTGGTCCTTTTGGGACTGCCCCGTTGGAAAGCCGAAACGCTTAACTAACCTTTAATTCTTTAGTGCCTTCCCGGGTACCGTGCAGGTTGCAGTGCGACAGGGCAGCAATTGTACAGGATTTTGACGCCTTGATGCGAAAATTGACAGGCATATCATAGATCGTCGTTTTAAAATGAGCCGCAGTATATTACGCAATATACAGAAGTGCAGCATAAAAGGCAAGCGGAAATTGCCGTAAGGCACGGAGGGGTCTTTTCATGATCTGCTATGATCTGCGGGAATTTCATCCGGTTGTTGCTGTAGCTAAATGCTAAAATTTATCTTGTAAGGATGCACACTGCTACAGAAGGGTGCGTATCGAAATAGTAAAGTAACAAAATCCCAATATTTAGCCCTATCGCGAATAACGTCACGCTTTTTGCGCATATTTCTGCCGAATCTATAAGATAAATAGTCTCTCCTAAGAAAGAATATCGCTTTTTTATTGCAATGCAGCGAGGAATTTATTATTTTAACTCGCTGATCTAAAAAACCATACTGAAGATGAAAAAAATCTGCATTATATTACTGGGGATTATGTTCCTCGGATGTTCCTATATTGAACAAAAACTTTCAACTAAGGAGGAACCCCCTCCACCGCTTGAAGAAACAGTTGTTGCTTCTCCGCAATATACGGCGGTTGCCCTGCCTGCGGCAGAAGAGTCTCTCGATGACATATTGCAACTCTACGGTGATGCTCTGGATAGCAGTCAAGCGGGAAGTGACATCGCTGCCCAGAGCCTTTTTGAAGAAGCTATTATTGAACTCAGCGAAGTTGAAGCTGAGAGCATTGAGGTATTACAGGAATATCTGGATTCGATCCGTTTGCAATTAGCCACGGATTATGCTGGTTTTCTGGGAAATATGCAGGAACTTCCTGCAGAAAGCTCCCCATCAGCAGTCTATATCGGTCTTTCCGAATTTTTAGGTGATTCAATAGGATCGATGGAAGACCTGTTGGGAGTAATGCTTCTTGTTGGCGAAACGCCAAAGGCGGTGGATGCCCTGGATTACAATCAGCTCTATCCGGACGTCCCACTAATCGTCAATTCGTATGTAGAAAACGCTATTAAATTTTATAGAACCAAGGGGCATAAAGTCTTCAGTAAGTGGCTGAAGCGAGCAGAAGAAGCGATTCCTTACTATACGCGGATCCTGCGGGAAGAGGGAATGCCGGAAGAGATTGTATATCTGGCAATGATCGAGAGCGGATTCAGCCCGCGAGCCTATTCGAGAGCGCACGCTTCCGGACCGTGGCAGTTCATCAGTTCGACAGCCCGGATTTACGATCTGAAAGTAGGGTACTGGTACGACGAGAGACGTGATCTCGATAAATCTACCAGAGCTGCCTGTCGTTACCTTAAAAAGCTCTACAATGAATTCGATGACTGGTATCTGGCATTCGCTGCTTATAACTGTGGTGAGGGCAGGGTTCGCCGTGCCATCCGCCGAAGCAAGAAGGACGATTATTGGGGCGTGCGGAGGCACCTCCCCCGGCAGACCAGAGAATACGTGCCTTCCATGCTGGCAGCCAGGATAATTGGTCAGAACCCCGAAAAGTACGGCTTTGACCCGCTGGTTTTCAGGGATACAAAAGAAACGAAGACTGGCACTGTTAAAGGGTGTGTCAGTATAAAAGAAGTGGCTAAAGCGGCAGGCGCCAGCACAAGCGTTATAAAAAACCTCAATCCGGCTCTGAAACGGGATTGCACTCCGCCGGGCGTCGATGAATACGAGGTTCTGATTCCAATAGATGCCAACGAGAATTTCAATGAATTAATTGCCAAAGCTCCTCGCCTTGAAAGATCAGAATGGATTCGGCATCGCATCCGTTCCGGCGAATCTTTAAGCACCATTGCCGCCAAATATGGCACCAGCATGCGGGCGATTATGTCGATTCCATCGAATAAATTGAGGAATCCGCATAAGATCCGCGCCGGCAAGTATCTGTTGATACCGGTTGGATCGGTGAGGGGTGCGCCGATTTCCGAACCCAGAGTCGGGGATCCTCAGCCCGTCAAGATTACAACTACCGATGGAAAAGTTCGCACCATCCACACGGTGCGCCGCGGAGATGCGCTCTCGAAGATTGCCCAGAGATATAAAGTTACCGTCTCCAACCTGAGGACGTGGAATCATCTCTGGGGAAATCGCTTTATCTATCCCGGACAGAAACTGATTGTTTGGTCAAAACCTGCAAAAAGCAAAACGGAAAAACCGGCTATTGCCGCAATCGGACCTCCCATTCCGGCGTCCGCAGGGAAATCAGGTAATCAAGTGCATGTCGTCCAACCAGGGGATACACTCTGGGATTTATCTCAGCTTTACGGCGTTTCTATCCGAGATCTGAAAAAATGGAATAACATCCGATCTGTGCGCCGCTTGAAGCTCGGTTCGGTTTTGAAATTACAGCCCTAACTCAAAAGGAGGCTTATTGAGCCGTCGTCGAGACATTTTTGTGCTACTGTTCTTCGTCCTCGTTTTCTTCTTCATTCTGTACCTGATGTTCGGGATGATTTCGCCCTCTGATTCCATAGGCGATCTGAATCTGAGCGGTGGAGAAAAGATAGCGCTTATAAGAATTATAGGCCCGATCTACGATGCCACTCCCTATCTCGAGCAGCTTGAGAAGGTAGAAGACGCCTCCGCTATCAAAGCTCTTGTCGTCCGGCTTGAAACACCGGGCGGCGCTGTAGCCGCTTCCCAGGAAGTTTACCACAAACTGACATATCTGCGCGATGAGTTGGAAATTCCGATTGTAGCTTCGATGGGTAACGTTGCCGCTTCGGGCGGTTATTATATCGCTCTGGGCGCAGACTCAATCCTCGCCAGTTCCGGATCGATCACCGGGTCCATCGGCGTTATAATGTTCCTGCAGCAGTATTATGAGCTGTTTGACAAGATTGGCGTCAGCCACACTGTAATTAAAAGTGGCAAATTCAAAGACGCCGGTTCGCCTTACAGGGAATTAACGCACGATGACAGGGAATATTTCCAGTCATTTATCGATGACGGTTATCAGCAGTTCATAGAAGCAGTCGCTCTCGAACGAGACATGCCTTTAACTGAAGTCAAACCGATAGCAGATGGTAGAGTCTTCACCGGCAGGCAGGCAGAGAGTCTGGGCTTGATTGATCTGATTGGTGGATATGATGATGCAGTGATGCTTGCCGCTGAGCTGGGCGGAATTTCAGGCAAACCCAAGGTTATAGAACTGGAGAAGCGGAAGAAGTACACCCTGCTCGATCTCCTGCTGGATGACCTCGACGCTATTGTCTATCAAAAATTCGGGCTGAATATCCCTTTCAGATACGAAATGCCATAGATTTTATCTGTATATATCACTTGAACTGATACTTGAGCGGCAGCTTATAATTAATCCCCCGGTACCAATCGGGGAATTCAGAACCAAACTGAAGAGGTGAACCATGAACAAGAGCGATCTGGTTCGAGAAATTGCCAGTCGCACGGGCTTGACGCAAATTGAAGCTCGTGCCGCTGTGGACAACCTCGTGGAAATTATAATGGAAGAGGTCGCTGCGGGTCGGAGCGCCAACCTGCGAGGTTTTGGGACGTTCAAGGCAGTGAGTAGAGCAGCGAGAACGGCACAACATCCAAGGACTCGCGTCACCATTAACGTAAAACCCAAAAGAGTACCGGTTTTTCGTGCATCACCAGACTGGAAATCCGACTTACTCAAGTGAGAAGCATAAAATAAACAGCAGTTAGGAGGTTAGAGTATTGCCCTGTGGCAAGAAGCGCAAACGCGCTAAAATGTCGACGCATAAGCGTAAAAAGAGACTACGCAAGAACAGACATAAGAAGAAGTAATTCGCCCGTTGGAGCGCGGATATGACCCGCATTCTGGTCCTTTCCGATACTCATCTTAAAGATAAGGATGACATCATTGTGTCCGGTTTAAATCTCTTAGGAGATTTAGCCGGATATCTCCGTAAAGCAGACCTGATACTGCATGCCGGGGATATTAGCGGAAGTGGTTTCTATCACGATCTGCTTGGCGCCGGGAATCTTTTCGCCGTCTATGGTAATATGGACGTTTTACCATTGCAAAACGAACTGCCCGAACGCGCTATAGTAGAATGTGAAGGCGTGCGCATTGGTCTCCTGCATGGCTGGGGATCATCGCATGGTCTGGATGATCGCATTTTCGATTCATGGAACGTGGATAAGCCCGACGTTATGATTTTCGGGCATTCCCATCGACCGCTCGTCTCGTACCGGGTCGGACGTCTGCTTTTTAATCCGGGCAGTCCAACCGATCCTCGGGGTCCTTATCCTTCTTTCGGATGGATCGAGATTGACAACGGAAAGATTGATGCGGACATTGTTCAGCTTCCCAAGAGAGGCGAATTTCCGTAAAATATGATTTTGCCCTGCCTTATCTTGGAGCCGGAAGGGCTTTAATTTACTTGAAACCCAAGTTGCTGATTTAATTTGTTGGGCGGAAATGAGCGACCAAACTGCATTGACGGTCTATGAAATTACCACCCGCATCAAGACTGTCCTGGAAGGCGGTCTGCCGGTGTTGTGGGTTAAAGGTGAAATATCCCAGTTCACCAAGCATCGGTCCGGGCACTGGTATTTCACGCTCAAGGATGAGCGCTCTGCCTTGCCTTGCGTCCTCTGGCGCGGGCGGTCCGACGGCTTAACCTTCATTCCCCAGGCGGGAGATATGGTTGTAGCGCAGGGTAAAGCGACCGTTTATGAACGCGGTGGACGCTACCAGTTTGATTGCTATGAAGTTCGTCCCGCAGGAGTGGGCGACTTGGCTCAGGCGTTTGAGGCATTAAAGCGGAAACTCGACGGCGAAGGTTTTTTCGATCTACAACGAAAAATCCAACTGCCATCCCATCCGGAAAGAATAGGGTTGGTCACCAGTCCTGAGGGAGCGGCGCTGCAGGACATTCTGCGCGTTGCCAGAGAGCGAGCTCCCTGGGTGGAATTTCAATTAGCGCCCGCGGCTGTGCAGGGAACAGCGGCTGTCGCAGAGATTGTTCAGGCGATCAGAAAGCTCGATGACAGCGGCTGGGCTGACGTCATCATCATTGGCAGAGGCGGTGGAGCGCCGGAAGATCTCTGGGCGTTTAACGAAGAAGCCGTAGTCCGGGCTGTTGCTGAATGCAGAACTCCCATTGTCAGCGCGGTAGGTCATGAAGTGGATGTGTCGCTCAGCGATCTTGCCGCGGATCTTCGTGCGCCGACGCCTTCAGCCGCAGCAGAGATGTGCCTGCCAGATCGTGAAGCCTTATCCGATCGGCTTTTCGATTATCAGGGTCGCTTGGTGCGTGTACTGCGATCCAGAATAAACGAATACCGAAGTTGGCTGGCTGACTATGCCGCGACAATAATACGGCAGCGCGTGCCAGCGCTCTGGCGCGAGGAGAGCCAGCGGGTTGATGAACTGTCACGCCGCCTCGATAGCGCGGCATCAAGATATGTCGAAAGAAACAGGTCAACGCTGGATCGACTTGCCGCCAAACATAGTTCACTCGATCCTATGAGTATTCTCGCGAGAGGGTATTCGGTTATAAAAAAAATGGGGACGGCGAAACCTGTTACCGGTTCCGACGAGTTAAACGTGGGGGAACGCCTGGATATCAAGTTCGACAGGGGAAGCGCCGAAGCGGTAGTCGATAACTTGAATCCTTAATCGGTAGTATTAAATAATGGCAAAGGAAACAGAGCAGTCATTTGAGAACGCGATCAAACGCTTAGAAGAGATCGTTCATCTTCTGGAGGAGGAGAATCCTTCTTTAGAAGATGCGCTTAAGCTTTTCGAAGAAGGCAAAACTCTGATCGGACTGTGTCAGAATAAGCTGGATAATGCCGAGCAGAAATTGAAAATTTTGACAGAACCTGATCGGTGATATGCAGATTATATATAAATGAGATTATGAACCGTTGAGAACGATTTGACCGATTTTCTTAAAAAGATAAATTCTCCTGCTGACATAAAAGAGATGTCGCCTTCGGAGCTGATATCTCTGGCTGAAGAGATACGCGAATATATCATCAGCAACGTCAGCGTCACCGGCGGACATTTAGCTCCCAGCCTTGGCGCGGTTGAATTAACCGTGGCGCTCCACTATATCTTCGACAGTCCGAAAGATAAAATCATCTGGGACGTTGGTCATCAGGCTTATGCGCATAAAATCCTGACCGGCAGGCGGAAACAATTCCCACAGAATCGTCAATTCGGCGGTATCTCCGGTTTTCCAAACCGCAGCGAAAGCGAACACGACGCCTTCGGCACCGGTCATGCTTCCACCTCTATATCCGCAGGATATGGCATGGTATGCGCCCGGGATCTGGCAGGCGACGATTTTAACGTAATCTCAGTCATCGGCGACGGTTCGATGACCGGCGGTCTCGCTTTTGAAGGCATGAACAACGCCGGCGCTTCTAAGAAGAATTTTATCGTCATATTGAACGATAATAACATGTCGATATCGCCGAATGTTGGCGCCATGTCGAAGTATCTGGCGCATCTGATCACCGATCCTACATTAAATAAGATAAAGGGGAACCTTCTGGATTTCGCCAGCAGACTCCCTCAGGGCGAACGTATTGCCAGATCATGGGGGAGACTGGAATCGTCGATAAAAGCGATGCTGGCGCCAGGCGCCGTTTTCGAGCAACTCGGTTTCCGCTACATAGGTCCTCTGGACGGGCATAACATAGAAGACTTATTGAATATCTTTGTTAAAGTCAAAGATCTTTCAGGACCTATTCTGGTGCATGTTTTGACGCAGAAGGGGAAGGGTTATGCTCCGGCGGAGAAAAACGCCACGCTGTTCCACGGCGTTGGAGCCTTCGAGAAATCAACCGGCAAATCGAACGGGAAATCGAAGCAGATTTCCTATACCTCCGTATTTGGGAAAACCCTGAACCAGTTAGCTGAAAAAAACGAATCCATCGTTGCCATAACCGCGGCGATGGCTGATGGCACCGGTCTGGTTGAATTCAGTCAAAAATATCCTGACCGCTTCTTCGACGTCGGTATTGCTGAAGGACATGCTGTAACCTTTGCATCTGGACTGGCGGCGCAGGGATTAAAACCGGTTGTCGCTATTTACTCCACCTTTCTGCAACGTGCTTACGATCAGTTGATACATGACTCCTCACTCCAGAAACTGCCCATCGTCTTCGCGCTGGATCGTGCTGGATTAGTTGGCGAAGATGGACCGACCCATCACGGCTGTTACGATCTGAGTTACCTGCGGCACATCCCGGGGATGACGATATTAGCTCCGAAAGATGAGAACGAACTTCAGCATATGCTGAAAAGGGCGGTGGAATGGGAAGATGGTCCCATCGCGGTGCGTTTCCCGCGCGGCGCTGGCATCGGTTGTCCGCTGGATCCGGAACTTAAGTCCATCGAGGTTGGCAAAGGCGAGGTTGCAAGAGTAGGGGACAAAGGTGCGATATTGACAATCGGACCGGTTTTCTGGGAAGCTATGCAGGCGGCGCAGATTTTAGAAGAGGAAGGCTTACCCTTGACTGTCGTCAACATGCGATCTTTAAAACCGCTCGACACAAATCTATTGAAGGAATTAGTTCAGCATTTCGATCATATTTTAACTCTTGAAGAGGGAGTCGTCAAAGGCGGCTTCGGTTCCGCGGTATTGGAAGCATATTCTGAAATGGATATAATCCCTCCCAATATAAAGTGTATCGGCATTCCCGACCAATTCATAGAACAGGGGAGTCGCTCTGTTCTGTTATCACAGGTTGGTCTGGACAGTAATTCCATTGTGGAGGAAGCGCGAATATTTTTTACCACATCCCCTTTAGAAACCACCGTCATATCGGGTCAACAAGGTGTCAATAAAACCGATGACATTCGGCATCATCGCCAACACCCAGATGGAAAAAATATGGGAAGTGCTGCCAGACTTTCTGAACTGGATCGAAAGCAAGGGTCCGGAAGTCCTGGTCTGCGATGATCTCCGCGGCAGATTAAACAAGCCTGAAGCGCGTTTTCACACTTACGAAGAACTGGCTGATCTCAGTGACATGATCCTTTCCTTTGGAGGGGATGGAACACTGCTTTCCACTGCCCGCAAGGTGGGACGAAAACAGACGCCGATACTCGGCGTTAATCTTGGCGGGCTGGGTTATCTGGCTGAAATTACATTGGAAAAGCTCTATCCGCGCGTGGAAGAACTATTGACCGGGTCATACCGGATTGAGTCGCGCATGGCTTTGACCTGCACCGTGGAAGGATCACCAGAGGAATATTTCGCATTAAATGATATCATCATCGCCAAGGGCGCCTATCCACGCATCGTCAATATTCGCTTGACTATTGGGGAGAGATATCTAAATACATATTCCGGCGATGGCTTGATCGTTGCGACTCCCACAGGATCAACAGCCTATTCGCTCTCTTCGGGAGGACCTATAGTAGAACCTGCGCTACAGGCGCTGATTGTCAATCCCATTTCTCCGCATACTTTGGCTGACAGACCCATAATTATCGGCGCGGACAAAGAGATTGAAGCGATTATCGCCGGTGAGCACGATGAGCTTACATTGGTGGCTGACGGACAGATAGAGTGCGCTCTGAATCATGGTGATAGAGTGCTGATACGCCGAGCGGATTTTGAGGTTCAACTGGTTCTCTTCGGCAATAAATTCTTTTATGACGTGCTGCGAGAAAAGCTGAAGTGGGGACCGCCGCTTCAATAAATGCATTCATAATATCCTTCCTGATCAATCTCCATGTGTGCAGACTGGAATCAGCTATTCAAAGACCCGGATAAGATTCTACGATCTCCAGATCCGCTGACTGAAAAGTTCATCCTTCTCATAGATGTGGGAGCGACGGTTTTCGATCTCGGCTGCGGCGCGGGCAGGCATCTTGTCCCTCTGGCAGCCTCTGGAATTAAAGTGATTGGCGGAGATATATCACCTGTCGGATTGAACTTTTCCAGGGAATGGCTTCATAGAGAGAGATTAAAGGCGGATCTGCTTCTCAATGAAATGACGGCGCTGCCTTTTGGAGACGGGATCATTGACGGCGTGATTTCAATAAACGTATTAAACCACGGCACAATCGCTCAGACCACCCGCGCCTTTGAGGAAGTTCATAGAATCCTGAGACCAGACTGCCCGTTTTTCTTTCTCATAATCGGACGTGAAGATGCGCGCTGCGGCGAAGGAGATGAAATCGAGCCTAATACATACGTTCACCGCGGGGGAATCGAAGCGGGTGTAGCGCACCATTTTTATGCACCCGATGAGTTGAAGCAGCTTCTTCACAGGTTCAACCGAGTAGAACTTGAAGAGCGAAGGCGTCCATACGATGACAACGAACCAGTATTCGGCAACGATCCACGATTGAAATCTCAGAATGATGCCGTATTACAGCACTGGGAAGTTCGCGCCTGGAAATAAACAGATTAGTTAACTGAATCCACGAAATAGATGGGAATTTTCAACAAACTTAAAGGCGGGCTTTCGAAAACCCGCCAGAAACTGGGCTCGCAGCTTAAAAATATCATCAACTCGCACGCCAGGATTGACGACGAGCTTTACGATGCACTTGAAGAGACACTGATCGCAGCCGACATCGGAGTCGATGCGACTCTGGAAATACTGGATGCCCTGCGTGATAAGGTGAAGCAACTGTCCGCAAATGGTAAAGATCCTGACATTATCCTCGATCTGCTGGCTGAAATAATCAGTGAATCGTTGAGTTCCTCAGTAGTGGAAAGTGAACTGAATTTAGATCATCACCCGGCAGTTATCCTCATCGTGGGCGTGAACGGCAGCGGCAAGACTACGAGCATCGCCAAATTAGCGTATCACTTTCAAAGGAAAAACAGACGCGTTATGTTAGCCGCGGCGGATACTTTTCGTGCCGCTGCGACTGAGCAACTGCTGGAATGGGGGAATCGCGTAGGCGTCACCGTCGTTCATCAGCAGTCCGGCGCAGATCCGGCTGCTGTCGCTTTCGACGCCCTGCAGTCCGCTCGTGCGAAAGGATATGACCTGCTCATTATCGACACGGCGGGCAGGCTGCACAATAAGGCGAATCTGATGCAGGAATTGGCGAAGATATCCCGCGTGCTGAAGAAACAGGACCCGGACGCTCCGCATGAAGTGTTCTTAGTTCTGGATAGCACTACCGGGCAGAATGCTCTTCAGCAGGCGAAGGTATTTCAGGAGATCAGCGGGGTAACCGGACTGGTCATGTCCAAGCTGGATGGAACGGCTAAGGGAGGCGCGGTGATTCCGATCTGCCGCGAGTTGAATCTGCCGCTTCGCTTTATCGGTCTGGGCGAGAAAAAGGAAGACCTCGAGGTTTTCGACCCTGCTGCTTACGCTAAAGCCATCCTTGAGCCTGAAGAGCAACCAGCGTGAAAAGCCTTTATCTTCATAACCTCGGCTGTTCCAAGAACCAGATCGACGGCGAGATGCTCGCCGGATGGGCTGAAGAGAGCAGTATCCGGCTGACTGATGACGCGCATGAAGCGGATATAATCGTCGTCAATACCTGTGCCTTCATCGAAGCTGCCAAAGTAGAGGCGATAGACGCCATCCTGGAAGCCTCAAGATACAAAGCGGATGTCTGTGAAGCGCTCTATGTCTGCGGCTGCTTTCCGCAGCTTTATAAAGATGAGCTGGCAGCCGAACTCCCTGAGGTGGACGGTTTCTTCGGTGTTGATGAGTGGCAGAAACTTCTATCTGAAATCGCCGTCACTGGCGTTTCACCCAGTGCTAATCCTTTCCTGAAAAGGCATCTCTGGACGCCGGATCATTATGCTCACATTCGCATCGCAGATGGCTGTAACCGCGGTTGTGCTTATTGCATTATACCTGCGATCAGGGGGTGTTACCGAAGTCGTTCGCCTGACGAAATCATCGAAGAAGCCAGATCGCTTACTGCTCGCGGCGTCAGGGAACTGTTGCCGGTCGCACAGGAGTTAAATTCATACGGGCACGATATCGGTCTTGGGAGAAGTAACCAACCGCTGATATTACTGTTGAAGCAGCTCTGTGAAATAAATGGATTGGACTGGATTCGTCCGCTTTACCTTCATCCGCCCGCCTGCGATACCGAACTGATTGAATTCTGGGCAATGCAGAAGAAGCTCTGCCGTTACCTTGATCTTCCCATCGAACATGCCTCTAACCGGATGCTGAAGATGATGGGCAGGGGAGGACGAAAAGACCAGATACGCAAAACGGTGAATCTGGCGAGAGAGGCGATGGAAGACGTCGTTATACGCACTTCGATCATTGTCGGATTTCCGGGTGAGACAGAAGATGATTTTAAAGAGCTTCTGGACTTCGTGCGTGAAATTCGCTTTGATCGGTTGGGCTCCTTCCAGTATTCCCAGGAAGAAGGTACGCCGGCGGCGTTATTGCCTGATCAGATACCCGAGGAGCTGAAAGACGAGCGTCAGGCACGGCTGATGACATTACAGACTGAGATCTCATCCGAAATAAATCTGGAACGAGTGAGTGATGTAGAAGAAGTTTACGTCGATAGTTTTGAAGAGGATTCCGGGTACAGCATAACACACGGCAGGAAAGAGATGCCCGAACTGGACGGTGAAATCCTTATAGCAGGGCAATATCAACCCGGGACGAAACTCCGCGTGAAAATCGAATCAGCAACAGAATATGACCTGTTCGCCCGTCCTGTCGAAGATAATTAAACTCACCATCAACATGAAGCGGTGAGGGAAAACCTATGACGAAAAATAGCTTATTGATTCTCGCGGCGCTGTTCTTAGCGACAGCCGCTGCCGCTCAACCCGAATTTTACTCCGACGCATTCCTCGGATTGCCGGAATTTCGCGCTTTACCGGTCAGGCTGCCCACCGCAGATGGCGATTCAGCGCAGATTGAAGTTCACATTAAAATCGTATATGACGATCTACAGTTCGTTAAGAAGGACACCGAGTACAATGCAAGTTATGAAGTTGACGTCAATCTTAGAAAGCCGGACGGTAGTTTAACTGCTTCAGGTCATCTGGAAAGAGGAGTGACTGTTGCCAGTTATGTCGAAACCAATTCACGGGTAAGAGGCGACCAGACGAGTTTTCTATTCACACTGCTCCCCGGAAAATTTAACCTGAGAATCGACTTATTGGATAAGGAAACTCGTAAGAGCCGGGTTCTTGAGAAAGAACTTGAATTTCGCAAGAAGGATTGGAAAAAGCCATTGCAGCTCGGCGATATCGTTATCATCGATTCAACCGGCAGCGCTCACATGTCCTACGGTTTGATTCAGGGGAAACCTATTCAGGCAGCGTATAAATTGTATTCCCAGAGTGCAGAGAACATCAGATTGAGTTATCAACTGCGCGATAGCGATGATGAAATATCAGAGTCGGGATCTATTCCATTATCGGATCATGGTTCCCTATATGCGGATACGCTTTCACTGCCGACGGACTCACTGAACGACTCTCATTATCAGCTAATCCTGATAGCGCAGACTGATGAAAACTCTGTAATGCGCAGTTATTCGTTTGACCTGTTGCTTCAAAACCTGCCGAGCTACATTCACAACCTCGATATGGCGATTCTTCAACTGAAGTACGTTGCTTCCGACGATGAGTATCATGTGTTGACAAAAGCACACTCATCTAAAAAAGAACAGCTCTTTAGAGAGTTTTGGAAGCGCAAAGATCCTACCCCGGCGACTCCCGCCAATGAAAAGATGGAAGAGTACTACCGCCGGGTCAATTACGCTAACGAGCAATTTAAAGGATATCGCGGGGGCTGGAGTTCCGATATGGGTCATGTCTATATCGTCTATGGTTCACCGACCGACATTGAAAGACACCCGTTCGATATCGATACCAAACCGTACGAAATCTGGTATTATTACGACATTAACCGTAAATTCATTTTTCAGGATAGAGAAGGCTTTAGTCAATACCGCCTGGTCAGCTCATTCTGGGATGATTTTTAGGTCGACCCATTGTCCGAAGTTATCTTAAAACCGCAGCCGCTTAAGCCCGGCGATACCATAGCCGTTATCTCACCCGCCGGCCCTGCCGATAAGCGCCGTCTTCAAGCTGGTTTGAAGAACTTGAATCAACGCGGGTATAAGGTTGTTCCCTTTCCGAGCGCTGATGGCAGATACGCCTATTTCTCAGCGCAGGACCCCCAGCGATTGGAAGAATTAACGCGCTCCTTCACCGATCCTGACGTCAAAGCTATATTCTGTTCGAGAGGAGGCTATGGTTCGGGGCGGCTTCTCGATCTGATTGATTACAGAATAGTTGCTGAAAATCCTAAACTATTCATTGGTTTCAGCGATGTAACCGCACTGAACTGGGCGTTTTTTACAAAAACCGGGCTGGTTTCCTTCAGCGGTCCGACGGTGTGCGAATTCGGCGATGGATTATCACCAGCAACAGCCGGATCATTCAACGAACTTGTCAGTTCAACGACTGCGCCGGAAGTTATCTGGGATGGTTCTCTTAATGCAATCAGACCCGGCAAAGCGACAGGGAGACTTTTCCCCGGCTGTCTGTCTATCATAGTATCTCTGCTGGGAACGCCTTATCTGCCCGATCTCACCGGCGCGCTGCTCATAATTGAAGACGTGGGGGAGAAGCCTTACCGGATTGACCGCATGCTCACACATCTTAAAAACGCCGGCATTTTCGATAAGATATCAGCGCTGATTATCGGCAGCATGGTCGATTGCTGGCAGAAAAAGAGTGATAATGAAATCTCCCTTGAAGAAATAGTTCTCGATCTAACCTCATCGCATTCCATACCTGTCTATTCCGGCATCCCTTACGGTCATCACATTGAACGGATCACGCTTCCAGTCGGTGTGCAAGCGGAGATCTCCGCAGAGAACGGATTACGCCTGCTGGAAGACCCGTTAAGCCGCATATAATGAGGATCATACAGTTGGCGACTGCTCCCGCATTCGTATCTATTCTAACGCTTTACGTTTTTAGTTGCTTTTTTTGAGATATGTCCTTATATTATAAATAGGGGGAAAACATTTATGCGCCTTTGGGCGTATAATTATTTAGAAGCACATAATTTGGAACAATGACTACTAAACATAACGATCCACTTATAATAGCCGGACGGAACTTCGGCTCAAGACTGCTCGTCGGAACCGGGAAATTCTCATCGAGCGAAATGATGCGCCAGGCTGTGGATGCTTCCGCATCCGAAATTGTAACGGTGGCGCTGCGCCGCGTCGATCTGACCGATCCTCAAGATGATATGATCACTGCGCTGCAGGGCGGCGACTTTCTGTTACTGCCGAACACCTCCGGCGCGCGCGATGCGGAGGAAGCAGTTCGACTGGCAAAACTGGCGCGCGCATCCGGTCTTGAACCATGGATCAAGCTGGAAGTCACGCCCGATCCTCGCTACCTGCTGCCCGACCCGGTCGAAACTTTGAAGGCTGCCGAGATTCTAATCAAAGACGGTTTTACGGTGCTGCCTTATATGCATGCTGATCCGATTCTGGCGAAGAGGCTGGAAGACGTCGGCTGCGTTACCGTGATGCCGCTGGGCAGCCCTATCGGCACCAATCGCGGCATTCGCACCAGGGACTCCATCGGAATTATCATCGAGAATGCATCAGTTCCGGTGGTTGCCGATGCTGGACTGGGCGCACCTTCTCATGCCTCTGAAGCAATGGAGATGGGCTGCGATGCGGTCTTAGTCAATACCGCTATCGCAACCGCGGATAACCCGACCGAGATGGCGATCGCTTTTAAAATGGGCGTTGAAGCTGGCAGGAAAGCCTATTTAGCCGGTCAACCTGCCGTTAAAAAGACGGCTGAAGCTTCCTCGCCGCTAACCGGGTTCCTGGGAAAATGAGTTTCGCCGAAGTCTTAGAAAAATCGAACGCGCCGAACCTGCGCGCCGGTCTTGATGAAATTTCTATCTCCCGCGTCGAAAGAACGTTGGGCAGACAGCAGGTGGATTTCTCTGACTTTTTAGCGCTTATTTCACCTGCGGCGGAAGACTATCTCGAAGTAATGGCAGAGACTGCCAGAGCTATCACTCTGCGGCGTTTCGGACGAATAGTCCTGATGTATGCTCCGCTTTATCTATCCAACGAATGCACTAATTCCTGTCTCTATTGCGGCTTTAACGTTCACCGTGATATTCCCCGGATAACACTCGACCTGAATCAAGTCTTTGATGAAGCGCAGCAGTTGAAGAAGCTTGGATTCGGCCATATTCTCCTCGTAAGCGGTGAAGCTCCCAAATACGTGCCTGTTTCCCACCTGGAGAACATCCTGAATTTACTGCGGGAAGATTTCCCGTCGCTTTCGCTGGAAATTTACCCGCTGTCATATCCGGCTTATGTCCAAATGGTTGACGCCGGAGCAGACGGCTTGACTTTGTATCAGGAGACTTACGACCGCGATGTATATGACATTATGCATCCTGCCGGTAAAAAGAAAAACTTCGACTGGAGGCTGGATGCCGCTGAACGCGCCGGGCAGGCAGGTTTCCGACGTTTCGGCATCGGATCGCTGCTGGGTTTAAACGATTGGCGCTACGAAGCGATTGCGCTGGCTATCCACGCTGATTATCTTATGAAACGGTTCTGGCGCACACAGGTCAGCATAAGCTTCCCGCGTCTGCGCAACGCGCCTGAAGATTTTAATATTCCTGCTCCTGTCAGCGATAAATCATTGGTTCAGATGATGCTGGCGCTCCGCATCTTCCTGCACGACGCTGGAATCGTAATTTCAACCCGTGAACCTGCGGGTTTGCGGAACAGCCTGATCCCACTCGGGGTAACTCAGATGAGCGCCGGTTCACGTACTGAACCCGGCGGTTATTCACATCCGTCCGAAGAGGGCGCGCAGTTTATGGTAGATGACCATCGCTCACCCGCGGAAGTGGCAGACGCAATTCACCGGGTTGGTTACGAGCCGGTCTGGAAAGACTGGGACCGAGTAATGCATGAAGGATACAGAAATGCAGCTTATAATCAACGGGACGCACAGGGCAGCAACAGATAAAATATCCCTGTTATCCTTATTGGAAGAACTGAAGATAAATCCAGCTACGATTGTTGTCGAATTGAATAGAGAAGTTGTGCCCAAAAACGCCTACGCCGATATTACTCTGGCGGATGGCGACAAATTGGAACTCGTTCGATTCGTGGGAGGGGGATAATGGTTCCCAACATAGATCCCCTCGATTTCGATCTCTACCCCGTTACCTGTCAGGCTCTCTCTAAGGGACGTTCAAATCTTGAAGTTCTGGATGCCCTGATCGAGGGCGGAGCCAAGGTGGTACAGCTCCGTGAAAAAGACATAACTGATCGTGACTTATTCGATCTGGCTAAGGAGTTCCGCCTGCGCACCAGTCGAGCGGGGATGACTTTGATTATAAACGACCGCATAGATATCTGTAGAGCGGTCTCTGCTGATGGCGTCCATCTAGGACAAAACGATTTCCCTGTTCGGGAAGCGCGTTATCTCCTGGGACCAGATGCTGTCATTGGAGTCTCGACTCACAGTGTCCAGCAGGCTCTGCAGGCAGTTACTGATGGCGCCAGCTATATCAACGTCGGACCAATATATCAAACACAGACCAAGCAGCATGCCGGAGAGCCTGTTGGCATCGACCTCTTCCGCGAAGTTTCCAAGCTCGTTGATATTCCCATCACCGTGATGGGCGGCATCAAGCTCGATAACCTCGACGATCTGCTGAAAGCCGGAGCGCGGCGCATCGCAGTCGTTTCGGCAATTACGGCGGCAGACAATATAGCCGCAACCGTAAGGGATTTCCGCCGGAGAATATTAGCTTATCACGGATAAGGCAGTATTCGCTTTTTTAGCATGACTATTTAATAATTCCATAACCGACTAATTCATAGTACTACAGATCCCCGTAACTAATCTACCACTCTCCTTACAATATCACTTATCGTAGGGATCACCATCATACATCTACACTGAATATTCTACCCACTTAACCAAAACTTGTACCTCGCTTCCCTGACTATA
Source organism: candidate division LCP-89 bacterium (assembly GCA_025774555.1). Classification (GTDB taxonomy): domain Bacteria; phylum Electryoneota; class B3-LCP; order B3-LCP; family B3-LCP; genus JALGVT01. The sequence goes on from JALGVT010000006.1 coordinate 139,662, forward strand.
ATAACAGGAGGATATGAAATGCAGAAAGATTTTCATTACTACTGCGTGGCTGTCTTAGCTAGAACAGCCGGTTTTGAATCCCAAGACGCGCTGGCAATAGCTTATGCTTCGCAATATACCGACAACTCTACCGAAAGCGAACCGATACAGGTTGGCGAAGTGCTCTTCGACCCGGTCCGTACCGCTCACCTGGGATTGGGTTCATATTCATGGACTATCCAGAAGAAAATCTTCATCCCGTTCCACTTTCTCCCGCCCGGCAGGATTACAGAAGAAAAGGGGCGCTACGTCACCAAACCGAATTCGCTCTTTGCGCAAAAGGTGCTGACTGAAGCGATAGCTGAAAGCAATAAAAAGTATCGGCTTTGCCGTATGGGAATCGCGCTGCATACTTTTGCCGATACCTGGGCGCACGAAGGATTTTCAGGGAGACAGCACCGCGAGAATGACGTCGAGAAAATCCAGATCAGAAAAAATGGGGATTGGAAACGGCTCTTATGGGAAAATATCTTCCTGGACGCTCTGCCGCAGATCGGACATGCCGAAGCAGGTCGGTTCCCGGATTATCCCTATCGCGAATGGAAGTATTTGGGAAGAGAGACGGAAGGCAAGCAGAAAGAGGTAACGCGCGATAATCCCGGACAATTCTTAATAGCGGCTGAAGAAATCTTTAATTGGATGCGGCGAGCGCTGCCCGATAGTGTTGTAGCGTTGAAATCCTGGGATCAGATAGAGGATCAGATTGCTGATAAATTGTCGTACAGCAGCGAAGATTTGGACGAACGCTGCGATAACTGGTTGGAATACATCGCACGCGAATATCCTGAGATACGCAGAGAATATTCTAAGCTGACATGGCGCAACGAAGCTCTCAAACCAACCGATGAAGCAGAAGTCGATTGGGACGATTTTGAGGAGTCCGATTTTAAGAGGTTGAAATATGAGATGCTTCCGGGATTCTTCGATTCCTTCTGGGTGTTGTTTCACCGCGCGGCATTACAGCAGCGTCATCTGGTTCTGGAAAATCTCAGATGGTTCGAAGGATGATTTATGCAATGAGACGTTCAGAATTCTCCTCATCAAGAGGCATAATATGAATATCGAATGGAAACATAAAACAGGCAACCTGCGCGGCAGCCGTTGGGCTGTCTATGAGTCTCATGTCAAGAATAAGGTAGAGATTCCCTGGACTAGATTTAAAGATGAAGTGGTAACGTATAATCCAGTATTGCGAGACGATGGCTGGTTGTTCATATCCGGGAAAGAGTACATTCTGCCTCAGATCGACCTTCAGGTTGAACCGTCTGATGAGCACAGTTCGCTGATCGAAAACGTCTCCTATTTCAGTCAGATGGACAATCCTCACACCGACGGCAGGTATTGGGGCTCCGATCCAGACCGTGGGGATGATACCCCCGACGGCTGCTGGATGAACGAGTTACCGGACGGCGGGCACTACGGCAGGGAAGCAGAGGGCTGTCCCGGTCCGATGGATAAAGGGTGCATCCGTCCGGGTTCCTGCAATGTAACCGCCCTGTTTATGCTGATGAGCCATTTCAATTTACAGTCGAAGCCCGCATTTTATCCTGATGGAACCGAAATATCTCCATTGCTTAAGGAACAGCCTCTATCACCAACCTGGCTCTATGTTTATATGATGGATTTCTGGGGAGGCAGCGAACAGAAGTGGAATGGCGTTGATCCCACTTCTGCCTGCAACAGCATCATCTGTGGCAGAGGCGATTATATGCAGATATTACTTCAGCGATTTATTGACGCGTCGGACGCTGCGTTAAATACAATATATACTACCAGTGTTACCACTCATGAGTATAGCCGTTCCATCAATTCACGAAACCCTGTCGTGATTAGCTCACGGGCATTGCATCATGTAATCTTGGGAATCGGTTACGAATTCAATAACGGCACTCCCTGGATAACTGCACACGATCCGTATGGGAAGAAGCGGATGGATCTGAAGAAATGGGATAAGTACAACGGGTGCGGTGATCACGCTGATTACGGGCGAGAGGTTCGATATCCGTTTGATCTGCTGGATAGTCTGTATATGCTGTATTGTACTGATAAGAGGCGGCGTAAATAGAGCTATTGCAGTTTTCGAAAGTAATCTCCAGCATTGTCTGTCATTAAGAGGAAAGACACTTGTCTGCCCACTGGCGGATTCTTATCTGTGCCCATGGTGTTTGTCATTAAGTCAATATTGGAAGTTGTTTCCGAGAATTGTTATAATTCCTATACAAATCTAATCGAAGCAGATATTCTCAGTGTGCATGACTTCTTCTATCTTTTTAAGCAGGTGTTTCATTCGGAATGGTTTCTGGATAAAGCCGGAGGCGCGGTTGATTTGTCCCGGGATGATACTGCTTTCGGTTGTGTTACTGGACGTCAGGAGTATCTTGGCGTTTTCATTGATGGCATAGATCCGCTCCATCAATCTGCTGCTATGAATGTCCGGTATCAGGAGATCGAGCACGATAAGATCGATCTCATGGCGGTGTTCATGATACAGGTCGAGCGCTTCTTTTCCCGAAGCTGCTGAAATAACCTTGAATCCGCCCTCTTCGATGAGGCTTTTCATGATGCGGACGATTAGATGTTCATCGTCAACTAACAGGATAGTTTTTCTATTATTTACGTCTGAATTTTTATCCTTTATCTCTGTCTCAACCACTTCGGATGAAGCGGGTAGGAAGAGAGTGAAAATGCTGCCCCTGCCTGCATGACTTTCCACCCTGATTGAACCTTCAATCTGTTCGATCATGCGCTTCGTAATAGCCAACCCCATCCCTGTATGCTGATCACTATCTTTCGTACTGAAAAATGGCTGAAACGCTTTATCTCTGACTTCTAAAGGCATGCCGATACCATTATCCTGAATCGAAATCCATACGAATCCCTGCTCGGCATGATCCAGACCCATTTCAAGCGCTGTTTTACTGCTTATGTATCCGGTTTTTATCCCGATTGTACCGCCTTGTGGAAGCGCTTCATTGGCGTTCAACAAGATATTTATCAGTGCGCGCCGTAACTGTATGTCATCAGCGACGATCTGTCGAATGTCTGGATCCAATTCCCAGGAAAAGGCGATTCGCTGGCTTAGAGCCCTCTTCATTACGCTTACCACCTGCCGCACAGCTTCATTGACGTCTATCGTCGTTACAACATTCTGCGTGCTCTTCGTGAAGTTGCAGAGTTTTTCCGAAAGTTCGGCTGCGTTTTTCGAAGCGATCTCTATCGCAGTGATATCTGGGAAAAGAGGATCGTTGTTCTGCATTCGTTCCTTCATGAATAGCGTATGCCCCAGAATAGCGCTCATCATATTGTTAAAATCGAGCGCCATATTCCCTGCAATCGTGCCGACGCTTTCGAGTGCCTGAAACTGTTCGATCTTTTCTTCTAAGATCTTTTTTGTATTTACGTCCTCCAATATAAGAAAACCACCGCTTACGTCACCGAGGCTCCCAAAAATAGGTTTCCCTATTATGTTTATCGCGCCTGATTGTCCGTTTGATTTTCGTTCTATACTAATGTTAGTTTTCGATACCTCCTGACCTCGAAGAACCGACCGTGCTGCCTGTTCGATATCCAGATTCTTACCTATATGTGTCTCTGATAATAATTCGCCGCTGATATTTGCAGGTATATTTTCTTCAGTATAAAAATAATCAGTTATTGCTGAACTCAAATCTACAATTCTACCCATTGAATCGACATAGATCACACCGGTCGGGAATGAATCTAAAAGCATGTTGAACTTCTGCTTCTCGTTTTCCAACAGCAGATGGGATTCAACTAACAGATTAACGATGTCAGCGATCTGTTTCCAGTCCCCATCTTTCGTTGGTTCGACATAGGATAGTGCGGTAACGAAATCGTTATCTTTGGGCAGTTTTAGTTCTTTAGCGACTATGTGTATTAGTGGGGAGTGTTCGGGTATTCCCTGCTTGGTAGGCTTCTTCTGATCGACTTCGGCAGTAGCCGTGGTGGTATTGATATATTTAATCCAACAGACCGGCATCGTCTGTTCAGAGGCATTTTTTTCATTTCGGAAGTAATTGATTGAAGAGATAATCTCCTGTCTTACTCCCGCGTTTTGTAGAGCTTCTTTGATTCGGCTGACATCGTTGTCGTTATCAGCGTCCAGGACAACGCCTAACAAGGGATTCATAAACTATCGCAAAATTGGTTATATTTTTATTTAGTCCGCTACGAAAACCGAGGACATTTTTCAGGTAAATCAAAATATATGTCTTTAGCTGATAATGACAACATCTTTGAGGTTAAATCTAACCCCCTTACAAAAATAGATATAGCTTGGGTAAATAATACACTCAGCGATTCAGCGAAATTTACCGAATATCCTTGACTCGCAACCCGTTTTTTTTTACATTTATTCGTGGGGTTGTCCCAAAAGCCAAGGAATGGTCATTGCCCCGTAGGGATGCCTTCGGCACGAGACCCAATTAATTGGGTCGAAGCAATCTCCAAGTCTATATAAAATACGAGATTGCTTCGTTACTTCGTTCCTCGCAATGACATCGTCAGGCACTATTGGAATAGCCCTTTTTTTCAATGTTTTCAAATGCAATTGCCTCGTTGAAATAACTGAGGCGGCATGCAGGAAGAGGAATTTCTAACGGCTGACGCCGAAGGTTGCTAAAAAGTATTACCGAAAATAATAAGAGAAAGAAAGATAAAATGGAATTTCTGAAAGAACTTGGTATCGAAGCTGTCAATTCGGGCGCCTGTTCCGGTCCCGACGCCTGGGTGCCTGCTGATGGCAGGGCTATAAACTCTTCAATCAATCCGGCTAACGGTGAGGTGATCGCTAAAGTTGCGCAGGCTTCATCCGAGGATTATGATAGAGTGATGGAAGCCGCGCTTGAAGCTTTCAAAGAGTGGCGTATGATTCCTGCTCCAAAACGCGGATTGATCGTGCGCGATCTTGGGGAAGCGCTGCGTGCCCAAAAGGATGCCCTGGGAAAACTGGTCTCACTGGAGATGGGCAAGATTGTTCAAGAGGGCTATGGCGAAGTACAGGAGATGATCGATATCTGCGATTTCTCTGTAGGATTATCACGTCAGTTGTACGGTTTGACAATGCACTCAGAACGTCCGCGGCACCGCATGTATGAACAGTGGCATCCGTTCGGAGTCGTCGGTGTAATCTCCGCTTTTAACTTCCCGGTGGCGGTATGGGCATGGAACGCCGCCATAGCCGCTGTCTGCGGCGACGTCACCCTCTGGAAACCATCATCGGAAACACCGCTGACCGCTATTGCCGTTCAGCATATCAGTAACAGTGTGATGAAAGCGCATAACCTGCAGGGCATTTTCAATCTGGTCATCGGTCGCGGCGCGGTTATCGGTGAAAAACTTGTCAACGACCGCCGCATTCCGCTGGTTTCAGCTACCGGTTCCTGCGAAATGGGTTACCGCATCGGTAAAATCGTCGGCGAAAGGCTTGGCAAGACCATCCTTGAACTTGGCGGCAACAATGCCGTAATAGTCGATGAAACGGCAGACGTTGATATGGCTGTCAGAGCTGTGTTGTTCGGAGCAGTTGGAACTTCCGGTCAGCGTTGCACTTCAACGCGCCGTGTCTTCCTGCATAAAGATATTGCCAAGGAATTCACCGACAAGCTGCTCAAGGCGTATAAACAGGTGCGCATTGGAGACCCCTTAGAAAAGAACACGCTAATGGGTCCGCTGGTCAATCAATCCGCAGTCGATATCATGCTTGAAGCCTTAGAAACGATCAAGAAAACCGGCGGTGAGATATTGCACGGCGGTAAAGTTCTTAAACGTTCCGGCTTCTTCATCGAACCGTGCATCGTAAAAGCACAGCACGACTGGCAGATTGTCCATGACGAAACCTTTGCCCCCATACTCTATCTGATCGATTTCGATAACTTCGATGACGTTATCGCCTGGCACAACGAGGTGCCGCAAGGACTGTCTTCGTCGATCTTCACCAACAGTTTTCAGCATGCCGAAATCTTCCTCTCGCATGAAGGTTCGGACTGCGGCATAGCCAACGTTAATATCGGCACCTCGGGCGCTGAAATCGGCGGGGCATTCGGAGGCGAAAAGGAAACAGGCGGAGGCAGGGAATCCGGTTCTGACGCCTGGAAGGCATACATGCGGCGTCAAACCAACACCATGAACTGGTCCAGTGAATTGCCGCTGGCGCAAGGAATTACGTTTGAATAAATCCAGTGAGACAGATCAACATTTCACATCGGGAAATACCTTATCTTGACGTAATTGATAAGAATCAGGACTGAACGGAGATGACTAAATTCTTAAGGCGCATGTTATTGTCTCTGTACGTGATTGGTTTTACCCAACGGATGCTGTCTGAAATCAATAGACCGTAACCGGGTAATAAAATAACCAAACTACAGGAGATAAAAAATGAGCAACTTGAAATACAACATCGATACAGAAAATGTACACAAGACCATCGGCAGCTACATGTTAGCCGACGGTTTCCCCATGGTCTTCGATCTGCGGAAATCCAAAGGCGTATTCTGCCATGATTCCCGCTCGGGGAAAGATTACTTGGATATGTTCACCTTCTTTGCCAGTTCGCCGATTGGCTATAATCATCCCAAACTAACCACCCCGGAGATGATCCAATTTCTTGGCGAAGTTGCGGTGAATAACATCACCAATTCGGACTTGTACACCACTGAGATGGCTTCCTTCATTGAGACCTTCTTCAAGATTGCCGTTCCGGACGGTTTCAAGCATTCTTTCTACGTTTCCGGCGGAGCGCTGGCAAATGAGAATGCGCTGAAGGCTGCCTTCGATTGGAAGGTTCAGATGAATCTGCAGAAGGGTTACCGCCGCGAAGTCGGTCAGAAAGTCATCAGCTTCGACCGGGCGTTTCATGGTCGCAGCGGTTACACGCTCTCTCTGACCCGCACCGAACCTGCCAAGTACCTCTGGTTCCCCATGTTTCCCTGGGCGAAGGTTTCTAACCCCGTTATCAAGTTCCCGTTGAACGATAAGAACCTGAAAGAAGTCAGGAAACTCGAGAAGCTGTCGTTAGCTCAAGTCAAACAGGCTTTCAAAGACAATCCGGACGACGTTGCCGCTATCATAATCGAACCGATCCAGGGCGAAGGCGGCGACAACCACTTCCGTCCTGAATTCATGCAGGCGTTGAAAGTTTTAGCCGATGAAAATGACGCTATGCTTATCTTCGACTGTGTGCAGACCGGCATGGGCTTGACCGGCAAGATGTGGGCCTTTGAGCACTTCGGCATGAAGCCGGATATGTTCACTTTCGGCAAGAAAGCGCAGGTGTGCGGTTTCTGCGCTAATGACAAAATCGAATCCATCGAAAACAACGTCTTCAATGTCAGTTCCCGCATCAATTCCACCTGGGGCGGCAACCTCATCGACATGGTGAGATGCGCCAAGTACCTGGAGATCATCGAAGAGGATAGGCTGGTGGATAACGCTGCCAGGATGGGTGATCTACTGTTGAATAATCTGCAGGACTTGCAAAAGGACTACCCGGAAATCATCACGAACGCCCGCGGGCGCGGCTTGATGTGCGCTTTCGACTTCCCGACGACCAATGAGCGCAATGCTTTCCAGAGCAAGATGTACGATAATCAGGTCGCGATTTTGGGTTGCGGTGAAAAATCCATCCGTTTCCGCCCGCCTCTGACCATTCAAGCGAAGGAGATTGAAATGGCGATAGACATCATTCGCAAATCCTTGAAGGAACTCTACTGAACAGTGAACGGTAAACCTTGAACCGTAAACTGAGAACAGAAAAAATCCCCTGCATGCGTCGGGGATTTTTTTATTGCAGATTGTTTATTCTGTCATTCCCGTGTGGCGTAGCCATCCCTTCGGGAAAAACGGGAATCCAGTAGGGGCGCACGGCAGTGCGCCCTGCAATAGTGGTGAGTTGCTGTCTGTCCGGGACGTCCCCCGACTTTATCGGGGCCCCTTCGCATACCATAGGCATTGCTTCGCAAGAAGCTGTCCCGGGCACCCGCCTTCAACCGCTTGACTTTGTTAGGCTTATATTATGAAATAATTATACTATCCAGGCTTCTCCGAATACTTGATTTAGCCTTATTACCATAACCCAATCTGATTACGAATTGAATTGTATGATCTATTTTTAGATCTGATTGTATGTCTGAAGACCAAGGGCTTTCTTCTAATAGTTGTGACATAGTGTGATGGACAATATTCAATTCTGTCAATTTAAGTCCCACTTTTTGATATAATCTTCCACATTCGAGTAATGAGTTGGGGGAATTATCAGCACTATTTAAGATTAGAAATCCAGAACAATTTTTTACCTGATCCCTGGCAATATCGATACCCTTTTTACGAAAAGATTCACCCATTGCCGTTTTGCGATTAAAGAAATTATACCAAACAAATTTAGCCATCCAATTCATACCTAAAGCCTCTGAAGTAATACCATCTCCATGTTCCTTTGCTTCTGATTTTGAAAATCGAAGCCAATTTGCTAATTCTTTTTGTTTCTTGTCGTTAAAAGTCTGTTGTTTAATAGCTTCTGGCATACTATTGGCGATCCATTTACCTTCAGAACTTCCCAATGGGAAATAAAAAATATTGTTAGGTGCTAGGTTTAATATTTCCTTTAATTCATTTGATTTGATTTCTTTTTTGTCGAAGTTAGTTCTAGTAGTAGCCCTATTCTTAATCAATTCGAGATATCTTTCTTGTGTCGGAGAGCTTTTCTTGAGATTTACCTGAAAAACGTCAGTCTCTTTTAAATCCTTTGCAATTAAGTTTAATTCAACATCAAATCCTATGGCAGATGACGCTATTAAGAGTGTTTCCGCGAAAGCTGAAAGAGAAAGAAATCCTTCCCTATTTGTTGAATCTACTTCAGGAAGCCATCTTGTTTTATCCGATTGAATGATAAGTTCTGATTGAGATTGAGCTTTTACAATCCAGGGCTGAGTATTATGTCCGCTTGGAGAAAGTGCAGCATAACCTAAGATTTGAACCAGTTCTTCTGGTAAATTATTCATTTCTACTCCTTTAGTTATTTCATACAAAGACTTACGATAAACACCTGCACAGGACATAAGCATCGGAGTCAATGTAATGCAAGCTCCAGTTGCATGTAAAAACTGAATAAATTCTCTTCTGTCCATAATACATATCCTCTATAATTATTTATAGTAAGCACTCCGTCAGGCAAATTTATTGATTATGTGTTTCTAATAAAATGTACTACACCCCAAAAAGCAAGACATTTATAAGCGGCTTTTTATGTAGAGTTTAAGAGCCATTCGGTTTAAATTCGACCGGATTCAGGTAGCTCAGGGTTTAACGCGGGTAAAGGTGATTATAGTTGAAACTCGAAATATGAAAGCACAATGTATCTGATTCTAACAGAGGAACAGAATCGAATACTTACGTTGCCCGGTGCCCCACAGTTCTACTGTGGAGTTCCCATTCTACATTACCCCCAACCACAAACTCCCTTCAAAAACCTCTTGACTTTTACCTATAGTTGTTGTATATTATATACAAGGACTCGAGTGTTAATCATCTTCGTAATCCGTGAAATCCGCGTCATCCGTGGTTTAGACAATCGTATATACACAACAAATATCCAGGTAAACTCTTGCCTTTACCCCTGTTTGTGTGTTATATTATATATATAGGCTCGAATTTTATCCGCACCACTCGCTGGCTTTCAAGCCCCTGGAACCTAAGACCAGTGATAAAAAAGAGCGACACCAGGTCATGTCGCCCATTTTTAGGCGACAAATTTATCGCCTGCGTACTTTGCGCTGCCTCAAATCATCAAGTTTCCCGCAGGAATTCACGACAAATCCGACAAATCTATTTACAGTAAAAAGGGTCAGCGCCCCGAAGGGGTTTCCGTTGGTCACAAGACCCCCGAAGGGGCACGCAACCCCTACTGGATTCTGTATTCTGACTACTGAATTCTTAAAAAAATCACATCTCGCCCTTTTTCACCCTCGTTTCCACGTCCAGCCATTTCCTGCCTAAGAAGAGCGTAATCGGCGAAATCATCGTCGATATGCCCACGATGATCCACATCAGTTCGGTATTGCGCGGTCCCGTTTCCGGGCAGAGGTTAGCCAAGAGAATGCCGGTGATCGGTCCCGCAGCCACCTTGGCAAAGAACATGGGAGCTTTCGAATATGCCATGTAGGAGGCTTCACGTCCGGGCGGAGCAATCGAAGCGGTGTAATCATAAACCCGCGGCGAATAAATCGCTTCACCGATGGACAATACCACCTGGAATCCCACGATCATGGCGATGCTTTCGCCGAACCCCATGAAGAAAACCGACCCCGCCGCGATGAACGATCCGAACATGATCACGTTGAATCCCTTCATGCGTCCGGTGATCGCGGTCATCACGGGCACCAGGAAGATGATGATGGCGGGATTGATGCTGTAAAGTTTGCCCGTCCATTCCTTCAGGTCGATGCGCTCCATGTAGAGCGGATAGAGCGAATGATTGTACTGGAAGATCATCTTCACCAGCACCAGCAGGAAGATGAAGGTGATAAAGATCCAGAAGCGTTTTTCGTGCACAATCTCCCGCATGATCGACCAGGCGGATTCGCTCTTGACCTCTTTTCCAAATTCAACCTGCGCCGGTTTGGCGATCTCTTCCTCCTCGTCATCGTTGAAGGCTTCCTCAGGGATTTTACTGCGGATGAAGAAGATCACAAGCACCATCGATACCAGTGTTGCAAATATGGCGACGAGGAAAATCACCTGCGTGGGGCGCACCAGCAGTGTTTTACCGAACACGTCGAAGTACATGTTTTCGGTGAAGGTGGAGCGAATGGGATCCAGGGTCAGACCGGCGGCTAAGGAGCCCACGTTCATCACCACGTAGTACCATGAGAAGGCGAATTTCTGAGCTTTCTTATTAGAGAAGAGTTTCACCGCGGCTGCCAGCAGCGGAATCATATACGCAAATCCAACCGACAGCAGGAACAGACCGGGAAAAACCACCCAGGCGTTAGTCGTGAAGGTGATAGCTACTCTGCCGACGAGCGCGATAATCAGACCGACGAAAAGCGCTTTCTTGATGCCCATAGAATCGGCTATGAAACCGACGAAGAGCATGAAGAATGACATCGAAGCCGCGAAGATGCCGAAGATGGTGCCGGCAAGTTTATCGGAAAGACCCATATCCTGAGTCATGAAGATCATCAGCATCAGCACGGATGAGAAGTAGCAGAGGCTTTCCAATACTTTGATGATAAAGGTGATCCAGATTTCGCGGGGACAGGTGAAGAGGCTTTTCAAGCCGTGATAGTAATCGAGGGCGATGGTTTTCAGCAGTCCATCGCTGACGGCAGGGTTTTGTGTGATCATGGTTTCCTGTATTGATTGATCTGTGAATATACAAAAGATAATTGACAGATGCAATCGGTTTGGCGGGTATGTGGGTTTAGGGGACTACAGATCCCCCCTTGGAAAAAAAAGGGGGGTAAAAAAAGAGGGGCGCACCGCCGTGCGCCCTTACACTCAGAGGTCGGGGTCAGGGGCGGCCCCGACTACGGACTTCTGCGCTCTATTTCATCAGTACCATTTTACCGGTGGCGTTGAAATCGCCTGCTGTCAAGCGGTAAATGTAGATCCCTGACGCCAGATGCGAGGCATCGAAGGATATTTCATGCACACCAGCATCTCTCATACCGTTGACCAGTCTCACAACCTCACGCCCGCCTATATCGTAGACCGATAGGTTTACATGGCTGAAAGCTGATAGCTGAAAGCTGATAGCTGTGGTGGGATTGAAGGGATTGGGATACACACCATACAGAGCGAATTCTGATGGAGTGGCATTCATTTCACCTGTCATAATCTCATCAAACGGATTGGGAGCGCCATCCACCGGGAAGGGGACAAATCCGGCAACATGATCTGTGCCTGACTTCACAAAGGGGAAACCGCTCGTATCCCACTCTATAGCGGGATACTCCCCGATTCTACCAGTGAAAACGTAATTGCCTGCAGCATAGCTGCCCGGCACCGGGAAGAACATGTTCGGACGGTTGATCGTCCAGCCAGGCAGGTAGTTTGTGAATGATCTCTGAGCTACCGTGGTTGGAACGCCGCCTTCATAGGCGAGGTCAAGCCAGGCATCAAAATCGAGAGCAGTAGTTCCGGCATTTTCCACGAAGAGTTCGTAGTAAACATTTCCACCAGTTGAGGGGACGGGTGATCCGGATACATAGGTAAGCGTGATGTTCATATTGGGCGTACCGGTTATCCCATCGATGGAGAGATCGTCATAGAAAGTCTCATCCGGATCGGGACCACCACCGGAGTATCCCCAAACCCTGAAGCCGTTTACGGTTTTGGTGGGATCGATGAAACTGGTCACGTCATATGATTGCCAGAAAGACATCGGCCAGATCAGGTCTTCATCATAGCTCCCGTCTGTATAGTAAAAGTCGATAGCTGCAATAGCTTCTTCCGGCTGCATGCACCAGACGGTGGCAGAGGCTATGTCTGAACCCGCTATAGGGGTGATATCCTGCCTTAGCCAGTGATTGCCTATGTCGTAGGCGCAGTAGCTGCCGGTATGAGGTGTAACCGTGGAAATGGTCCAAGAGCCATCATGATACCAGGGCGGGAAATCGCCTGTTTCAAACCCGTTATTGACGAGCATTTCAGTGTCGGTGCCTGCCTGCGGTTTCAGAGTAGGCGCTTTCTCAACCTGAGATAGGTCGATAATAAAGCTGCCACTTTGTACGATCTGTGCGGCAGATGGCAAGGTCAATGCTGCCACAGCAATCAGTACTAGTGAAATCATACAAAACCTGTAGATTACATTTTTCATGTGTGCCTCCAGTTAGTGGATGTTTGGTCTACCGAGTTATCTGTATTAATTAATTTCAAGCTCACCATCCAGGATTCTACCAATATAGTCAAATCTTTTCGGTTTGTCAAGCACTATTTTTTAGCCAATCACGAAAATTTCAGAAAACTCCTGTAAAAAAAGGGTTGAACACGAGATTCGCCCTTGCAATTGTCTGAACCACAGATTACACGGATTTCACAGATTGCGCAGATTAAAAAAGGGGCTGTCCCAAAAGTCTATAAACTGTCATTGTCCCATAGGGATGCCTTCGGCACGAACGAAGTGTGGTAATCTCTTAGTGCTTGTAATATAGGTGTAATATAGGAGATTGCCACGTCACTACGTTCCTCGCAATGACTCGATATTCCTCTTTTGGGACAGCCCCTTACACTCAGAGGTCGGGGTCAGGGACGACCCCGACTATGGTATTCTGCGCTCTATTTCATCAGCACCATTTTACCGGTGGCGTTGAAGTTATCGGCGGTGAGGCGGTAGATGTACACGCCTGAGGTTAGTTCAGATGCGTCAAACGTGACTTCATAAACGCCAGCGTCTCTGGTACCATTGACCAGCTCTGCAACTTGTTGACCGGAGAGATCATAGACAGCGAGATTTACATAGCTGTTAGCTGGAAGCTGATAGCTGATTGCTGTCGTCGGATTGAAGGGATTGGGGTACGGGGCAGCGAGATAATATTCCTCGGGATTGGTCCGGTTCGCCGGATCATCGACGCTCATGGGAATGCCGATGCCCAAAACCCCAACGTCCAGAAGTTCATCGTTATTGTCGATCGTCATCGTTTGGATATAAGCTATCGGGTCCTGCGGTAAGAACGTCACATTCACGATCAGGCTCTCACCCACCAGAATCAGACTGTCCGCCGGGTCAAAGTCGCAGGTAAAGCAGGCGCTGGCTGGCGTGATACCGTAGATCACGAGGCTCAGATCGCCCGTATTGGATATGGTCAACGGCAGACTCAGTTCACCGCCTATATAGACGTTTCCGAAGAGCATTGGATTAGGGGAAGCTGAGATATTCGGTTTCGGTATGTAAGGCAGGGCGCCCTGATCGCAGATGGTTGCGTCGGGATCGGAGGGAAGCCTCGGATCACCAGCATCGATACACGGAGACGTGTTCAGCAGACGATAGACACCCGCTGTTTCGAATTCCGGGTCGAGGAAGATATTGTTGTATGGATCGCAGGGATCGCCGTTGTAATTTGTAGATGACTGGGAACCGGCGCCCGAAGGAGTCGCGGCGCCGTAAAAGTTACCGCCGGTGTTATTGATGTCGTTGTATTCTATGGTTGGACTGCCGGATACGCAGTAGATCCCACTGCAGAGGCTGCCTCAACCAGAGGCGGTGTTACTGACGATGATACAACTGCTTATCAGGGGACTGGAGCTGGTAAAGTAAATCGCTCCGCCATTGGACGCTGCATTTGAGGCGATTGTGCATTTGATTATCGAGGGGCTGCCGTTGGAAATGTAGATGCCGCCGCCGTAAGCGCCGTAATTATTAGCGATAATGCAGCGTAATATCAAAGGGCTGGAATTGGTGACATTGATTCCGCCGCCCGTGCCGGTGTTGCCTGCTGTAATAGTGAACCCTTCGAAAACGGAGGAGCTGGTTTCACCAGTGTGGAAATAGATGCCTCGTCCGCTACCCAGACAGTTGATGGTGCAGTTATCGGGTCCGTTTTCCGACATAACGACGATCTCTCGTCCGTAAAAGTCGAGATTGTAGTTCCCGACACCGGAATAAGTATCGTCAGCGACCAGAACGGTATCACCTGTGCTGGCAGCGTTGATCCCTGCCTGGATGGTCGGCTGGTTACCGGGGACTAAAATGGTAGTCGCCGACGCGAGCTGACTGCATAACAGCAGGACTAAGAGGGATAGCAGTGTCTTCTTCATGAGATCCTCCTAAATTCTATTTGAATTAGTTTATTAATGACTGTGGAAAAATGTACGGTCTCCAAATATATACCATAGATGACGCAAAGTCAAGCGCTAATTTTCTTTGATTGGATGCAGAAAACACCCTTCCACGTGCCGTCAGGAGTTTTCTCCTGGAGACTCTCTGTCTGTATCACGGATTACTGCGGATGTTACGGATGACACGGATTTAATCTGCGATCTTCTGTTAGCGTCGGGGTCGGGGACGACCACCGACTACGGGATTGGAGGAATTTGGGGATAATATTGTAGGTTGGATTCCCCGAATCCGACGCCTTGTGAGGGCGAAGTAACCTCGCCCCTACAATCACTGTCTACTGCAGTATTCCCGATATTGTCGGGAATCATACAGACCAAGGGCGATCCCGCCGTGATGGAATCGCTCCTGAAACAGATCCCCCCTTAGTCCCCCCTTGAAAAAAAAGGGGGGCAAAAAAAAAGGGCGCACTGCTGTGCCCCCTCGTGCGACGGTGGTTGATAAAAAACAGTCAGACAGGGGCGTCTGACTGCGCAGTAATATGCTGACGTCGGGGTCAGGGGCGACCCCGACTACGGAAACGAAGAGGATTGTGGTTCTCAAGTAGCTGGTGGCTGGTGGCTGGTAGTGCATGGGTGCCATGGACATGGCTTCGCCAAAGCACCTCCGCC
>JALGVT010000068.1 GCA_025774555.1 candidate division LCP-89 bacterium
CAAGAGATAATTAAAGATCGCTCGCTGGGAACAAGACCCTCAGACTATTCATTTCAATAACAGTTGAATTTAATCATATTTGATTGTATATTTCCACATAAAATTGAAATCAAGGCAATAGAATGAAGATTATCGTGTTAATGGGTGGAGAATCCGCTGAAAGGCGGGTATCGCTGACCTCCGGGGAAGCGGTTGCGCACGCTTTAGCAGAAAAAGGGCACGAAGTGTTTAAAATGGATCTGATCGATCCGGTGCGGATCGCTCCCGCGAAAGTATCACTTTTCAAAGAATCTGTCGGCGAAAAACCGCCCGAAGTCGATGATATTCCCAGGTTCACTCCTCGTCGTTTAGCGGCATTGATGGAAACTCTGGACAGACAGCAGCCCGACCTCGTATTTCCAATGCTTCATGGCGGCATGGGTGAAGATGGCAGGCTGCAGGCGGCTTTAGAGATGGTCGGTATTCCGTTTGTCGGCAGCGGATCGTCAGCGTCATCGCTGGCGATGAATAAACCTAAGGCAAAGTGCCTCTTTCGGTCGGTCGGAGTGCCGACGCCGGATGAGCTGCTTATTGCGACAACGGAAGCCGATGCGAATTCTGTCACGGATAAAATAGAGCAATTCTTCGGTTTTCCTGCGGTATTGAAGCCGGATAGTTTAGGTTCAGCAGTCGGTCTTTTCATACTTAAGGATAGTTCTGGGTTGGAGGAAGCTCTGGAACAGATCAAGTCGCTGAACCACAACGTTCTGATTGAGCCGTTTATTCCGGGGAGGGAATTGACCGTTACGGTGTTAGGGAATGAAGCTCTGCCGCCGATTGAGATCCGCCCGCATGGAGGCGTATATGACTACCTGTCCAAGTACACTAAAGGACATACTGAATATCTCTGTCCTGCGCCGGTTTCAGAAGAAGAAACCGCCCGCTTGAAAGAGTACGGTTTTAAAGCTCATCAGGTTCTGGGCTGCCGTCACTACAGCCGCGTCGATTTCCGTATGACCGATGATGGTGATCTTTATTGCCTCGAAGTAAATACCATCCCCGGTATGACCTCAACCAGTCTGGTGCCCAAAGCGGCAAATGCAGTCGGGATTTCGTTTGAGGAATTGGTAGATGAACTGGCGGGGATGGGAGTAATGTAGAAGAAGACAGAAAACAGGAAGGTATAAGAAATCCGTAGTCGGCGGTCGTCCCGACCCCGACGAGAAAAACCTGATCGCGCATTCTTCTTCTATGAATCGATGCCTGAAGAGCTTTTCTGCCTGAATCCAAACGCTTCTTCCTGCATCTAATATCAAAACACCCACAAAAAACTGATAAAACAATGAAATTTAAATTAAAAGTTCTGACCAGCTTCATACTGACTATCACGTTCCTGGTAGCATCTCTGTCCGGTTTGGCGATGTATTTAGCTCCGAAGGGGCGCATAGCGAACTGGGTCGAATGGACCTGGCTGGGATTTACAAAAGATCAATGGTCAGCAATCCACATAGTTTTCGTCACCGTCTTTCTAACGGCAGGAATTTTGCACCTGTTCTACTTCAACTGGAAGGTCTTCTGGGCTTACCTCAAGCAGCGGGCCAAGAAAGGCGTCCTTTATAAATGGGAACTCGGCATAAGCATCTTCTTCGGATTGATCCTCTGGTTTGGCACAGTCTATGAGGTCAAACCGGTAATAAGCGTAGTGAAATTAGCTGAATCTATTCAGGAATCATATGAAACAGAGCAGAATCAACCTCCGGTGCCTCACGCTGAAGAGATGACCATAGCGGAGTTCGCTGACGAAGTTTTAGGAATTCCTGTTGAGGACGTTTTGATGAAGCTCTCAGAGAAGGGATATCCTGCTTCCGGAGATGAGGAGATAATTGGAGAGTTAGCTGAGAAACATGGGGTGGCGCCCGGCGATATCTACAATGTGCTGAGTGTACAGGAGAAGACGACCAGCAAAATCGCTGAATTTTCAGGTTACGGTCAGAAGACTCTGGTTCAAGTCTGTGGAGAGCTTGAAATCGAATTAAAAGAGGCAAAAGCCTCTCTCGAACGGGCTGGAATTACCACCTTTAACGCGGAGGAAAGTTTAAAGGACATTGCCGTCCGATATAATAAAAAGCCGATCTATCTGGTTAAAATTATTGCCGGTGAGGAATAGAAAACACTGGCGGAGCAGCCTTAACTAAACGGGGGAAATCGGTGCGGTCAATACAATGCACTTACTCCCATAGTAACCAAAGATAAAATTTGCAAGTCCAATATAAAATCGACTAAATAAAAAATGAACAAAGTGGAGAGAAAAATGAAAACTGCGAAAAATACTTTCAAACTCGTGTTGATGTTGTCAGTCGCACTGATAACCCTCACGACAATCACGTCAGGTGTTCACGCTGAAAAGATCAAGATCGAGAAGGCGGATGACCTGCCTACGCATTCGTACACGATAGAGATCAAAGCGGTGGAATACCTGGACAACGAAACCGCCTTAAAAGAACTGATGGCGCTGGTAAAAGCCGACCTCGAAGAAGATCTGGAGAAATACGATATCCAGGATAAGACCACTCTGAAGGGATATTTCAGCAATCTGGGCACCATCGCCTTGATCGAGGGCAGATATGACGACTACCTCGGTTTTCTGCAGAAGCGCAACGATCTGGAGGATAAAGAAGCTGTTAAACTGACCAGAGGGCTCTTTACGCGGGCGTACATTAAAGCACTGAAGTCCGGCAGCGAAAATCTCGCCGACGCTTTTAGAGACGAATATGCCAAACTGGTCGCTCCGCTGCCCTACGACAAAGTGGGATCCGACCTTGAAGCCGCTAAAGGATCGGCGGAAATATTCTCGAAGAACCTGATTATCGGCATTATCAATGAGAGGACACAGCCGATTATCGATAAGGGCGACGGCGTCGTCAGCAAGGATATCGCCAATTCACTTATCGGGCGGTATTTTACGGTGCATTACTATCTGTTGTACAAGGATATCATGGCAGAAGTGCTGACCGAGTATCTGGAAGAACACAAGGTCGTTAAGCCGGACATCTGGGAAGCCCTTGAAGTTACTTTAACAAAAAAAGACAAGGGTAAGCCCGTAGTGATTGGTATCTGGGATGCCGGCGTCGATCAGGAGGTTTTCAAAGGCATTCGTTACGTCAACAAAAAGGAGATTCCGGGCAACGGTCTGGATGATGATAAGAACGGTTTTGTCGATGATGCATACGGTATCGCATACGATCTTTATTCCGATAAAACTCCAGATCTGCTCTATCCTGCTGGTGAAGTTGCTGACCGTCCCCGTCTGCAGGCAATGATGAAAGGGATGATGGATCTGAATTCCAATGTGGACAGCCAGGAAGCTACGGATCTGAAGAAAATGCTGTCCACTCTTGATCCGTCCGAGGTGAAACCGTTCATCGAAGACATCGGCAAGTACGGCAATCACTGCCACGGCACTCACGTTGCCGGCATCGCTGCCCGCGGTAATCCTTACATCAGGATCATGGCGGCGCGTTTGACCTTCGATCACAGAATGACCCCGATGGCTCCGACCGTCGAATGGGCGAAGAAAACTTCGGATATGATGGTCGAGACGGTGCAGTATTTCAAAGATAACGGCGTGCGTGCGGTCAACATGAGCTGGATTTATACGCTGGATGAAATAGAGGCTGCTCTGGAAGCCAACGGCGTTGGTGAAACTCCCGAAGCGCGCAAGGAGTTGACGAGGGAAATTTTCGATATTATCAAAGAGGGATTATACGCCGCGATTGAAGGCGCTCCGGAGATTCTCTTCATCGGCGGCGCCGGCAATGCCGACAACGATCTCGCCTTTGAGGAGTTCATCCCCTGTTCTTTCCAACTGCCTAATATCATGTCCATCGGCGCGGTCGATCAGGCTGGCGATGAAACCGACTTCACCAGTTTCGGCAAGGTGGACGCTTATGCTAACGGTTTCGAGGTGTTGAGCTACGTGCCCGGCGGCGACCAAATAAAGCTTTCCGGCACCTCTATGGCGGCTCCGAATACCACTAATTTGGCGGCAAAGCTGTTCGCAATGAAACCTGATCTCACCACTGCGCAGGCGCGGAAACTAATTGAAAAAGCCTGCGATGAGAACAAGGCTGGCGACCGCGTCATCAAACTGATTAACCCGAAGAAATCGTTCGAGATGCTGAAGAAGATGTAGGATGATTTAACGCCACGGGAACAAAATCTGAACCACAGATTACACGGATTTCACAGATTTCGCAGATTAAATATGTTGTGTCGGGTCCTGTTCGTCGGTTGACGTATGTGACTCGACATAACACAACCGGAGTAATGTCGCCTAATTATGGGCGACACTATATCGTGTCGTTCTTTTTTGTTGGGTAGGGGTTCAGTTAAAAAGATGATCACGGATTGGTCGGATTGCTCGGATTATGATCGCCCAGCCCTGAAGGACGTGGGCTACGAATGGTTCAACCCCCCTGAAGGGGGCTACAGAAGGTTATTACATATAATATACAACAATGACTCTCGATTGTCAAGTGATATGTTGATTATTTGCTGAATCAGTAGGGATAACGTCAGGTCTCCACTATGTTCAGGACCTGACGCAACAAAAAAAGGACTCCTTCGGAGATTATCGCTGATGACACTGATAGGGTACTGCGCTTTCAATCAGTGGAATAAGTGATACCTGTCCGTCCACTGACGGATCAGCCTGTTTCAGTGGTTAAGGGAAAGGCGGGGGAAGCACCCCCGCCCTACGGGGTTTCGTCGTTACTTCGGGTCTTGTCCCGAATTGTCGGGATGCGACCCGCCCCGACACAAAGTAATATGTAGTATATTTACGGAATCAGTAGGAATAACGTCAGGTCTCCACTATGTTCAGGACCTGACGCAACAAAAATCAGTAGGAATAACGTCAGGTCTCAACTGCGTTCAAGACCTGACGCAACCGATAAGGATGTTTATCTTAACTTATTATTTCAAAAATCACATCCTGGGAAACCTTTAGAAAAGCCGTTCACATTTAATCGACATAAAATCATGCATGGCGAAGAAAAGCGTTACGGGAGAATCGAAAACCTTATTAGAGCAATATTTATTCTGGATTTTTTGTTATATATGGCGTAGGATATAAAGGATCAGACCAGGAGATTGCCACATCCCAATAAATTGGGATTCGCAATGACTGCTCCTCTTTTTAGACGAAGCGTAACCCAACAATCCCTCGACCCGTCCGGTCATTGCGAAGACGCCGAAGGTGGCTGTGGCAATCTCATAGGGAGTTTCGCAGATTATTTTCGGGGTCTGGGGCGACCCCGATTATGGAGTATAGGGAGACACCAGGTTAAAACCCGGTGCTCAACTCTCGATCAAATTGGTTGAAACCAATACCGCGCTCAGTCATTTTAATGAACGTCAGGTCTCAACTATGTTCAGGACCTGACGAAACAAAAAAACCTGAACCACAGATTACGCTGATTACGCTGATTTCGCAGATTATTGTCGGGATATAACCCGACGAAACACAACCTGAACCGCTGATAGCGCTGATAGGGCTGATAGAGAGCAGCGCTTTCAATCAGTGGAATAAGTGATACCTGTCCGTCCACTGACGGATCAGCCTGTTTCAGTGGTTAAGGATATTCGGGTATTCTAAATGCTACCTTCTAAATTCTACTTTCCGAAGGAACCCCCATGCTCACCGGCATTCATTTTCTGCTGACTTATAGCTGCACATACGAATGCGATCACTGTTTTCTGTACAGCAGTCCGCGGGCGGAAGGCACATTCACCATTGAGCAGATCAGATCTGTTCTGGATGAGATGGATAAGATCGGCACGATTGAATGGGTCTATTTCGAGGGTGGTGAGCCGTTCCTGTACTATCCGGTGATGGTTGAAGGCGTGAGGCTTGCGAAAGAGAAAGGCTGCAAGGCAGGCATCGTATCGAATTCCTACTGGGCTCATTCAGAAGCTGATTGCGAATTGTGGTTGAAAGCGCTGGCTAAGCTGAAACTGGACAACCTCTCTTTGAGTTTCGATGAATTTCATGGCAGAGAGGAATCAGAGGAAGCTGCCAAGTGGACGCTGGAAGCCGCTAAAAAGCTGGGACTATCCGCAGGTTCGATTTGTATAGAAGGTCCATCAGTGAAGCCCGCCGAAGGGATTGGCAAGGGTGAGCCGGTGGTCGGGGGAGGAGTCATGTTCAAAGGGCGAGCGGTGGAAAAGCTCACTGAGGGACTGCCTACGCGTCCTATCGAATCCTTCAAAACCTGCCCGCACGAAGAACTTGTGTCTCCTTCCAGAGTGCACATCGACTCATTCGGGAACGTCCACGTCTGCCAGGGTATCAGCATGGGCAATATGTGGAAGAAACCTCTTTCTGAGCTGATTGAACAGTACGATCATCATAAACATCCAATCACCGGACCTTTAGTTGAGGGTGGTCCAGCGCGATTGGCAGAAACTTACTCGATCAAGCCTGAAGGCGAATTCGTCGAGGAGTGTCATTATTGTTACGAGGTGAGGAAGAGATTGATCGACAGGTTCCCGGAGTACTTGTGTCCGGGGCTGGTGTATGGGTTGGAATAGGATTTAATAAGGGGTTTTCTTAAAAGTACCCGACGGTGTCATTGCGAGGAGCGAAATAGCGAAGTAATCTCATGTATTATATATACTTGGAGATTGCCACATCCCAATAAATTGGGATTCGTGCCGAAGGCACCCCTTCGGGGCAATGACTGCTCTTATTTTTAGACGAAGTGTAACCTGAGAACGATGTCTTCCCGATAAATCGGGATTCGCAATGACGCGATTCGATGCTTTTGGGACAGCTCCTTGCTGTTATCTAAAAAGGTGATTGACGCTGCTATAATGATGTGAATAATTCTGGACTTAATTCGGTATTTTTCTTATATTTCATAGATTGATCCTATCTTTGCGGTCATCATAACCCAAGGGCAGCTATCCTTCTCAGAGGAGAATTCCAATGCACAAACAAAAGCAAATCGTGTTGGTTATTACCGCTTTTTCGCTGCTGGCAGTGATATTGATAGCGTGTACCGGTCAGTTTCACTATCCCGAAACAAAGAAAATCCCGGTAACAGACAATTATCACGGCACCGAAATCACAGACAATTACCGCTGGCTGGAAGATGCGGAAGATCCGGAGGTAATCGCCTGGGTAGAAGCGCAGGAGAAACTGACGCATTCTTTGATTGACCGGCTGCCGCAAAAACGGTGGATGATCGACCGGCTCAACGTCCTGTGGCGCTATTATCATGAAGGCGTCCCCAGGAAAGTTATCGACGGGGATCGTATCTTTTTGTACACGAAAGATAAAGAACAGGAAAAATGGGTGTATAACACCAAAAAGAACGAAGATGCGGAATTAACAATTTTATTGGATCCGAATGAATGGGATCCAACTGAGGACATCGGCGGGGCGGCGCCGTCGCGCGACGGCAGGTATCTGGCATACGGAATCACGCACGGCGGAGACGAGAACCCGATTTACCGCATAATGGACATTGAAAGCGGGGAAGTACTACCCGACACATTGCTTGGTTGGAAACAGCACGTGGTAAGCTGGCTGCCCGATAATTCTGGATTCTACTACAGCGCAAAACCATTAGAAGGCGAAGTCCCGGAAGGCGAGGAGTACTATTGGCCCTCGGCGTATCTTCATATTCTCGGCACACCTGCTACGGCTGATAAGAAGGTTTTCTCACACAACGAAGTGAAAGAATACTGGCATTCGGTCAGCGTTTCAGAGGATGGTAAATATGAGACCTTCAATCGCAGCCTTTTTAACAAGAATGAGATCTATTTCAGGCGCTGCGGCTCTGATAAACCGCCGATACCGATGGCAACCGGTATGGATGCTGAATATTCGGTGGACGTCGTAGAGGATAAAATCCTGATTAGAACTGATTTGAGTGCGCCGCTTTATGAAGTTCATATTGCGGACGCCAAAAGACCGCAGAGGAAATATTGGAAAACCTTCATCCCGGAACATGAAAAGGACAGGCTGGATTATATTGCTCCGGCAGGAGGGCATATATATGCCATTTATCAGCACAACGCTTATACTGTGATCAAAGTGTATGATCTGCAGGGCAATTACCTCCGGGACGTTGAATTGCCAACCATCGGAAGCGCCGGCGTGCGCGGTCGCTGGGGAGATTCCGACGTCTGGATTACTTTTTCCAGCTTCAATTATCCTTCGACAATTTTCAAGTACGATTTCGCACAGGACAGCCTCATACTACATTTCCAGCCTGATATTGACATCGACGCCAGCCTTTGCACCACGGAACAGGTGTGGTATGACTCGAAGGATGGCACCCCGATATCGATGTTTCTCGTCTATCAGAAGGGTGCAATGAAGGATGGCAACCTGCCGGTGCTGCTGACCGGTTACGGCGGCTTCAACATCTCCATCAAACCGCGCTTCTCAACGTCGAAATTGCTCTGGCTGGAAGCGGGCGGATTGGTTGCCGTTCCCAACCTCCGAGGCGGAGGTGAATATGGAGCGGAATGGCACGAAGCTGGTATGCGGGAAAAGAAGCAAAACGTTTTCGACGATTATATCGCCGCGGCAGAATGGCTGATTGAAAATGGTTACACAAGACCGGAAAGATTAGCCCTTTATGGCGGAAGCAATGGCGGTCTGTTAGTTGGAGCATTTGCGGTGCAGAGACCCGATTTATGCAGGGCGATTTACTGTGCCGTGCCGCTCTTAGACATGGTCAATTACCACACTTTCGGTCTGGCGAATATATGGTCGGAAGAGTACGGCAGTTCTGAGGATGCGGAGCAATTCAAATATATCCATGCATATTCACCGTACCATCATGTGGTGGACGGCACGAATTATCCAGCCATGCTCATCACCGGCAGCGTCAATGACGCGCGCGTCGATCCGCTGCACGCCCGCAAGATGGTTGCCAGAATGCAGGAAGCCGATCCGGCTGGCAATCCGGTTCTCCTCTTAGAGAGGAGTGCTTCTGGACACGGCGGCGGTGTTACTATTTCGATTCAGATCGAACAGAATGCCGAAGTCTGGTCTTTCCTGATGGATCAAGTGGATATGCCTGCGCCGAAATAATTGAATATGGGGCTGTCCCAAAAGTGTATAAACTGTCATTATCCCATAGGGATGCCTACGGCACGAACGAAGTGTGGTAATCTCTTAGTGCTTGTAAAATAGGAGATTGCCACGTCATCAGCCGGACGGCTGATTCCTCGCAA
>JALGVT010000007.1 GCA_025774555.1 candidate division LCP-89 bacterium
CTGCTGTTAGCTTGGGCTATCGGCGGAATTTGCCAGGATATGGCAACAGCGGAATACATCGTCGCCGTATCCCGTGACATACTATCACCTCATCTGATTCCCGCGCTGACATTCGTCATCTCAGGAGCAATCGCCTTCGCAACGGGAACGTCGTGGGGTACGCTCTCTATCCTGATGCCTATCATCGCGCCTCTCTCTTATGCCTTTCCCATCGAAGCCGGGTTAAGCGCAGACGTCTGTCACAGCATAATGATAAGCGCTATCGGAGCGGTTTTAGCGGGATCGGTTCTGGGGGATCACGCTTCACCGATTTCTGACACGACAGTCATGTCATCGATGGCATCGGGCGCGGACCACATGGATCACGTAAAAACGCAGATACCTTACGCTCTGATTGCGGGCGGATTCGGTCTATTTATCGGTTATCTTCCTTCGGGATTCGGTGTTTCACCGCTTATCAGTCTGACGCTGGGTGGTTTGGGAGTTATAGTTGTACTGAGGATTTTTGGTAAGAAAGTTACGGTATCGTAATCCTTTAATTGATATTCTGGCGCTTTACAGTAATGTCTGATTCCCTTATAGGGGGGCTATGCTCTGGACAAGTCGGAATGATACAGATTATTTTCCCAGAACTGCTGATCTCCACTGATGGAGCTGATTTCGCTGATAAAATCCGGTTCTGCGCTACAACTATCAGCGTCATCAATGATCATCAGCCTTTTTCAGTGGTTCCGGTTTTTGTGGAGACTCCTTCGGAGAATCTGACGGATGGCTCAAATCCTGCTCTCCTCAAAATGCTTTCTGTATTTGATTAATAACAACGCGCTTAGACTAATCAATAGCGGCAGCGCGGCAGTAAGGTATAACACCTGCAGTACCCCGAACATCTCGCCAGCCTTCCCCACCAGACCCATAGACAAACCGGCTGTTCCCCAGGCGAATCCAATCTGAAGAGCGGACGCCATACCTTCTCTTCCAACCATCATTTTCTGCGCGGAGACAACTACCGCAGGCGCTGATGCAAAGATAAATGAGCCTGCGATAAATAGCGTCAAGAGCGACAGAATCCCCTGCGTGGATAGGAAAAGGAATAAAAACGGAACCGATGCGAGCGGCGACCAGAACATAACTCGCCACCGCCCGAAATGGTCTGATAGACTGCCATAAAACAGACCTCCGATGGCTCCGCCGAATTGCAATGCGAAAAGAAAATAACTTCGGGTTTGCAGATCAACTCCGTAATCTTGAAGATAAAAAGCCATGAAGTTGGTAAAGGTAAGCAGCACAAAGGCGCGCAGGGCGCTTATGGCAGTGAGCAGAGCGACAGCCGTATGCGGCACGGGCGCCTTGGTGGAATTTATGCTCTTCTTAATCTTCCTGGCGCTGGCTTCTATGGTCTCCTTCGGTCCGAAGAAGAACCATAGGATGACAGTAAGAATACCCGGAATTACAGCCCACGGCATCCAGGATAATCCGCCGTAAGCTACAAGCGTGGAGATAAAAACAGGACCCAATGCATATCCAGCCGTTCCACCGGTGATAAAAAAGGCTATAGCAGCTCCCTTACGCCTCGTAGTCATACTCGAGGCGACCGCTGTCGCCATCGGGTGAAAACACCCTATGCCCATCCCGCCTGCCAGAATAATCAAAACCAGGAAATAAACGTCCGGAGCGACGCCCATCAAGCTGAAAAACAGTCCAGAAGAAGCTACGCCGGCGAGAATGAACCATCGGCTGGGATTACGGTCACTGAGCCATGCCCAGAAAGGCTGAGTAAGAGAAGCCGCCAGGGTCTGTAATGAAGCTAAAAGACCGGCGGCGGCTAAACTTAGACCATACTTGGCTGCCAATAGAGGAAGCATGGGGGCTAAAAAGCCCCCATAGCTATCGTTGACCAAATGGGCAAGCGAGTGTATAAAGAAACGGACTCTATGCATGACCGTTTGACTTAGTGATGCATCTTAATCATGTTGACGATCAGATTCGTGCAGTTGACTATATCATCAAACTTGATATGTTCTTTGACTGTATGTACGTCCTGCATGCCGGTTCCGACTATAACCGATTCGATGCCTCTCTCGTTGAAAATATTGGCGTCACTGCCTCCGCCAGATATCTCCTTTTTCATATCAAGTCCGATTTCTCTGCCGGCGTTAGCGACAAGCTGGTACGTTGGACTGCTTTCAGGCACGTAGAAGGATTTATATTCGCGGCTGCTGGATTCTTCAAACCGGGCTTTGTATTCCTTACCATCCACCTCAATGGAAGTGGAATTAACGACATCCTGGAAAGCCTCACGCATCAATTGCACCTGCTTTTCCAGTTTTTCATCACTGTGGCTGCGCGCTTCGCCGCGCAGCGTGACCTGAGGCGTAATAATATTGCTCGCCTGTCCCCCTTCAATGAAGCCTATGTTTGCAGTGGTTTCATCATCTATACGACCCAGAGGCATGTTCACGATCGCTTTGGAAGCCAATACAATGGCTGAAATGCCCTTTTCAGGAGCCAGACCCGCATGCGCTTCCTTACCGAAAACGCGATAGGTCATCCGATAGGCTGCAGGCGCAGCCATGCCTATTTCTGATACATTTTCAGTATCGAGAAAGTAACCTCGCTTGGATTTCAACACTCCAGTATCGAAATTCCTCGCGCCGAACAGCCCTATCTCCTCAGCGACAGTGAACAAAATCTCCAACTCACCGTGCGGGATTTCATTCTCTTTCAGTATGTGCAGCATCTCTAAGATCGCTGCTATACCTGACTTATCGTCAGATCCTAATATCGTATCGCCTGAAGAACGGATAATGCCATCCTCTTCAACAGGTCTGACGCCTTTTCCTGGAACCACTGTATCCATGTGTGCGCAAAACAGGAGCGGCTCAACCTGATTATTCAGTGAACCGGAGACACGCACCAGGAGATTACCACAATTGCCACCAATTTTTTCTGCGGCGTCGTCCATACTAACGACGGCTCCCAGAGGTTCGAGACGCGCTTTGATATAATCAGCTACATCCTTTTCTTCACGTGAATGCGAATCGATCTGAACCAAATCTAAGAAGAACCGCTTTAATCGTTCTGCATTAACCATTTTTCATCCTTTTGATTGTCGATTATTAGTTACTGTAACTGTTCGTTTGTTGTCAGGGTAGTATCATCGATGTGCCTGAAGCGATCAAACGTGATCTAAATCGTGATCCAGGTGGATTAAAAGACGGTGCGAAGGCTACTTTCAAGTAGTTGGTGGTCAACCCCCTTTGATTTCCCAATGAATAGTCCCCCAATGCCACTATGTCATGTATTTTATTGCTGTTTCGTTGTGTGAAATCTTCTCTAATATTCTCGTCGAGCATCCGCAATTCAGTTGCTCGTTCCAGTCGTATTTTTTGTGGAACGGAAGCGGATTGATTAACGGCTGCTGTGCCCGGTCGCTCCGAATAAGGAAAAACATGCAGGTAATTTATAGGAATCGATTCAATCAGTTTGACGGTCGCATTAAAATCATCATCAGATTCGCCGGGAAACCCGGCAATGACGTCCGCTCCTATTGAAACGTCCGGAGTATCTGCCTTTATCTGTTTCAAACAGTCAACCAGTTCCGCTGACGGCTCTCCCCTATTCATAAGTTTAAGCACCCGTGAACTGCCTGATTGTATTGCGAAATGGAAATGCCGGCATATCTGCGGCTGATTCAGGCACCAAGAGATCAGTTCGGGCGTTATCAACTGCGGTTCAAGCGATGACATACGCAGTCTGGCATCCTCAATATTGTCGGCAAGTCCGGCGAGGAGCTGCTGGAGACCGTCTGAATCCGGTAAATCCCGTCCCCAGAGCGCTATGTTTGTGCCCGTCAGGACGATCTCTTTAACTCCCTGACCAGCTAACTCTTTTAACGCCTCGATGCACTCGATCAGCGGTACGCTTTTCGAGGGACCACGTAAGAGTGGTACAATACAAAATGTGCAGCGTTGATCACATCCATTCTGAATTCGCAGGTAAGCCCGCGATCTCCCGCCGGGGATATATCCATGCGGGGGACAAAGAGTAGAACCGATACCGCTGCGGCTTCCAACCAGGTCATCCCAGTTACTGTCGAATTCCGGTGGGAACTGATTGATATAATCTGCTCCCGTGAAATTCCCGGGATTACACTTAGCGCCGCATCCCAGCACGATGATCTTTACACCGGGGTTGCGGTGCCGTACTCGATTAATCTCACCCCGCGCCTTTGCCATAGCGCGTTCGGTAACGGCGCATGTATTGAGAATGAACCAATCTGCTTCTTCCGCGTCCGCAGCCACCTTAAAATGATCAGTCAACACATGATCTATAAGGGATTGTGTATCGAACTGATTCTGCTTACAACCGAGCGTGCGGTAGAAGACGAAACCTTTCACGACTCGTCCGATTTTTCCTCGGTTTTATCCTTTTTAGAATCCTCTTTTGAAGCATCCTTCTTTGCTTTGGGCTTCGTTTTCTTAGCGGGTTTTTCTTCTTTATCAGCCTTCTTGGATTTCTTAGCAGGCTCTTCGGATTTATCGTCAGAATCTTTGGCTGTCGCAGGTTTCTCTTTCTTTTTTGCCGGAGCTTTCTTTTTTGCTTTTGCCTTTGGTTTTTCTTCAGCTTTTTCGGCTTCGGCTTTCTCTTCTGTGTCTTCCTTTGAAGCTTTCGCTGGTTTCGACTTAGCTTTTGCCTTGGGTTTTTCTTCAGCTTTTTCGGCTTTGGCTTCAGATTTTACTTCTTCCTCTTCCGCTGGAGCTTCCGTTGGTTCCGCCTCAGATTTAGGCGCTTCTTCAGCTTCCTCTTTAGCGGGTTCAGCCTCAGCTTTTTCCTCTTTCTCTTCCGCTGGAGCTTCCGTTGGTTCCGGCTCAGGTTTAGGCGCTTCTTCAGCTTCCTCTTTAACAGGTTCAGCTTCAGAAGTCTCTGCTTTTGGTTCCTCGGCGTCAGGCGTTTTCGCTTCCGGTTCAGCAGGCGCTTCGGACTCGCTCTGTGTTTTCTGCTCTTCCAGATATTCACGATATTCCGCTTCTTCCGCGCGTTTCTGGATTTTGGAAGCGGAAACAACTATCTTCTTGCTGTTCTTATCAAAGTCGATGATCTCAACCTGTAGTTGATCGCCTTCTTTAATGGTGCGCGCTTGACCGGATTCGGAGTCTTTACCGAAATGCGAAACAGGCAGGAAGCTCTCCAGACCCCATTGCAGTTCGACGATTGCGCCCTTATCGACGGTGCGTACTATAGCGCCATCCAACAGCGATCCGACAGGGAATTCCTTTTCAAATTGATCCCAAGGATTATCGACGGTCTGCTTATGCCCAAGTGCAATACGCCTTTCATTGCGATCAAAGCTTAAGATGCAGACGTCTATCTCGTCCCCTTTCTTTACGATTTCGCCGGGATGGCGTACTTTTCTCGTCCAGGAAAGGTCGCTGATGTGAACCAATCCTTCGACACCCTCTTCAAGTTCTACAAAGGCTCCAAACGGCACGAGGTCCCGCACGATTCCTTTGTGAACGGAATCAACCGCATATTTCTGTTCGAGAGCCTCCCAGGGATCCTCTTCGGTCTGTTTCAAGCCGAGGGAAACCTTGCGATTCTCTGCGTCAATGCTCAGGACAACTATTTCGATCTCCTGACCAATATTCAATATCTGCGAGGGATGCTTGATATGCTGTGTCCAGCTCATCTCACTGATGTGAACCAGACCTTCGATGCCTTCCTCTAATTCGACGAAAGCGCCGTATTTAGTGATGGAAACAACCTTACCTATCACCTTGGAATTAATCGGGAAGCGATCCTCAACGCCTTCCCACGGATGCGGGTAAAGCTGTTTCAAGCCGACGGAAATGCGTTTACGCACAGGATCGAAGTCAAGAATTCTGACCTTTATAGTCTCATCATAAGAAACGATATCGGATGGATGGTTTATCCTGCCCCACGATAGATCTGTAATATGCAGCAGACCGTCAACACCGCCGAGATCGACAAAAGCTCCGAAATCTGTGATGTTCTTGACAATTCCTTCGATTTCCTGTCCAATTTCTATTTCGCTTAATATCTGCTCCCTGACGTCACGCAGTTTCTCTTCGATTAAGACCTTGCGAGAGAGAACGATATTCTTTCGGGCTTCATTGATCTTGACAATTCGGAAGTCACTGGATTTAGTAATCCATGCATCGAAATCCCGCACCGGGTGGATATCAATCTGAGATCCGGGCAGGAATGCGTCGATTCCCTTAACGTCCACTACAATTCCACCTTTGATTCTGCGAATGCAGGTCCCCATTATAGTTTCACCGCGTTCGTATATCTCCATAATCTCTCGCCAAACGCGGGCGAAATCCGCTTTCCTTTTGGACAAGACGAGTTGACCGTCCTGATTTTCAATATTTTCAAGATACACCTCAACTTCATCCCCGATGGCAAGCTTATCACGCTCTTCAAATTCTTCGATGGGGACAGTTCCTTCAGACTTGAAACCGATATCGATGGCTACTTCTCTATCGCTGATTGAGACGATTCTTCCTGTGATAATCTCACCGGATTTGATCTGCTGCATCGTCTCTTCATAGAGCTTCGACATGAAAACAGTTTCTTCTTCGTCGTATTCTGTTGCGTCACTCAGTTCCGAAAGAAGGTACACTTTCTCTTCTTCTACCGGTTCCGGCTGCGAGTCTTGAGGCGTTTGATCTGTTTTCTTCTCTTCAGTTGTTTCCGGATTTACAGGTTTCTCATTTTGTTCGTTTGCTGTTTCCGGATTTACAGGTTTCTCATTTTGTTCGTTTGCTGTTTCCGGATTTACAGATTTTTCATTTTGCTCTTTTGTTGTTTCCTGGTTCTCGGGTTCTTGTTTTTGTTCGTTGTTTTTGGTTTCTGGGGTTTCAGACATTATTTAATGCCTCCGAATTCTAAAGATTTGCGGTTAGTTTAATGCTATGATTTGGTAATAGTGCATAATACGATTAACGTTTTCTCTTTATCATCTGAAAGAGCGGATGGCTTCGACAACTTTTTCCAGAAGCCACATCGGCGTTGAAGCAGATCCCGAAACTCCCACCCTGTCAAATTTCTTCAACCACTCTAAATCCAATTCTGATTCATCCTCGATAAATATTGAATTTGGATTTACCTCGCGGCAGATATTATAAAGAAGATTGCTGTTTGAACTATGCCGTCCACCGACGAAAATAACAGCCGGATGTTCAACTGCAAATTCGCGCAACTCTTTCTGACGGCGAGTTACGAAGCTGCAGCGGGAGTCAAATATTTCTAAATCATCTACGACGTCTTTGAGTTTTTGCTGCCATTTCAGAAAGGTCTCTGGAACGACGGTCGTCTGTGCTATTAACAGTGTAGGCAGACTGCTATCGACCGGTTCTTCTGATCCAGCGTCATCCACAACAATCGCCTTTGAGTCGCAATGACCTTGCAGAGCAATAACTTCAGGATGATTAATATGTCCTACTATGATGATCTGTTTTCCAACTTCATGCGCCCTGCAAATGACCTTCTGCGACTTCATCACCTTAGGACAGGTGGCGTCGAGGCAGCGAATCCCAAGTTCATCAGCCCGCTTGAAGAAATCACTCTCCTCGCCATGGGTACGAACTAATACAGATCTGCCTCCGGTTTCACTTGGGTCATCCACCGGCACCAGTCCGAGACGGTACAACCGGTCCATCTCGAGCCTATTGTGTATCAACTCACCCTTAACGGCTAATCTTTCGCCATTCTCGAGTGCTTTTTCGACCAGATCTATCGCCCTATTTACACCGCCGCAGAAACCAGCCAGCGGATCAACAACAGCTTCCACAGTGATTTTATCCAGTTCTCTGATCTTTCTGCTCATCTGGAAGGCAACTCCATAAGGTAATGCGGAAAGATGCAGAAGATTGTTTGTTCAGGAGGTTTTCTCCCTGAAATTCTGTATTATCTTCTCAACCTGATCTTCAAAGCTCAAGCTGGTAGTGTCAATCAAAACGGCGTCGTCAGCTCTACTCAATGGGCTGTCTTCCCGGTTGGAATCCCGCCCGTCGCGCTCCTCAATGTCTGCCGCAATTTTTTGGATGTCGGAATCAATGCCGGAACGGGAGAAATCGGATAACCTCCGCCGGGCACGCTCTTCAATGTCGGCAGTCATGAATACTTTCAACACGGCATCTGGGAAAACCACCGTGCCAATATCCCGTCCCTCTACGACGTTCTGACCGGACTTTCCATTTTCACGCTGCAAGGCGACCATTCTTCGGCGGACAGCGGGTACTTCGGAGACGGGTGATACCGCTTTGCTAACCTCAGGAGAGCGAATCAGTTCCGATACGTCCTCGCCTTTCAGGCAGGTTTTCTGTGCGCCGTCAATAAACTCGATGGAAATGTCGGCATCTTCCGCAATTCTGGCTATTTCATCAGGGTTACTCAGGTCGCATCCCTGTCGAAGAACATGTAAGGCAATCGTGCGGTACATAGCGCCGGTGTCTAAGTATTTAAATCCCAGACGCCTGGCAACCTCCCGCGCGGTTGTCGTCTTCCCTGCCCCGGCAGGTCCGTCGATTGCAATAACAACAGTGGCTGTCGAGCCGGAGTCAGCCGTTTTCACCTCTTGAACCTCATCCCCCCCAACTCACCCTCTTTGCGTACAAATACCCAAGCAACGATTTTCCCTGGATCAAGGATGCTGCGGTCAGTGCCCCAGTAGGAACGCTGCCAGTGATAAGCTGACGAGGTGTCTGCTGAGGGGATAGCCTCGATCTCAGCTTTCAATTCTGTTAAGCGCTCCTGCCATACTTCAAAGTTCTGCTCGCGCAGATCGACCCAGCCTGCATCAGCCCATTTATTGATATTATCCTTATTGACAGTGAATTGATCTTTTACTTTGGAATTCGGTATTTTCACCTCGGGTCCGCGGAGCATTGTTTTACCATCGCCTAACAGAATAGGAATACCAATTGATAGGATCTGACTTCTGATGGTATTGTCTTTTGCGATATACGCTTCAATTGCTTCGGAAAGCTCCCGCGGCGAACTCTTCAATACGGCTGATAAAGAACCACAGGCTTTCTTCATAAGATGGACTTCATAGAGCAGCTTTGAGAGACGCGGCGGTCCTAGCAGTTCGAAAGCAACCGATTCCGTTCGATGCTTTTTCTGGAGGTCGAGCATGATCTGGTTGGCGCTGGCACGCATTACGCCGGCGCGATAAGTCGGACCCAACACAGACGCATCGAGAGCGGAGATAACATTGTATCCGCTTGAGCTTCCTTTTATCTCCATCAAAGAGTATTCAGCGATCTCCTCCGGGGTAACAAATTCCATCTGCCCGATTGACGTTAAGGCGAAGAATTCACCGTATGAAAAGATGCCGTTTTCACCGGTATCTATATAAACGGATTCGAGATTTTTATTGGTACTTACACCCTGTTCAGGTATGATTGATCGGAAAGTATCGCCCAGCTTCATTGCTTGCTCAGGAGGACAATCTACGATTTCAATAGTTTTGCCGCGTTTGGTAATGGGACCATAGCCGATACTCTTCCAGGCAATCGCCGCGGCAGGCTTGATTTCTCCTATGGCTGTATTCCCGGGTGTGCGTCCTAAAAGCATTAGCAACAATGACTGCGCTCCACCCATCGCAGATTTTGCCATCAGCACCCTCGAAGGACGCTCTTCGGAATGCGTGTAAGGGATATTCAACCCCATCCCGCCTGTGCCGGTAGTGCCTATTTTAAAATAGGACTGCACCTTAAATCGTGATAAAGTTGATTTCAATATCTCTATATGCCGAACCAGTTGCGGAACAGTCATACAGCTCAATAGTTTTTCTACCTCCGCCTGAAGTGAATCTGTCAACTTGTTGGCGGCGCGCGCTTCTTCCATCTCATGCATGACTTTTGCGCTGCCGGTAAAGGTATCCTGATACGCCAGCCCGGTTGCCGAGTTCACACAGTCTAAAATCAGATGCGGTCTGTGCTTTTCAACCATCTTAAAGAGTGATGATTGCGTCAGAATATCCTCATTGAGTTGCTCGACGCAATCTAACATCAGTCGATGGCGTTTCTGGGGATCGTTCAGAACTGCTTCACGATGCAGATATTTAAATTCATCACGGACGAAAATGTCACCCCATTCCGGCACAAATTCGATATCCGGCGCTTCCTTAGCGTAGATTTCACAACCGTCTTTGGCTTCCTTCTCCAGTAGTGAAGCTACTATGATGGTCTGAGGCGCTTCAGCGTAGAGCTTTCGGCATATCGCCGCGCCTACTAATCCCCATCCACCAAGCACAAGTACTTTTTTACCTTTCAGATCCATGTTACCTCACAACTCAATTAGGCGTTATTCCATTTACACCGCGCCAGGCTGAATGTCCTCTTCAACTGCGCCTGATTCGTGGACAACGGGTGAACCGCTTTTATCTTCAGAAGACGGCTGTTCTGCAACTTTATTAAAAGTCATATTTACCTGATGCGGATCGCCCTCGACTAATCCCTGTAGTTCGCGTATCTTAGGCAGATCTTCGATCTCATTCAATCCGAAGTAGCGCAGGAAATCCTGAGTCGTGGCATACAACAGGGGACGTCCCGGAGTAGTCGCTCGTCCCGATACTGTAACCAGCCCGCGCTCCATCAACGTTCCCAGAACACCACCGCTGTCAACGCCGCGTATAAGTTCGATTTCACTCCGTGTAATCGGCTGCCGATAAGCAGTGATCGCTAGAGTTTCGAGCGCTGGTCTGGACAATCGGCTTCTGAGCCTCTCTGCGAGCATCCTTCTGATCCAGACGGCGAATTCAGGTCTGGAACTCAACTGAACGCCTCCGCCAACTTCTATTATTTCAAAAGCGCGGCTGCTTTCCCGGTATATATTATCCAGAACTTTAACGTCAGCGGCAAACTGTTCCGGCGTGATATCACCGATAATTTCCTTTAGCCGTGAAAAAGTTAAAGGAACGTCACACGCGAAAATCAGCGCCTCTATAACGCTCTGTCGTTCTTCGGAATTCATCTGTTATAAGATTGATGCAGCAAAGGACAAAAGTCCAAACAGTTAATGTACTAAATTGATATTATAAATCAAAGTCCTTTATGAATTCTTCGCGTGGATCAGGAAATCATTATCGACAACGCCCCGCAGCATGATTTCTCCAATCCTGACCATTTCAAGCAGGGCGAGAAAGAGCACGATGATTGCTAATTTGGATGTTTGTTCCTTAACCACCGCTGAAAACGTGATTTTTTTCTTCTCTTTCAACCATCCGCGCAGATCGCTCATTTTCTGTTCAACCGTCTCATTGTATAGAACTTGGTGATACTTAGGTTCTTCCGCTTTGAATTGATCCATTGCAAATCGAAAAGTTGACAACAGATCATAGAGTGACACCTCCTGGAGGGCTTGCGCAACCTGCACTTCTTCTGCATCGACAGGCAGTGGGATTTTGTTTCTTGAAAAGAGCTTAAGCTGCCTCTCCTCCATCTGACGGAAGAGCAGCGCCGATTCTTTGAACGCCTTGTATTCAAGAATGCGTTCGATCAGGTCGCGGCGCGGATCATCTTCGACACTCAAGCCGTCTTCACCGATCTGTCTGGGCAGCAGCATCCTCGCTTTGATGGAGAGCAAAGTCGCAGCCATGACTAAAAATTCACCGCCGATATCGAGATTATCAGCTTCCATCGCCAGAACATATTGGAGATACTGATCGGCAATCAGCGATATCGGAATATCGAAGACGTCCACTTCTTCGCGACGGATGAGATAGAGCAGCAGATCCATAGGTCCTTCAAATGCCTCTAAATTCAAACGAATCTCTTGTCCAATAGGACTGCTCGTTATTTTAAAGGCATCGATTGCCAATGGAGTTTCCGGCTGCTGATTCATGGCAGTTTCATCGCGCTTCTGACTTCTTCCATGGTACTTTTCGCAACTAAACGGGCGCGGCTGTCGCCGTCAGCTATGATCTCATCCACTTCGTCCGGGTGATTTTCATAATATCGTCTCTTTTCCCAAACAGGCGCAAGATACGACTCGAGACCTGTCGCCAGACCCTGCTTGCAGACCACACAGCCAAGTTTGCCGCTCTTACAGTCAACTTCTATCTCTTTAATGTTCTCAGGATAAAATTTCTTGCGGTAGGTGAAAATCGGACATACTTCGGGACGTCCCGGATCGCCCATGCGAATTTTCTGTGGATCGGTGATGCATTTACGCAATTTCAACCCGAGCGACTCCGGCTCTTCAGATATCAAAATAGTATTATTCAACGATTTTGACATGCGCTGAGCATCGGTGCCGGGCAACCTCCCAAAAACGTTCACTTTCCCCTCTGGCTCAGGGAAAACCCTGGCGTACAGTTTATTAAAACGCCTGGCTAACTCGCGGGCAATTTCCAGATGAGGCATCTGATCTTCACCCACCGGGACGAGATTCCCCTTATAAAGGAGTATGTCTGCTGCCTGGAGCACAGGATAACCGAGATGTCCGTAACTCATGATATCCTCGAGATGCAGCGCCTGCGCCTGCTCTTTTACCGCCGGATTGCGCTGCAGCCGGGGTACGGTAACCAGCATCGAGAGGATCAAGTGCAATTCTGCATGTTCAGGGATATGCGACTGGATAAAGATGGGGCTTTTTTGCGGATCGATGCCGGCAGACAGCCAGTCTATGACCATTTGGCGGCTGTTCTCTTGCAAGTCAGCAGTCTGATCGTAAGCTGTTGTCAGAGCGTGCCAATCAGCGATCAAGTGGTAGTTTTCGTATTCATCCTGGAGGTTAACCCAGTTCTCCAGAGCGCCGGCTAAATGTCCCAGGTGAAGCCTGCCCGTAGGTCTCATCCCGGATAGTATTCTCTTCTTCAAAATGCCTTCTTTGTGCCTTCTGTGATTAAGTGAATAAATATATAAAAAAACGTTCACGATGGCAAGCATTATTCCTTGAATAAGGTTCGAGGGAAATCGGCATTGTGCGATATAACTAACCTCGTCAGAATGGCAGAAAAAAACCAACTTTATCTGTGTTTTTATAAACAACTAATAATAATTTTAAGCAAATAGATACTACAAATACTCCCTTTTTTGTACGAGGATTATGAAATATTTAACAAACAGCTTGACTTGTCATGTATATTCTTTTATATTATGTTAGCAATTTAACAAAGGAGTCCGTGTGTCCGATAAGCAACCGAAGAAAAAGATTCCGCAGATGACCATTTCCCGTCTGGCGCGGTATTTGAATTGTCTCAGCCTGCTACCGGAAGAATACGACAAGGAAATTTCTTCTAAAGAACTAGCGGCGAGGATTGATCTGAAGCCGACGCAGGTACGCCAGGATTTTCACCATTTCGGTGGATTCGGGCAGGCGGGCTACCGCTACAAAGTCGAAGATCTTATCATCGGGCTGGAACGGATTCTGGGATTGGATAATCTGCAGAATATGATCATCGTCGGAGTTGGACACCTGGGACAGGCGGTTGCCAATTATCGTAAGTTTGAACGCCTGGGCTTAAATCTCGTCGGACTGTTCGATATCAATCCCCGGCTGATCGGGCTGACCATCAGGGATATCCGAGTCCGGGATATTGACGACATCCCCGAAGTTATCAAGGAGCATAAGGTCTCCATCGGCATTATCACTACTCCCGCCGACGTCGCTCAGGAAACTGCAAACCTGATGGTGATAAACGGAATTAAAGCTATCTGGAACTTCTCACCTAAAAATATATCCGCTCCGCACAACGTCGTTATTCAGAATGAACACCTGTCCGTCGGTCTGATGACTCTGTCCTATAAACTGAAGACGGCAACTGAGGAATACAATACGAAATAGCGAACCAATCCACTTTATACTGTATCCTTCCTTATGACCGTGCAGTCAGACTCCCTCGTCTGACTGTTTTTTGTTAACCACCGTCGCACGAGGGCGTACGACGGCACGTATATAATTTCCCGTAGTCGGTGGTCGTCCCTGACACCGACCAAAAGCACCATAGCTTTCCATCTGTGGAAAAGCTGTGCTGCTTTGTGGCAAGGGGCTGTCCAAAAAGTCTATAAGCTGTCATTACGAACGAAGTGTGGTAATCTCTTAGTGTTTGTAAAATAGGAGATTGCCACGTCATCAGCCGGACGGCTGATTCCTCGCAATGACTCAATACTCCTCTTTTGGGACAGCCCCTTGTTGATTCTCCTCACGACCCCAGCATTCCTCCTTCCTTATCGTCAATTGTAATATATTATACCTGCGTATTCGATTTCCCTTGACAAATGCCGATTTATTTTGTATATTGTTCTGAAACGAAATCAGAGTAACAAGGGGTTGTAGCCCCTTGCAGTGGTAGCAAGTGCTGCCCCCAAACACAAGGGGTAACTACCCCTTGTTGATCAGGTGGTAAGGAAAAGATAGAGCGGCAGTGAACTGCCGCAATCCAAAAGCTGAACCGCAGATTGCGCGGATTACCCAGATTTCGCAGATTTAATCCGTGTCATCCGAATAATCCGTTTAACTTGTGCGCCTCTGGCGCATCCGTGATCCAGACATTTAAACAAGCGTCAGTCGAGGGCGTCCGACACCACGAAGCTGGAGGAGAATAAAATGATACGCAAGATGATGGTTTTTATAGCAGTGATAGCCCTGGCAGGTATATGCCAGGCGGTCACAGTGGATGGGTATTGTTATCTTGAGAATCAAACAAACCATGCTGGAACAAAGGTTCTCTTTGAGGCAGATTCGCCATCTGCGGTGACGGATTCGACTTATACAAATACTGATGGCCACTTTCAAATTGATTTACAGATAGGGATATATAATATTTCATATAACCAAGATGGATATTATATTGAAGAACTAGAGAACCAAGAAATCTTTTCAAGCATTACACTAAGTTCCATTACATTGATTGAGATTCCCATCGGTACGCCAATATCAGGTTCAATTTCTGGTAGTCTTGACGATCCTACCTATTTAGTAATGGATGATATATGGATAGATGAAGGGGAATCTCTTGTAATTGCTCCTGGTACAATTCTCTTTTTTATGGGCGATACTACACCATGCGGATTTGATGTATATGGTTATCTGTCCGCTGTTGGAAATGAAAATGATTCAATAAAATTTAAACCGGGAACAATCATCCATAATTGGGATGGAATTACTTTTCATGAGAACAGTTCGAATTTATGTACTTTGTCCTACTGTTTAATTTACAAAAGTGACTCTCATGGTATTTCCTGCGACTCGGCAAGCATCTTTATATCTAACTCAGTAATCACTAACTGCAATACCACAACACAATACGGCGGCGGGATACATTTAGCCTATTCAAACACAAATATTGCATATTGCACCGTTTTTGAGAACTCTGCATATCGTGGCGGTGGAATATACATTCATCAATCGTCTCCCGACATTAGTTATTGTTTAATTTATAATAATCATGCAGGTCAATTAGGTGGTGGAATCAATAGCCATTATTCTGATCCCACTATTTCAAATTGCACAATCACCGGAAATTCTTCCATCAGCCAAGGCGGCGGTATTTACTTTATTGCTAGCAACGTTGATGTCAATAACACAGTAATTGATTCAAATACCGGGGGTGGTGGTGTTCATATGGCAAACTCAGATACAACATGCCTTGTTTTTAATAATTTATACAATAATCTCCCAGCGAATTTTACCGGTGAAGTTCCCTCCTATTTAGGTCAGTTACTTACTGTGAATGCAAATGGCGATTCAAGTGATATTTTTTTCAACATCTTCGAAGATCCTCTTTTCGTCGATCCGGCTGGTGGTGATTATCACCTGCAAGAAAATTCTCCCTGCATAGACGCGGGTGATCCAACCTCGCCTCTTGATCCTGACCTTACTATAGCAGATATAGGGGCGTTCTATTTCGATCAGGGTGGTCCGCAGCCTGAACCAGAAATCAGCGTATCATCCGATCTGCTGTATTTCGGGCATGTGCTGATCGGAGAGCAGGGAGACATGCCGCTTACGGTCTATAACATCGGTGACACAACCTTAGTTCTATACGATGTAATATGCAATCCACCCGAAATATTTGCAGTGAATTACGATCCTGCCGACAGCTTGATCGAAGCAGGAGACAGTCTGGAGTTAGCTGTATATTTCTACCCTCTGGTGAACATCGCCTATGATGGAATTCTTACGATTGATAACAGTGACGAACTAACCGATGTTACACTGCGCGGCTTCGGCGATTCCCGCATCGAAGTTGCTTTGACGCCCTACAACCCTCCCATCATCATCCCGGAAACCGGCGGCAGCTTCGATTTCAATATTGAGGTTGAAAACAACACTTCCGATCCGCAGACCTTCGATCTCTGGACTCAGATCGAGCTGCCGGGCGTGGGTATGCTGGAAATCATGAACGTTCCCGATCTAACCTTGAGCGGAAATGTCTCTGTCGATAGAGACCGCGCACAGACCGTTCCCGAGTTCGCTCCAGCAGGAACGTACACCTATTACGCCTATGTCGGTGAATATCCCTGGGTGATTGAATCCTTCGATTCTTTCACCTTCGAGAAAGAGGGAACAGATCAAGGTGGATCGCTGGGTGCGGCATCAGATTGGCTTTGTGATGGTGAAGGTTTTGGGGAATTGATCCTGCAGGGCGACGCACGCGTCGCCCCTACGGAATTCGCGCTGCTTGGCGCTTATCCCAATCCGTTCAATCCCACGACAACCATCAGTTTCTCACTTCCTGAAGCGGCGCGGGTGAGGCTGGAAGTTTTTGATATCAACGGACGCAATGTAGGGGTCGGTCTTGCGCCGACCCGATATTACACCCCCGGCGCGCATGAAATCACCTTTGACGCATCGCACCTGTCATCCGGCATTTATATCTACAGACTGCAGGCTGGAGAATTCACCGCTTCCCATAAAATGATTCTGTTAAAATAATCTGCGCAATCCATTAATCTGTGTGAATCTGTGATTCAGATATTAGAGGCGCACGGTTGTGCGCCTTTTTTCTGGATTCCGGGTCGTCGCCCGGAATGACAAATGCGAGATTCTTCGCTGCGCTCAGAATGTCAATCAAAACCTTCCGTGAAATCCGTGTTCCGAAGGAATGCCTTCGGCATAATCCGTGATTCAGACAATGACACAAGAGATTGCTTTGCTTCCTCGTACCGAAGGCACTCCTTCGGACTTGCCTGACTGACAATACCGTAAATTACTTTCATAAACCGGTTTATTGCAAACAGTGAAAATCTTTGAAAAAATATGCCTGCCTGAGATATTTTACTTGACAATGACGTAATAATATCGTATATTGGTTTATGATCGGAAGCAACAGGCTTCCAGGTCCTCACTTGATCTTGCCCGAAATATACCGCCAAACAAGGAAGTGCGCTTTTCTCATTAAATAAACAATGCGGAGGTTAACATGAGAAGCTACGGTTGCATTGTCCTGGTGATCCTCTTAATCCTCTCCCACCTGTCTATCGCAGGCAATGCGAAAACAAACGATCCTCAGACCGACATCGTCAGTTGGACAACGGGCGCGAATATGCCCACTTCACGGTATGCTGCCGTAACCGGTTGCGCCTTCGGCTATATGTTCGTCGCGCAGGGCGCCATCACCAATACCTTCATGCCCTTCCATACAGCCGTATGTGAACGGTACGATATTGTCAACGATACCTGGAGCAACATGAATCCCGCCCCGACGGCACGCAGAGCGATGGGGCTGGGCCAGGTCCAGGTCGGCGACGTCATGTATTCAGTGGGCGGCATAACGGGAATGAACATGTACACCGGCGCCAACGAAGCCTATGACATGGGCGGAAATGCCTGGACCGTGTTAGCTCCCTGCACCCCCCGCGCCGCGCATGGAGCCGGCACAGCATTCTGGATCAACTCTCACGTTTATGTCTTCGGAGGAATCGATGCAACAGGAGCTTTGTTGACATCGACAGAGCGTTATGATATCTTTGCCAATTTCTGGGGACCGGTTGCTCCACTCCCCGTCGCGACCGCCAATTGCGCGGGAGCCAGTTTGAACAATAAAATCTACTGCATCGGAGGCGATACTGGCGGGGGAATGACGTCGGCAGCCTGGGTTTACGATCCCGCCTGGGACACCTGGTCAGCGATTGCCAACCTTCCCGCTCCGCGCAGGTATTGCACCGCGGTAGGCGATCCGACAGGCAACAGAGTCTATGTGTTCGGCGGTGAGATCGCGGGATCATTTACAGCTTCAGTGCTTTCATACGATCCTACCACCGATATATGGGTGGATGAAGGGAATATGCCGGGAGCCCGGGGATGGGCGGCTTGTGGTCAGGATTACAATGGATATGGATATGTTTTTGGTGGCGGATCGGGGATTGTCATGGTCCCTAATTTCAATAATAATACTTGGATTGGTCAGTTTCCGCCGAGTATGGCCGTCGATATCACCTACGTTTCCGGTTCTCCCGTCCCGGCAAATGGAGGGAACATCAACTTTGACATCTA
Source organism: candidate division LCP-89 bacterium (assembly GCA_025774555.1). GTDB lineage: Bacteria > Electryoneota > B3-LCP > B3-LCP > B3-LCP > JALGVT01. Next base: position 18,469 of record JALGVT010000007.1, read on the forward strand.
CATCGCAAATACCAGTATGTCCGCGCTGGCTTTCGACGCCTGGCTGGATATCGTCTATCAGGGTGGAGCGCCGTCAACCGTGGTGCTTCGGTCGTTTACTAACTACCTTCCGGGTTGGGCGATTAACCGGCCCAACATGTACTATCCCATTTCCGGGAGTTACGCCGGAGGGAATTATGACATGTATGTCCGTGTGGGCTCCAATCCGAATGTCATCTGGGCGCAGGACAGCTTCGCCTTCACGAAATCCGGCGCCGCTGAAGCAGGTATTCCTTTTATACCCTTCAAAACCACAGCACCTTTCCCTGATCCATTTGGTGAGATAGATAAGGGTGAGGGCTTGGCAGGGCGAGGAGACCTCGCCCCTACGGAATTTGCTCTGCATGGGGCGTATCCCAATCCGTTCAATCCTTCAACGTCTATCTCATTTGACCTGCCTGAATCCTGTCATCTAAGTCTGACAATCTACGATTTACAAGGACGAGTAGTTGCTGAGTTAGTTGATGGTGTTAGGGATGCTGGCACTCATGAAATAAACTGGAATGCTTCAGGAATGGCATCAGGTTTGTATTTCTACCGTCTTGAGGCAGGAGAATTCACCGCGTCAGGGAAGATGGTGCTGATGAAGTGACAGTCGAGCAGACTGTCATCCTCCGACCTGTCGGGGGATCCAAGTTGTGTAGGGGCGCACGGCTGTGCGCCCTTTTTTCAACCCCCCTTTCTTTTTCAAGGGGAGATTAAGGGGGGATCTGTTTTAGGAGCGATTCCCGCCGCGCTTCGCTTGCGGGAATGACAGAAAATCACCATCGAATATACCGCAATAAGGAAGATAATTTTGCTGAAATAGGGGCTGCCATCATCCGCGTTCGCCTGTAAATCTTCGACATCCAGGGATGCAATGTAGGGACGAGGCGTGCCTCGCCTTCTGCGCCGACCCGCATATTCTATTCTCTTCGGGAATTGCTTGAATTACTGCTTCCGGTTCATTATATTTTGTGATGATCAATCTTGAACTGATAGCCGTTGCCATTGCGCTGGGATGCGATGCTTTTTCGGTGGCGATTGGGGTGGGGGCGCTGGGTTTGACCAAACGCCGCATCTTTCGTCTCTCCTGGCACTTCGGGCTGTTCCAGTTTTTCATGCCGCTGATCGGATTGGGCATCGGGCAGACTGCCGCCGGAATCATCGGCAGAAGCGGACACTTGATCGCCGCCGCCTGCCTCGCCGCTATCGGTATCAACATGATCAGACAGGCGCTGAGTAAGCGCAAATCCAGACGCGACAAGGTCGATCCAACGAAAGGCTGGCAGCTTATCATCCTGTCCGTTTCAACCTCAATCGATGCGCTGATCGCCGGATTCGGGCTGGGGCTTATGGGAGTGCATGTCCTGTTTTCCTGCATAGTTATCGGCATTACCGCAGGGATCATGACGATGATCGGAATGTTGATCGGCGCGGGAGCATCCGCCACTCTGGGGAAAGGTGCGGAGATCTTCGGCGGGGTTGTACTGACCGTACTGGCAGTCATATTTCTGATATAGATTCTTCCACGGAAACGTAATTAATAACATAGATGGACATGAAATTAGCTGATCGTTATCTTAAACTTCCACCCTATCTCTTCGCAGGGTTAGAGCAGAAAACGGCAGCGATGAAAGCCGCCGGAGTCGATCTGATCGACCTCGGAATAGGAGATCCCGACCTGCCACCGCCCGCATTTTTCGTCGCTTCGATGCACAGACATCTGGACGATGCCGATACTCACCTCTACCCCACCAGCCAGGGCGATCCCGCGGTGCGCCGAGTAATCGCTGAATGGTTCAAGAATCGCTTCGGCGTAACCTTAGACCCTGATAGGGAGATATGTGTGCTCATCGGCGCCAAGGAGGGATTGGCGAATTTCTCACGAATAATCGTGAATCCCGGCGAAAAGGTCGCCGTTCCTGATCCAGCTTATCCGGTTTATGCTCAAGCAGGAGCGATACTTAACGACGCCGAACCGGTCCGTCTGCCTCTCGACCCTGAAAAAGGCTTTATTCCCGATATATCCGCGGCAGAAGGATGTCGAATACTGTATCTAAATTACCCAAACAACCCGACTGGAGCTACCGCCCCTGATGAATTTTTCGATGAAGTTGCCGCCTTTGCTGAGAACCATCCCGATACTGCCGTAGTACAGGACGCCGCCTATTCAGAGATGACTTTCGGCGGTTACCGATCCCCCTCGCTGCTGCAGTTCACGCGAAAAGCGATAGAGTTTCATTCCATATCGAAGCTGTTCAACGCTACCGGCTTCAGAGTGGGCTTCGCCGTTGGCAGCGCTTCATTGATCAAACCGCTGACAGCGTTAAAAACGCAATTCGATTCGGGCGCGCCGCTTTTTATCCAGAGAGCCATGGCTGACGGCTTAACGCGATACGATGGAGCCACTCCCCCCCCGAAGATCATTCAAAACCTGAGAGAATACGAAAAGCGACGCTTACTCGTTGAAGATGGATTGGAATGGCTCGGCTGGGACGTGCTTAAATCGAAGGCTACGTTCTTCGTCTGGGCAAAGGTTGGCGATGACGAGCTGCCTGTCGTCAACGCCGCGATTGGTAAAGGCGTGGTGTTAACACCCGGCAGCGGTTTCGGGAAATCCGGAACAGGATATGTGCGCCTGGCGTTATGTCAACCTTATGACCGCATTGAAGAGGCAGTTGAGCGGTTAAAAGGGTTGTAACTGTATTTGCGCGGATCTTTAGTATAAAAATAACTGGGTCATTCAGGCTGTCCAAGAATATAGATTTGTGTGTCGTTGCACGCCCTCGTGCGACGAAATAACAAGTACTTAACAGTCAGACGGGGGCGTCTGACTGCACGATTATATAAACAAGCCCGGGTCATTTTGCCCGGGTTTGTTTTATCATGAAAAATCGCGCATTCTCTGCTGTCATCACTTCATTCTCAGTTCAGGTGTGTACGTTTTGTAAGGTGTGTCGGGCCATTCATCGAACACACGCTCAGGTGACTCGTATTGGAAAGGAGACGTGGGCCATTCTTCAGGATGCGATAACAGATATTTCCCGATAATCGGCAGTATGAAAAAAGCCTTTTCCTGTTTTGCCGTCTTCGCCGAAGCAACCCCCATGGAGACAGTGCCCAGTGCGAAGAAGGCGACCAGCATCAGTGTTGCCAGTTTCATAATAACCTCCAGCACGTAGTTAATTTAATGCCTCCTGTCCACTAATTAGGCAAATGACATGCCAATAGTGTAACTATCGCAATAACAATATAATACTGCGAACTTACCCACATAATTATTACGTGTTGCTACGCTTAAATTAAAGCTCTATTGTTGAAATCTATCAGAACGCTACAACGGAATGTTCAAAACAGATCAAGTTTGTTAAGAATGTTTTTGTGGTTTATCTGGTGGGATGTTCTAAGGGTTCAGCGTGGATCAAGGCTCGGGATAATTCGGGGATGGTTCTGCACAGTTCGTCTTCCAGTTCGGTCGTCTTCAGATGGACTTCTCGGACGGGAAGATCAGCGGGAAAGAGACAATGCATAGTGGCGGCAAGTCTGCCGGAATCATCATTCAGGAATATCTCATGGCATCTCCCCTCACCAAGAAAACGTTCGCAGACTGACTTAATTTTTTCTGTGATGTCTGGTCTGTCCAATCTAACGGTTTCCAGGTGTTGATGAAAACCGCCAGTTTCTTCAATGTGAATTTGTACTGATTTAATCTCATAATATTGATGCAAGAGTTTCATTTCCAGGTCAGTCGCCAGTTTATGCGCATCACCCAATGTCTTATCGCCGGATACTTCGAGGTGTAGTTCCGCGATATATTGATGTCCGTCACGAAGCAGTGTGAGATGGTGTGCTTGAAATCCCTCGGAGTTGATGAAGTGAAGAATGCCTATATCGAGGGATTCATGGCGGTGCGCAGCCGGATTCATGTGAACCACAACGTCCAGACCACTGATTTGCTGGCTCAATTTTCTCTCCAGAATGCGCGCAACATCGTGAGCTTCACTAAAAGAGAGAGTCCGGTCTATAGCCACCCGCAGATCCGCAAAGATATTGGATCCTGACCTTCTCAATCGCAGTTTATCAATGGATAGGACTCCTGCTTCCGGTAAGACAACCTCGCGAATCTGCTGAATATATTCTTCGGGGACGCGGTCGATCAGAATGTCCAGATTCTTCTTACCGAGACGAATTGCTAAGACACCAACCCAGATTGCGATCAGTAAAGCAGCGATAGCATCCGCACGCGGATACCCCAGCGCTACGGCAGCTAAACCAACAATAACCAGACTTGAACTCAAGATATCTGAATAGAAGTGGATAGCGTCAGCTTCCAACGCCTGAGATTGATATTTTTTAGCGGTCCGCATCAAGGCACGGTAGCGATAAAAGTCCACGATAATAGCCAGCAGCAAGACCATGAAACTATAGATTGTGATCCGAGGGATTTCGACCGGGCTGGTCAACCTTGTAATAGCTTCCGAAAGAATCCAAAAGCAGGCAGCTAAAAGAAGAGCGGCTTCAAAAAGAGCTGAAAGACTCTCGATCTTGCCGTGACCGTAATGGTGAGTCGCATCGGCGGGACGGTCAGCCGCTTTAACAGATAGAGCGGTGATCAGCGAAGCGAGAAAATCGAGTCCGGAATGAGCTGCTTCAGCCAGAAGCGCTAAAGACCCTGTCAGTATCCCAACAACTGCTTTTATAGCAATCAGAAAGAGAGATGCCCCGACGGAAATCAGGGCTACCTTTATCTTCTCAAAACCGCTTGAGACAGCATCGTTTTCGGAAGCACTGCGGTGCGTCATAGAAAATTCTCTTCCCATTCAATATCTTCTAAAATAACCTCTTCACCTTCGGATTCATCCCAGATAGCCATAGGATTGACATACGATATCCAGTCAAGGAAATCATCGCGCCCTGAAAATCGATCGAGAAACCGATAAATCATGCTCACATCGACTTCCATAATGTGCGGCGGTAATTGAGATCCCCGAAGGAGGCTATAATCGACGTCAGCGCCATTCTCCTCAGCCCAGTCTGCCATCATCCGCTTGAGCGTCCACCAATATTCACCAAAATTGACATAGGCTTCGGGATGCAACAATAGACCTTCCAGGATCACGCCGAAATCCAGATCGGAAGCTGTATTGGTTGTTTTTTCCAGCGGTATACACTCCCATTATTTTTTAATAATGTAATAATCCCTTTATAGCTTGTCAAGTAAAATAATAAAGCAATGAGGGTGCGATGCTGCATTGTCATTGCCAAGGCAAAACAGAATTATCTTAATTCTCTAAATTCTTAGACATTCTATTTCATTGGGCTCCTCGCATGGGTTTCCACTCGTGGCTAATAATGGGTTCATCCTACGAAGGGGCTGTCTTTCTGACCTGCGGGATTATTCAGATCCCTGAAGGAGATCACCTACGGGCAGCTTTGGATGGAAATCCATGGTGATTTTCGTCGGGGTTGGGGACACCATAAGCGGAGCCGACCACCGGTTATGGAGGAAGTAACTGCTGGAGTCGAGAAAGTGAACGACCACCCACTATGGAGATGTAGAGGCTGCTGTTAACAAAATAGAGTTAATCTCACATAAAGCAAAGAGGCTAACCCGTTGGATCAGCCTCTTCTTACTTTTATTTCTGTTTATACGCCTATAATCCATGCTGTACTGCCATACCGAGGTAGAAGATTGGCAAGTAGAGTGAGATAATGACAACCAGAACGACGGAACCGATCAGCACAATCAGCAGCGGTTCGATCAAGGAAGTCAATCTTTCAACGATAGCATCGACCTGTTTTTCGTAGAAGTCGCCGGCTTTCATCAGCAGAGCGTCTATCTCACCGGTCTCTTCTCCTGTGGCGGCGAGCTGCACTAGCGTCGGTGGGAACACCTGTGATTTCTTCATGGCTACGGATATGGCGAAACCGTCCTTTATCAGTACCTTAGATTCTCTGATTCCCTTCTCGACGACTTTATTGCCAACGACTTTCTGAATTTGTGTCAGTGAATCCAACACGGGCACACCAGCTCCCAGAAGAATACCGAAGGTTTTTGAGAACTTGTTCATGATAGAGTTGCTAAGCAGTGTGCCGAATACCGGGAATTTGAGTTTAATCGAGTCGAAGGCTAATCCGCCTTTTTCGGTCATGGAAATAATCCAGAGCAGAACAACGATTCCGAAGATGATGGCTGCTGAAAGCAGGAAGTTTTCCGATATTAATTGTGAGACAGCAATTAATGTTCTAGTGGCTATAGGAAGCTTAGCGCCAAATTTTGCATACACATCCTGGAAAAGCGGCACGATAAAGACTAACAATACTGTCAGGATCAATGCAAGGAAGCAAATCGAAAAGACCGGATATGCCATTGCTGAAACAACCTTACGCCTGGTTTCAGCAATCGTTTCGAGGTAGTTTGACAGTTGTTCTAACGTTACGTGCAATGAACCGGAGATTTCGCCTGCGCGCACCAGCGCGACGTAAAGGTTGGAGAAAACACCTGGATGATTTGCCATGGCATCCGACAGCGCCATCCCCTTCTTCAGATCGTTGCTCACCTGCGCCAGGACTTTACGGAATTTCTTATTCTTCTCCTCAATCATCAAGTTTGCTACGGATTTCTCTAGCGTTAATCCGGCAGAGAACATGGTCGCAAGCTGTCTTGTAAAGAATACCAGGATATTCAGTGGAACGCGTGTCCGCAGTTTAAAGAAGAAGAGGTTGACCTGCTCAGGAATTGTGAGTCTTTCAGCCTGGAACTGGGATTTGACCTCACGGATGGAGATAATATCCGCTCCTTTTTTACGAAGGCTCTCCATCGCCGATTCAACGGTAGCGGAACGGATATAATCCTCTAAGCGGTTCCCAGCTTCGTCCTTGATTACATATGCAAAATTCGGCATGCAGTCTCCTAAGAAGCTACACTTCGGTCACTGTGGAACGAAGAACTTCACTGATAGTTGTAATTCCCTGTTCTATCTTCATGATACCAGCTTCCCTCAAGGTAACCATACCGTGTTCCATGGCAAGCTCGCGGATATCTTCCTGATTCTTGTTGTCGAAAACGTACCGTCGGATATTTTGACGCATTTCGAGCATTTCAAAGATTCCGATTCGTCCGTAGAATCCTGTTCCCCGGCAACGATTACAACCTTTACCCCTGTAATATTTAATAGCTCTGCCGCGCTCATTGTTTAACCCCAGGGCTTCAAGGTCTTCAGTTCTGGGCTGATGCTCTTCTTTACATTTCAAACATATCCGCCGCACCAGACGCTGCGCCATAATCAGGTTTAAACATGATCCCACCAAGAATGGCGGCACACCGATATCTATCAAACGGGTGATTGTCGATGGCGCATCGTTGGCGTGCAGGGTTGTGAAGACCAGATGACCGGTGAGCGAGAATTTAACGGCGATATCAGCCGTTTCTGCGTCGCGGATTTCACCGATCAGCATTTTATCGGGGTCCTGACGAAGAATGCTTCGAAGCGCAGCCGAAAAGGTAAGTCCAATATTTGCTTTCACCTGCACCTGATTGATTCCATCGAGGTGATATTCGACCGGATCTTCAACTGTGGTAATGTTGTCATCCGGGCTTTTAATCTCTTTTAAAGCTGCGTACAATGTTGTCGATTTACCTGAACCAGTTGGACCGGAGATAATCAGCATCCCATAAGGCTGAATGATCCAACGTCTGAAAATCTTCAGCATTTCAGGTTCAAAACCGAGGGTTTCGAGAGTCATAGCAAAGCCGGTCTTATCCAGCAGACGCATCACTATCTTTTCGCCGTTCACTGTTGGCAAAATACTTACGCGGACGTCCACTTCCTTCCCCGGAGCTTTGATTGTGAACCTGCCATCCTGCGAGAGACGTTTTTCAGCGATATTCAGACGGGATAGAATTTTTATCCTTGAGATGATCCCCGAATGAGCCGATTTCGGCGGCGTCATGACCTCTTGCAATACGCCGTCGATGCGAAACCTGATGGAGACGTTATGATCCTGCATCTCAACGTGAATATCGGTGGCGCGCTCTTTCAAAGCGTCAGCCATCATCATATTACAGAGCTTGACAATGGGCGCATCGTCGATTCCGACCTGAGTCTTGGACATATCGACCAAGCCCTCTTCCTCATCTTCGGATTCGGTGAAGAACTGCAGATCGCCGAAGACTTCAGAAACCTCGTCTGCTTGCCGGATACGAATATAAAGCTCTTCAATAGCCGCATTAATGGCATTTTTCGTGGCAAGCGCCGGCTCTATTTCAAGGTTGGTTAGATTCCGAAGTCCATCGATAGCTACAATATCGTCCGGGTCTGCCATTGCCACCTTCAAAACAGAATCATCCGAAGCAGCGGGGATAAGAATATGTTCAGCGGCGAATGGCTCCGGAACAAGACTCACAATCGCCTCGGGTATCTCGAGCAGTTTTTCGGCGTTAATGAAGGGTATCCCCATCTGTTTTGCCAATGCAAGCGCTACGTGTTCTTCGATGGCAAATCCGAGAGTCACAAGGATTTTGCCCAGTTTGCCTTTCTTTTCCTTCTGTTCATTCAGGCTCTGTCTGAGCTGATCCTCCGAGATAAAGCCTTCATTCAGGAGAATTTCACCCAGCTTTTTAAACTGCGGATTGTAGTTATTTTCAGCGAACATCAATTTGTTTTCATCCTTATCTGCATAAGAAATCAGCCTGCCGATTCAAACTTGTAAATAGCAAGTCAGGTTCTTAGAATACACGTTATCTATTTTACGTTTATGGTTACCACCAGAAGCCAGAGCGTCGCAAATTGAGTTATTACGAGCATAACGTCCTTGTAAGCCTTCCAGTAATTCTTTTCCGCCTTTTCAGGAATAAAGATGGTATCCCCTTCCTCAATAATGGTATGGTCAGGCTTCAACCACTTCCCTGAAACAGCTTTTATCACTCGTATCTTTGATTTATGGGCATTCCAGGAGAAACCGCCCGATCTTTCGATGTAGTATGTGTATGGCATCCCCGGTATAAAGGTGACTATTCCCGGATGATCCACTTGACCGGTGACCTTCACAGCGACAGTTATCGGAGGAACCTCCAGAACGTCTCCATCTCTGAGAAGAACATTCTGGGTGGAATCATTCGCAAACAATAAAGTAAAAAGATCAACGACTACTTGACCGGATTTTTCGCGGCTTTTATTTTTATAATACTGAAACTCGATCTGTTTCATATCTGCGACTGGCGTTAGTTTCAATCGCTGGTATTCAAGATCAACGAGTTCGATACCGAGCTTCCGTGTCAGCGTCGCCTCTTTCAAACTAGCATTCAGGGTAACTCCCCCCGCTTTGTTGATAATATCAAGAACTGAAGTGCCCTCTTCAGCAACCGGATAAAAGCCCGGTTTCATAAATTCGCCGCGTAATTCCACCTGGTGACGTGGATGGTAGTTTGGGATTGAACGGATATAGATCCGATCATCGGGAAAAATCTCATTTCTCAACACTTCGGGGTCATTCAAGTCTATAAATATAGTGTGAAAAGCCGCTTCACTCCCTATAAAGCGCGTTATTTCAACAGAATCTCTTTGAGCACCCTGCGTAGTGCCGCCAGCCAGCAGCAGGACTGTTTCCAGATCATCGCCCTGCAGATGTTCAATGATTCCCTGATGATTCACCGCTCCGTATATGCCAACAACGCCAGTATTTGGATTCAGCGGTGGAATCAGAAGGAAATCTCCGTCCTGCAGGTAAGGGTTGCCTTTATGCAGTCCGGCTCGAAGAAACAGCATCAGATCAACGTTCTCTTTTACGCCGTCTTTATGAATTAACTGAGCACGCCTGGCAGAATAACTGGGTAATTTAGATATCTTCTCCTCTTCCTCCTCTACCATTTCAGCGACGGATTTAACCTTGCTTTGCTCCTCTTGTTCCTGGCGTCTGGTTGGGTTATAGAAGCCCCCTGCCCTCGCTAAAATTGAAACAACACGATCAGCGCCCGTCATGTTATAAGTGCCCGGCGCCCAAACCATACCGCCGACCGATGCTTTGAAGTTTCGCAGTTCGAGCAGCGAAATTGTCACCGTACCGGCTTGATAACGATTTGAAGCTGTGTCAATGATCTCTTTCTTTATGTCCGCCAGATATTTCCCTCGAGTATCGAAGATTCCGAGGGAACGCAGACGAAGAATTCCGTCTGCTCCGATGCGCGCCAGTATTTGATCCTCGACCTCACCCATCACGTACACTACGATGAGGTCTCCGGGTCCCAATCGATACTCTTCGGGATCAATTGCGCCTTCAAGGGATTGCGATTCTGTGAGCAGTTCTTCTCTGAGGAGTTGATGTAAAGGTCCTTCCAAAGGATCAACACCAACTTGCGGTACTGATTCCAGTGGATAGAACTCCTCCGACTTCTTGATCTCCTGCGCTTCGATCTCAAACTGTGGGAAAAACGCGAAATAGAACAGGGTAATCCATGACAGACACCCTGTTCTGAGTAAAACTCGCAATTTTTTTGGTCCACTCATAATGGGTACTTTCCTGCCTCCTTATTACTATAACACTCGAAAACTGCGAGCGGGTTTCCATCGAGTGAAACTATTCTTCGTTCTCTTCCTCTGCCATGAAGACAACTTTGGGAGCAGTTCTATCAGTTCCATCAATCAAAGGAGCGGCATCGGATAAATATTTGTCCTTCGTTTCTTGCAACGTTTCAGGAATCTCGCCACCGGGATTATCCGCCGATAGTATTCTGGGTGTGATTTGAATGATCAGATCGGTTTTCTTGATATTCTCGCTTTTGTGGCGGAAGAGACCGCCAATGATGGGAAGGTCGCCCAGGAACGGGAATTTATGATTTGTAACCTTCGTGTTGACACCGATCAGACCTGCAATAATGATTGACTGACCATCTTTGACTCGAACAGTGGTAGTCGAGGTACGACGCGTGACCCAGGGGATATTCGTAGTGGTTCCGATCAACTGGAATACGTTGCTCACTTCAGGCGTTATCTCTGTCGTGATATATCCATCCGTATTGACATTCGGTCTAATTTCCAGTTTGATTCCGACTTCTTCTTTATACACTTGAACCTGTCCGCCCACGCCTCCTGCTGAGAGGATATAAGGAATCACGTCCACAACCTTCAGGATAGCGGTGCGGTTATTCATGGTTGCAATCTTGGTGTTTGCTAATACTTCTGCACGATTGTTTTTAATCAACCAGTCGAGTGTCACCTGGAATACGGTTGGCTGGCGAGCCATATAGCCTGCATCGAGGAAACCTTCAACTGGATAGAAATCTAATTCATCGGGCAATTCACGATACCTTGCCGCTTCGGGAACTAAGCTGGGCGTTCCGTATTCATCAGGTCCCATTTCGACGAATGAGGTGTTCAATTGAGCAAGTTTACCCCAGTCGATACCTAATTCCTCTTCATCCTCGACTGCAACCTCGATCAAGGTCGCTTCGAGCATGATCTGGAGAGCCGGCTTATCTACTTTTGCTATGACGTTCAGAATTTCGGCAATTACTTTGGGGCTGGTGATAACCAACAGATTGTTGCCTGTGATGTCCACATTCACCTTCGCATTGAAATCACTCAGCAGGCTTTGCACGTCGGTAGCCAGTGCATACTGCAATTCAATAACGTATGAAGAGAGTCCAACTTCTTGCTTCAGTTTTTTAGCATCTGCGACGAGGAAAGAATTGCCAATTGTTTCGTAGGATAAACCTGCGGCGCGCACGACGAGGTTCATCGCCTGCTCAATCGGTGTATTCCGAAGGTGGACAGAGACCCTTTCTTCCTTGTTCACGCCGGGACCGGTTACGATATTGTATCCGCTCTCTTCAGCAAGGATAGCTAAGATTGACGGCAGAAAGGCGTCTTCGGCATCGATGGTGACGAGTTTCTCCAAGCCAGCTTGTGATTCCGCGGCTTCGGGCTCTTCAACTTCTCCTGCAAAAGCGGCAGGCAGACTTGCGAAAAGGATGACCACTAAGATTGTAATCATTCTGTGCATAAGATTCTCCCAGAATTGATATCACCCCGGTTTTACGGGGCAGAGAAGCGACGCTTCTCCTGAAATGGTTTAAAAATTTCCGTTTGCTGGTGTACTGCTTATTTCTCCGACCGTGATAGGACCTTCCATCAGGCTCTTCTCATATTCGATCGTTTCTTGTGATTTCTCGGTATAAAGTTCGAGAGTCTCACCAGGGCTTCTCAGAGTCACACACTTCGGACCGATATCGATCACTTTATAATCACCGATATCGTCGCCGATGCGTAAGACTTTAGATCTACCCTCATGCTTTATAACAGCAGCCGGTTCTGCGCCTATTACGGTGCAGGAGAGGCGCATTTCACGCTGTGATTCTAGGCTTTCTGTGAATCCGAGCTTCGCCAGGAATCGTTTCCCCTGAATAACCTGCGATAATTCCAGCGGATCGTCTTCAATTTCAAAGGTATATTCCATCCGATCCCTGAGTTCAGCTTCTAATTTCTCAATTGTCGCTCGGAGCTGCGGATCCTCGGATCCCATGGCTTGCCGTTCTATAGCTTCCTGGTATTCGCGTACCTTAACTCCCATCTGATAGACGTTATACCCCATATATCCTGCGATAATCAGCAACAGAATAATCAGGACGCTCCATAACAATCGTTCGCGTTCTTTCATTGATGCTCCAGAACTTAATTTCTTTTGATCAGCGTCAAAGTGGAGATTTCCATTTCAATAACGTGATCTTCAGGATCCCTTGCCCCTTTATATCCCTGCGCCTTTCTGAAGCCGTTATCCACATTAAAGGATTCCACAGTTACCAACCGTTCGGACTTTTCGAGTTTGGTTACAAGTTTACCAAACTCTTCATACGAACAATCGATGATTAAGGCATAGGGTGTTTTAATATGATCGACCTGAGTCCGCCTCCGTTTAGGTTCGATAGCGATCAGCTTGATCTCGAGTTCTGCTAAAACCCCGGTAACGTAATTTAAGAAAGGCATGGAAGCGTCTTCAGCCAGAGAATCTTTAGTAGAAAGCGCCAGATTCCTCTCGATCAACTTGGCGACCAGATCCATCTCCTGCGCGATGATTTCCGCCGAAATCAATCTCTCGTTTTTAACTTTAATCTCACGATCCAGTCTGCTGATATTTTCAGGGATACCGAGATAGACCAAATTATAATAGACCCAGAATCCTCCCCCGAAGATAACTGCGATCAAGATCAGGATCAAAATCTTTTTCATATATTCCTCAAAGCTTCAGAAAATCGCTCTTTGATTATGTTGACTAAGTGCCTGCTTTTCCAGTAGAGCTCTTGGCGAACTTGTTGGATTTTTCTATGGCACAGGTAATGGTTATAGAGAGGATTTCCTGTGTTTCGATTTTAACTCGATGTGATTGACTGAAACGGATATTGGAAAACTCCCTGTAGAAGAAAGGCGTAGTTTTCAGCACATTCATGAGTTCGCTGACTTTATCGAATTCTTTTTCATCAGACATAATTTTGGAAATCGCCTTGATGCGAAGCTGCTTGTTATTGTATTCAAGCAATGTGATGACGACGTCCTGGGGAAGGATCTCCGCCAACGCCTTAATTTTGTGCGCCCACAGAAAACGTTCTTTCTCCATGCGGGTCAGAGTGAGGACGTCATTCTTGGAGATATTTTTACCCGTCCTCTCCAGTTCGTCGAGGCGGCGGTCGATCTCAGCAATTTTCTGCTCTTTTTGATCGATAATGCGACATAGTTCCTGATGATTGCCGAATGCGTAAAGAGCAAGGAAGGCAAAGATCACTAAGAACGCACCTATAATGATGCGTTCGCGCCGCTTACGCCAGCGGGCTTCCCGTTCAGCGAGACCTTCAGATTTGTTCAGGTTGATCGAAAAAACTTTGACCATAACGATTACTCCGCTCGAAGCGCCAGACCAACAGCAACGGCTAATTGAGATCCTTCATGAATCTCTTTGCCTGCTGTATCCAATGCAGCGCAGGGGTTGTATGTTGAAACCGGGAGGTTGAATTTCTTTTCAAAAAACTCGATAAGACCGGGCATATAAGCAGATCCACCGGTGAGTAGGATATTCTGGAAATAGGACTCTCCGGATTCCTTGACATAGTATCTTAATGATCGATTGATTTCGTCGCCGAGTTTGTCCAATGCGCTCTTTTCTGCAAGATGAAGCCCTTTATCCCCGTTTGCTTGAACCAGAGGAAGGTCAGGGCTTAATCCATGGGAAGCTTTTATCTTTTCGGCTTTGTTATAATCTAAACCATATCTTTTCATCAGTTCTTGCGTAAACGCCCAGCCTGCGATGGGGATATCGCGCGTGAAGAAGAAGCTACGCCTGCCCAGAGCCGTAAGGGTTGTCTTGCGGCATCCGATCGTTAGAGATATAGTGACGCCGTCTTCCGGCAGGTCGTTTTGCGTGATGTACGAATTCAGCACTGCCATCTGATCGATGTCAACAACTCCAGGGCGCAGTTCGATATCGCGCAGCATTTCCACATGATTCTCAAAATACTTGCGCGTTGCCGCGACTAAGAGAACGCGAACTTTATCGGGTTCGGTGGGATCGTCACCCAGGATTTGAAAATCCACTATGGAATCACTGCCATCTAAGGGGAGGTGCTTTCTAGCTTCAAGCAGGAGGGAGGAATCCATTTCTTCATCGGTCATTTGAATGGATTTGATCTCCTTCGCGGAAACAGCCTGTCCTCCTATGGCTGAAGCTAAATGTTTCACTTTACGGGGCGTTTGACCCAGATTTGTGAAAGCCGAAAGCATCCTGGGAACGACGACTGATCTTTTCGGTCCTTCAGGATCGAAGGATTCATCCGATCCATATAGTTGGAAAACGCCGTGTTTGCTAAGCCGGTGACCCTGACTCGTTTTTTCAAGCACAGCAATCTTGATGCTGTGCGAACCGATGTCGAGTCCGACGCGCGGTTGACTGCCGAGTTTTATCATGTTTCCAGACTAAAAAAGATAATAGTTATGACTCATACAGGGGAGGCTTTCTATTGTATATAAAGCCTCTTCCGCTTATTATTATTTACACGATTGATGTACTTGATGCGCGTTCTGATATATGGTCTCTGGAAGCACCGTATGCCGGAGAAAACCGACTAACGTTTGTCTCCCCAGCTTACGATTTGGAAGTGGGCGTGACCCTCTTCATCCGTTGCCTTGATAAAGTAGGGAGGTGTTATATAGCTCAACCGATCATCAAAATGATAGTCCTTGCCGTAACCCGTTCCGCCGTGATTGGAACGATGAACATAGCCTCTCCGACGCTGTGAAACAGCGCCCCAAAGGTGGATATCACCGCGCTCATCCGGTGA
Source organism: candidate division LCP-89 bacterium (assembly GCA_025774555.1). Taxonomy (GTDB): domain Bacteria; phylum Electryoneota; class B3-LCP; order B3-LCP; family B3-LCP; genus JALGVT01. The sequence goes on from JALGVT010000007.1 coordinate 33,812, forward strand.
AGTTGGACTGGGACCACCATATTCATAAGCTCCTGTGTACCATTCCCAGATAGTGGGATCGGGAGTAGTCCCGCCGTCTGCTTCGTTCTGATCTTCAAATGAAAAGCTGCCCCAGTATTGATATTCCTCTAACGCTTCATTCCCCAGGGCGACCATTGCAGCGGTGATAATGATATCCTGACCAAAGAAACGATTTTCCCTGCCGTTTTCCCAGGTATTGGCAATGGTGATATTACTTTCCGAAACTATACCCAATATGTCTGTATAACCGCCGGTCGTATCGTTGAATTCGCCGGTTATCCGGTCGGCGAACCAGTACCTGATATCATCTATAAGGCGGATACAATGTAACCCAAAATTCTGGGTAGGGTCGGGGGTGATGGGATGCCCCATAGCGCCCACTGTGACACAGCCTTTAACTTCACCAGCCAGTTCAAGATACCCATTAACGAAGATGGCGTCCCAGGCGGGTACTCCTCCAAATGCTACTGGTCCAGCAGAACTATCGAAAGGCATTCCAGCATTCCATCTGTACATCTTCCAGCCACTTTGCCCTTCAAATATCAGCCGATGGAAAAATGCACCATTCTCACTATCAAAGTACTGCCCCATTGCGTTGGCGGCTTCGCGGATATCTGTTGCTTCCGTGGGTAGAAATATTTCCCTGTAATTGAAGACAGGCTCAACGTGAAATTCAGGACTGGCATTAATCAGATTGAAAGCCGACGCGCAGGTGGTTACCTTGTCATAAAAGACGGGGTTTTCCATGATAGTTATGACATCGTTGGAGTGCACCCAACCTTCCAGGGTATCCTCATGCCAGAATTTGATGACTTCGCCGAAGGGGGTGGTTTCGTTGTCTGTCAGATAAAAATAATTAGCAAGGTCGTTTATCCCCACTTTTATCGTCATGGTATCGGTAACCATGGCGTCATTGCCTTCGTAGTCTTTGAATTTCACCTTGCCGACAGCCCTGTAATCGAGGAAATTAAAGTCGCCATAAACGGTGCTCTTCTGGTTAATATCAGGCATGCGCCAGACTTCTGCGGTGGCAATAGCCTGCCCGGAGGAATTTACAAGGACTGAGATTCCCAGCGATTGTTCTTCACGAGGCATGTTGAAATAATCCAGCGCCCTTAATTCCTTAAATCCCAAATCCATGATCCCGGCGTGTGCGGCATAATATGCTTGCAGCTTATGCTTCTCAAACATAGCCTCCCAGCCTTCATCAGCGCCCCATTTCATATAGCCCAAACCGGTGAAAATGAGAAGCCCCACCATAACGATAGCGAAATACTGGAAGAATCCGTCATCTTTCTGCATCTTTTTGATTGCTTTCATGACCGCCTCACCAGGTTTTCATCAATTGAGCGCTTCGATATAATTCTTCAAAAAGGTTGATATCCGATACTCCTTAATTAGAGTGTTATCCTTATTCGAGCCGCTCTGGGCAACATCTTCACCTCTGCGGTACTCAATAGTAAGATAAACCTCTGCCATAGATCTACTGAACACATCACCCAGATTCGGGTAGGTTTGAGTCCACGGCTTGTAGTAAAACTCCTTTATGCGGAAATCATGCTTATTTTTCCACCCGGGCGGCGGAAAACCATCTCTGCCGCGCGTTATATATGTATAGAATTCTTCAGGCGCGGCATTCGACTGTGCCATCATCACACCCACGGACGCATCCGCTGAAAAATTGTAGAAAACTGTATCAACAGTACTGGTTTCATAGACGTCAGAGCTAATTACTTTTATGGTAAAATAGCTGATGCCATTGGTGGGACCGCCGGTAATCTCAATGCCGACGCGCATTAAGCTGTCTATATTGGAAAGCACGTCGTTGGCGTATTGATCGACAACTCGAATAGCCCAGGACCGATCCATCCACTCTCGGAAAGAGAGCGTTGAAACAGTAAATCCGAGGAAAATCAGCGAGATCAGAACGACTGATATCGTCGCTTCCAACAGCGTCCATCCCGAATCGCTTCTGACGCCGTTTTTTTTGGTATTATGATCTGTCTGGTTCTTCATTGTTAAAACCGGGCGCTGACATAGGTGCTTAAGGAGACTTCATTGCCATTGTTCTTGGAGAAACTCTGACCGTCCGGCTCATCCCATTCTGCATATACGGTAATAGTCCAGTAAGCCACTACGGGGTCACCGCTTTCGTTGCTCTGGTTGGGATCAATCACGGGAGTTATCGCTGATTTGGACAGCCAGACCCTGAATGGGGGATTATATTCCCCTTCATTGTCATCAATCAAGATGCCGCCGTAATGCGTCTTCGGTGCGAATTCATCGGGGGTCATGGTAGTGTTCATGTAGATGCGCCCCACCCAATATTCCAGTTCCTGCTGGACTATTCGCATAACCTGCTGCTTGTGCATGTCAGTATCAAGCATGCGGTTACCGAAGAAGAGTGAATGCGCCATGATAGCAGCTGCAGCCATCAGCATCACGAAGGTAACTATCGCGTCCATAAAGGTTATCCCATCATCGCGTTTGGCGATGCGGAAAAGACGCGTCGGGAATACTGTGATTTTCGGGATGATGCGTTTCACAATAAATCTTATTCGGATTCTGTGGATCTACTAACACCGGTCTGGAAAGCATTAACCAGCTAAGTTGACTTCAAACAGCTTGGGATTTTCCGCAACGTGCTTTGCTACATCCCGGTCAATCACACCTTTATGCAGAAGTCTCATCAGATCCTGATCCAGACTCTGCATACCAACTTTACCACTGGATTGGATCACTGAAGGAATCTGATAGATTTTATCTTCACGGATCAGATTTCTGACGGCGGTATTTCCGATCATGATTTCCATAGCGGCGATACGACCGTTGCCATCCTTCAATGGAAGCAGCTTCTGGGCGATGACCGCTTCCAGCGATTCCGCCAGCATCGAACGCACCTGCGTCTTCTGTGATGAGGGGAAGATATCGATGATACGGTCAATAGTCTTGGCTGCGCTGGAAGTGTGCAGCGTCGCCAGTACCAGGTGTCCGGTTTCAGCGGCTGTCAAAGCTAATGCAATAGTTTCAAGATCACGCATTTCACCGACGAGGATGACATCGGGATCTTCGCGCAGAGCCGCGCGCAGAGCATTAGCAAAGGAGTGCGTGCTGGCGCCGAGTTCTCTCTGGTTAATAAGACAGTTACGGGTAGAATGGAAGAACTCAACAGGGTCCTCTATCGTAATGATATGGAGTTCCTTATACTCGTTGATATAGTCCACCATAGTCGCAAGCGTGGTGGATTTTCCACTACCAGTAGGTCCAGTCAGCAGGATAAGCCCGCGATCTCGGAGCGCCAGTTCCTTCATTATTTCGGGCAAGCCCAGCTCTTCGAAGGTTCTGATCTCTGTAGGGATCGTCCGGAATACTGCCGCAATACCCTGTATCTGCTGGAAGACATTAACACGGAAACGTGCTATGTCTCCCAGTTTGTACGAGAAGTCTAACTCCTTGACCTCTTCGAACCGTTCCAACTGCGGCTCACTCAGCACAGGGAACACCAGTTTTTCCATCATCTCCTGATCCATCATGGGAAGCGCGAGTTTGCGCATCGTCCCATGTACGCGGATCATGGGAATAGACCCGGTGGAAATATGGAGGTCGGATGCACCCTGATCAACAGCGAAATTCAGCAGCTGGTTAATGTCCTGGATTGCCAAAACGTTCTGATCTCCGTTGGTAGCTAACTAAATCTCGCCTGTATCTGAGGGAAGACCATAACCGCTGAATCTGCCTTCTTTTACATTGTAGATAACGATTTCTCCGGCTCCACCCTTCATCTTCTCAGTAGAAGTACCCATGATCTGATCAAGCTGATCGTTAGATCCTACAATCTGGAACTCCCACTGGTCGAGGGTTGACAAATCGATGGTCAGGTACTCTTCATCTTCCAGAACCTGGACATCGGTCGGGTACTCGCCCTTATCCTGATAATACATTTTGGCAGAGTTGTAAATCGCGCCGATAGTTGATTGCGGATCAGCCGCTCTCGCGCCCTTGACATACTGTATGTAGATCGGCACCGAAATAGCAGCAAGAATTGCCACGATGACCACCACAATCAGAACTTCGATTAGTGTGAAGCCTGCATCCCTCTTCAGAAATCTTTGCAACATGTTACTCACCTCATTAAGCGTTGGTACAAATTTGATATATCATAGTATAATATAATATTTTTTTTGTAAAAAGCAACAACAGAATTAAATAAAAACGATTTAACGGGAAATAAAATTTAGATGAGAGTATTACGATCTTAAAAGAAGGAAATCAAGCAATTATTGTACCAAAAAAGAGCCGTGATTTTACGGCTCTTACATAGAAAAAAAGTGTAAACTACTGCAAGGACATCAGCAATTACGCAATAGTTGCACTTATCTTCGCAATGCTTTCACCATTTGCCATAGTCCCCAACATAGTACAGTTCCAGTAATCAAAAGATTCAGCGCCACAATCCGATTGAGTGATTTGATTGATTTCCTCTACATTAGAGAAGAGGTCTATTTGTTCGAAGAAAGCAACGATCTTCTCTTTGAGGTTATTTATGGCTGGGGAAGCGTACTTACCGACCATTATACCAAAGAAAGTAACCAGCAACCCCACACCGAGCGCACTGATCCAGTCGGGCAGCAGACCGGCAAAACGGAGTTTCGGCAGGTCCTCCATGACCTCCTCAAGGAATCCTTCCGGCGCTTTCAAAATTTCCTGTCCGCGCAGCAGGGCGGCGAGAGTTCTCTCTTCTTCGAGGGTCGCCCGGCATTTGTCACAAACATCCAGATGCTCTTCTAATTTCTGTCGTGCAGCATCCGTTAATTCACCGTCCAGATAATCTTCGAGAAGCTGCCGGTCAGAGCATTTCATGGTGAAGTACTCCGAGTTTTCAGGTACATGTCCGCATTCCTCCTCATCTGTTCACGCGCACGATGCAGATATGCTTTTATGGTTCCTACAGGGTGCCCAAGCACTGCTGATATCTCTTTGCAATCGAGATCCTGGATATAAAACAGGACAACTATCGACCGGTACGCCGGGGGAAGTTCTTTAATCAATTTTTCCACCAGGTCTCGTTTTTCAAGTGTGGTTTCGATGTTCTCCGATTTAATACCAGCCGGCTTTACTTTATCTAACTCGATCTGCTCATATTGGTCAACCGGTTTACTCTTTTGCCTGAGTTCGCTCAGACAGGCGTTCACAGTAATGCGATAAAGCCAGCTTGAAAACTTACTTTGCCCTTTAAATCTGGAAATTGCCCTCCAGGCGCGAATGAACGCTTCTTGTGCTGTATCCTTAGCACGATCGGGATCTCCCATCGTGCGGCAGGCAAGATTATATACCTGATCCTGATAGATTTGAACCAGTTCACCGAATGCATCGCGATCCCCCTCCTTAGCGCGCTGTATTAATGTATCCTCCGGAGAGGGTATCTGTTTATCGGGCGTCATCTGTTTGTAAGACTCTTCGATAAAGGAAAAGGTTACATTGGATTGGTTTCTGGTGTGAAATCATCTGTTTACCCTTTTCATCATCCAGCCTGGAGATTGACCTTCTATCTCTCCTAGTGTCAGCATCTGACCGATCCGATGCTATAAATTAAGCACAAAAACCTGAAATGACAAGAAATAAATGAAGGGATTTACAAGTGAATCGATTAGACATGCTGTTTTTTATTAAGGAATTATGACATTTTTTCATCAATCGTCAAATTATTGACATATCACTGGTTTTTCTATTGATCTTCGACCTCTTATTCCTTATATTATAAGGGTTGACAAATACCAGCATAAAAGCCATAATCAACTGCGGAAATTTATATTGACCAGATCGATCATCACAGCGATAATCTGCTTGATTACCCTTTCATACTCTCTGTTCGCCCAAACTATCATCCCCGGCGGTGAGGTTTATGGCACCTGGACAGCGGATGGTTCTCCCTACCTTATTGAAGGTGAAATAAATGTCCTTGAGATGCATTCGCTCACTATTACACCCGGTGTTGAAGTCATATTCCAAGGCTTTTATGAGTTCTTTATCGAAGGGATTCTCGATGCGTCAGGCGTTGAAAACGATTCGATCTTGTTCACCGCAGCCGACAGCAGCGCAGGTTGGGGCGGCATTACCTTCTTGAGTCAGCAGGAAGAAAGTTCACTGACATATTGTATCATACAGCACGGGCGGATGGGCAGCATCACTAATCACGGAGGCGGCATTACCTGCAGCTATTCCAGCCCAACGATCAGGCACTGCTCCTTCAGATGGAATCACGTCGGCGCATATGGCGGCGCCATTTACTGCTTCCACTCCGAGGCAGTCATTTTAAACTGTGTCTTCACACATAACAGCGCAGGACATGGCGGCGGCATTCATAGTTTGAATTCTGATCCAACCATTACTGACTGTTCTTTCACTGATAATTGGGCTGCTGATTATGGCGGAGGCATTTACTGCTATATCTCCAATGCTGTAATATCGGGATGCACCCTTACCGAAAACAGCGCAAGTAATGGCGGCGGCATTTTTTGCAGGGCAGGTTCGGACGCAACCATATCAAACTGTGTGATTCGTGGAAATATCGCTATTACGGGTGGAGCCATTCACTGCAATCTCTCCAACCCGACTTTTGAGAACTGCCTTATTGAGAACAATATCGCTGAAGAGGGCGGCGGTATTTACTGCTGGGTAGGTTCACAACCGAATATATTGAACTGTTCCATTATCGGGAACAGCGCAACACTCAATGGGGGCGCTATCGTCTGTGAAGATTCATCCGGTATCAATGTTATCAACTCTACAATTTGGGATAATTCATCCCTGCAGATATACCCCGAAAATCTGCGAGTCCAATACTGCGACGTTCAGGAAGGATATGCAGGAAACGGCAATATCAATGCAGATCCCTTGTTCATTTCAGGACTGGGAGGCGATTACTATTTAAGTCAACTCATTGCCGGTCAAGCTCAGCAGAGCCCCTGCGTGGATGCAGGAAATCCGTCATCGGCAGTGATCTACGGAACGACGCGCACAGATGGCGTTCAGGATCAGGGGATCGTCGATATGGGTTATCATTATAGCGCATCTGTGACTTATCCTGACATGCAAATCATCCTCAGTTACCTTTCCGGTTCGCCCGTTCCTGCGGGTGGCGGGAATATCTACTTCGACGTCTATGCTGAAAACGCCGGATTGACGCCGTTGACCTTCGACGCCTGGCTGGAGATAGCCTATGAGGGTGGGACTCCTACGACGGTAGTGCAGCGGCACTTTGTCAACTATCAGCCGGATTGGGCGATCAACCGTCCCGGTATCTGGTACCCGGTGCCGGGCAGTTACGCTGCCGGCAACTACACTTTCATTGGCAAAGTGGGCGTTCATCCAGCAGTTGCATGGGATGAGAGCGGTTTCCCGTTTGTTAAATCCGGAACCGATTACATTGCAGGGTTTATACCGTGGGCACCGGACGGAGTGCCCAATCCGTTTGATAAAATTCAGAAGGGCGACGCGCGCGTCGTACCTACGGAGTTGGTGTTGTTGGGAGCGTACCCCAATCCCTTCAATCCGACGACAACTATCAGCTATCAGCTTTCAGCGCTCAGCTTTGTGAATATGACGGTCTACGATATATCGGGAAGATTTGCTGTAGAGTTAGTCAAAGGCTGGAGAGATGCGGGTATGCATGAGGTGACGTTTGATGCGTCTGATTTGGCGTCGGGGATATATATCTACCGCATGGAAGCAGGAGAGTTTGTGGCATCGGGGAAGATGCTGTTACTAAAATAGCAGTTAGCAGTTGGCTGTTAGCCGTTAGTTTGGGCGATCTTAGGATTGCCCATTTACCTATATAACGTTTGATTTTTATCAGTACGTGCGTTATATTGGGATGAAGTTCATCTACATGAAATTTGATAAGGCAGGAGGATAAGTTGAATCTGTTAAATATTGGTGTGATTGCTAAATCTCAAAAGGAGAATGAACGGAGAGTTCCCATTCATCCGAATCAACTGGAATGGATACCGGAAGAGATTCGCAGGTATCTCACATTCGAATACGGCTACGGAGTGCCATTCGGCGTCAATGATAATAAATTGGCTGGACTGTCCGGAGGATTGGCTGACAGGGAACAGATACTGAAAGAAGCGGACGTTGTACTGATATCCAAGCCACTAATAAAAGACTTTCAGTCCATCAAACAGAATGGTGTTCACTGGGGATGGGCGCATGTGGTTCAGCATACGGACCGAGCCCAGGTGGCAATAGATAACAAGCTGACATTGATCACCTGGGAATCGATGAACACATGTACTCCTTCAGGCAGGCTGTCACACATCTTTTATAAGAACAACGAAATCGCAGGTTACGCGGGAGTTATGCATGCACTTAGCTTAACCGGATCAGATGGGCACTATGGTCCGCGCCGCAAGGCGGTCGTCATCCATTTTGGATCCGTCAGCCACGGCGCCATTCACGCTCTACAGGGCAGGGGAATTCACGATATTTATGTCTACATAACAAACCCGATTGAAATGATCATAAACCAGGTGCCTGGAGTTTATTACCGACAGATTATAAAGGATGATTTTGACCAACTTCACGTCCAGAATGAAGACGGTTCGGAAAAACCCTTGATCGACGATCTTTCTGAGGCTGATATAATCGTCAACGGGATCATGCAGGATACCGACAATCCCCTGATTTTCGTACACGAAAACGAAATTGATCGTTTGAAACCGGGAGCGCTGATTATTGATATCAGTTGCGACGAAGGGATGGGATTCTCGTTTGCCAAACCGACTACGTTCGATAACCCAATGTTCATGGTAGAAGACATCCACTATTACGCAGTTGATCATACACCATCGTACCTCTGGAACAGCGCCTCCTGGGAAATATCGAAAAGCCTGATTCCCTTTCTACCGACAGTGATGAAGGGACCTGAAGCCTGGGATCAAGACGAGGTGATTCAAAAGGCGATTGAGATACGTTCCGGTGAAGTTAAAAATGAGAAGATTCTGAACTTCCAGAACAGATCACCTGAATATCCACATCTTGTGATGGGGTAATTCATAAAGGAGGACACAATGCGTCGTTTGATGATAATCTCCTTGCTTCTGATAGCTATATCCGCTTTTGCCCGTACAATCGACGACACCTACCACATGGGTTCAGCCGTCTTTGCCGGGGATTTCTACGATGTACTGTACCACAACGGCTATGTCTGGATCGCCGACGGCGAGCAGGTCTATTCCGGAAACGTGAAGATCATGGACGTTTCCGATCCGGAAAATCCGTTCGTAGCGGCTCATATCTCATACACAGACGGCTCTGCATTCCGGTTGGATGCTGAGGGCGATCTATTATTCGTCTCGGTCAAAGGGCACGGGGTGAAAATCTATAACGTCAGCGCCCCCCTCTTCCCTCTCTTTGTTGGTGAGTACACTGCAACCGAAACAATCAATGACATGGATGTTTTAGGTGATCTGCTCTGCGTCTTGGGCACGCAGACGGGTCTTTCTATCCTGAACATCATCAATCTTTCAAATATCCAGACACTTTCACAGACAGCGATTTCAGGCAGCCGTTATTCACTGGCGGTAACCTCGGACAGCCTGCTGAGCGTCGCCTCCGGTGCGACGGGACTTCAAATATTTACCATTGCCGATCCCGTCGCGCCGCGTCTTCTGGATACCGTCACCCTGGATCAGAAGACTTTCCACGACGTGGTCTGCAATGACACACACGCCTACGCCGTTTACCGCCGAACCATGATCAACAGCGGCGGATTTGCAGTAATAGACATCTCAAATCCTCCCAATTTCACTGTTTTAGCACAGCCTATAACCTTTGGGGTCGATCCTTTTCCAGACAACGGCTTATACCTGGCAGGAGATACTCTCTTTTTCGCTGCTACGCAGGGCGGATTCGGCGTGTGGAATATATCCGAACCTGAAAATCCATCGCGTTACGGCGGCTGGGGAGGAGCGGCTTTACCCGGGATTGTGGCGCGCTGGTCAACGAGGTGCACTTTCGGTGGAGGTTTTGCCTATAATATCTCCCCTGACCGCCTCCTGACGGATACAAAAAACGAAGCCTGTGTTTTCGACCTATCCGACTTGACCGATCCACACCCTATCGGATTCTACGACGTTACAGACTGGGTAAAAGACGCGGTGGGATCAGGTGATTATGCCTATGTTGCTTCCGGCTCGGATGGTTTGCTGGTCGTAGATATTTCAGACCTGGAGAATCCGGTCATCGTTGGAGGCGAGGAACAGCACTTTATCAACTTGTCAGGCAGTAGTGTCCTGTATGAAAACGGTTACGCCTATGTCAGCGGCGGGTGGGTCGCCCTGAAGATATTCGATGTCATAAACCCTGAAAATCCCACTGTAGTCTCGACAGTCAATGAAGGTTGGGCATCCTACCGTGATATGGATAAACAGGATAGCCTGATTGCCGTTGTGGGGACGGGAATATCACCATCGCCGCCCGGCTGGTTAAGCATCATTAACGTTACGGATGTTGCCAGCCCCCAGTGGATGGGGTATATCAATCTCGACGTCGGCGTTCACGGTATCGACCTAGTTGACACACTGGCTTTTATTGGATACGCCGACGGTTTAGGAGTGTTGGATATCAGCATCCCGAATAATCCGGTATTGATAAGCTCGTATGATACCGGCGAAGGCGGGCAAGATGTGGTGGTAAGGGATAATATCGCTTTCGTGGCAGATCAATCCAACGGTCTGGTAATTCTGGACGTCAGCGATCCTTTCGATCCCCGTCCGATTTCATCACTGGACACGCCCGGCTGGGCGATGGAATTCGAATTGGTCGGTGACTCTATATATGTAGCCGATTCAACAGCGCTGGTAATCATAGATGTATCAGATCTGCAAAACCCGGCAGTTGCCGATATTGTTCCGGTGCTGGGTTTCGCCCAAGGAATATCCGTTGATGATGGCCGCATATTCCTCTGTGATAATTACGGCTTTCACATCTATACACACGAATGGCTGGGTATAGCAGAGACAGGCGGAATATCTCAAATGCCAGTTGCATTTAATGTAAATTGTCATCCCAATCCCTTCAATCCGATCACAGCTATCAGCTTTCAGCTTTCAGCGGTCGGCTATGTGAATCTGGCGGTTTACGATGCTCAGGGGAGGCAGGTTGCTGAACTTATCAACGGCTGGCGGAATGCGGGTGTGCATGAAGTCACCTTCGATGCCTCGAATCTGGCGTCAGGTTTATATATCTACCGCTTGCAGGCAGATGACTTCACTGCCACCGGCAAGATGGTGCTGATGAAATAAAATACAACGGAGGATAGAATGCGTAACACCGTCATTTCCATTCTCATACTGGGCGTGTTGACCGTTACGGGTAACTCCCAGACTATCGTCCCCGGTGGACCTGTGTCCGGGACCTGGACACAGGCGGGATCGCCCTACTTGATCGAAGGGGAAATTACCATCCCCGATGGAGAGACATTGAACGTAGCTCCTGCTGTGGAAGTCATTTTTCAGGGGCATCATAAGTTCATCGTTAATGGATACCTGGAAGCCACCGGGACAGCAGAGGATTCGATTATATTCACAGCAGCAGATACGAGCGAAGGCTGGCACGGCATTCGGTTCAACCATGCTCCTGATAGCAGCCACTTAATATTCTGCATCGTTCAATATGGTTATGCCACAGGGAGTGATCCTGAAGATTGGGGTGGTGGAATCCATATCTATAACTCAAATCCAGTCATTAGCCACTGCTTAATTGAGAGGAATTCGGCTGTGGTTGGCGGCGGGATTTGCTGCTGGTATTCCAATCCCACCATCGAAAACTGCATTATCAGCGAGAACACGGCTACGGGCGTCGGCGCCGTAGCTGGCGGTATTTATGGTTGGGAATCCAACCCAACCATCAATCAGTGTGTCATCACCGGGAATTTCGGCGGGGGAATCTACTCCTATGAGTCTGCTAACCCAATCATCAGTCAATGCACTATTACCTGGAACGCCGGAGGGATTTATTGCAATGACTCTAGCCCAACCATTTCAAACTGCACGATTATTGGGAATTCGGCTAGTGATGCCGGAGGCGGGATCACCTGTGCCTGGGGTTGCAACTCGATCATTTCTAACTGCATTATCAGCGGGAATTCGTCCATAAATGTTGGCGGCGGAATCGGCTGCTGGGATTCTGCCCCGACCATCGAAAACTGCACCATCAGTGGGAATTCAACTGGTATAGGTGGCGGTGGAATTTACTGCGAGCATGAACACGGCCCGACGATTGTGAATGTAATTGTAGAAGGTAACATTGGAAATGGAGGCATTTACTTCAATGATTCCCCAAATGTGACTATCACCTACGGGGATTTTTACAACAACGAAGGGAGTAGTTTTATAGGAAATACCATACCTGCATATTTAGGTGAAATCGTAGCCATTAACACCAACGGCGATTCGTGTGACATTTTCTTCAATATCTACGAGGATCCATTGTTCGTTAACGAACCCTTAAGCGACTATCATCTCTCACCGGACTCTCCCTGTATAGACGCCGGGAATCCTTTTGTGCAATACAACGACCCGGAAGACCCTCTAACCCCCGGATATGCCCTCTGGCCAGCACAGGGAACGATCCTGAATGATATGGGAAACTCTGGAGGGCCTGGAGCAAGGGATTGGGTCGTAGGAATCAAGAAGAACCCCAGCTCGAGATCTGTGCCTTCTATTTTTAATTTACAGCAAAACTACCCCAATCCCTTTAATCCCTCGACGGTTCTCAGTTATCAGCTGTCAGTGGTCAGCAATGTTACCCTGTCGGTTTACGATGTGTCGGGGCGGAAGGTGGCCGAACTGGTGGATGGCTGGAGGGATGCGGGGCAATACGAGGTTACTTTCGATGCTTCCCACCTCCCTTCAGGTATCTATTTCGCTCGGCTGACGGCTGGAGATTTCACCTCTACTGGCAAGATGATTCTTATGAAATAAATCCCTCAGAATTGTCATTCCGGGCGACGAACCGGGATCCGGTAGGGGCAACGCGTGCGTTGTCCTTTTTTGTCTGTCTGCCGTCAATAATAAAATAATTCGATTTAGTGAAATATTTATCTTGTTTTCGTATGACATTTTACATATATTAATAGGATAAGTCATCTTTCAATTTGGTTTACCCGCTCAACTGGATTGAATTTTGCTTGTTACAATAAGATAAATGAGTGATATATCCACTCGTGAGATCGGTGTCGAACGCATCGGATGATGCCGAATCATGGTAATATCGAAGTAACTGCCACCGTGAAAGATACCGATATGAACTTGATGACAATAACATTAAAGGATAAATAACTGGAAAGAACTCAATCAGGAGGTGTTATGAGAAGTTGCCTGCTTGCACTGTTTTGTGCATTGATTGCATTACCCGTAATTGCTGCTCCGGTGACTACCGCCGATCAAGCAGTAGATAAAATGGAAAAAATGGCTCTGCCTGACGGTAAAGATGAAGTCATTCTTCAGGTGTGGGGTCCGGTTCCTGCCGGGACGGAAGTTCTGGGATGCAGTGAACACGTGATGACAACTCCCGCAGATGGGTACGTTATCTTCATCGATGACTACCCGACCGCAAACCTGTTCCACCCGGTGCGCTATGCTTTCGTGAGTTCGGGTACCGGCGAGGTTACGGTTGTCGACGCGTCAAGTCCACCTGAGAATTATGCTGATTACGAAAGAATAGAGACGCGTATCTGGAACCAGCTATCCGCTCTTGAAAACCGCAGAGCGCCCAAGCCCGCCGCACCGCACGAACCCATTGACAGCGACCGCTGGGCAGTTTTAATGAACGGCGGACACGATTCAGGCAACAACCATATCCGGTACTGGAACGATCTGTCGAATATCTATATGGCTTTGAATGCGGTGTACGGTTTTGCTGATGACCACATCATCGTGCTCTGTTCTGACGGCTTGAATCCCGCGCCGGATCAATCGAACGGGCAGAATTCCGATCCGGATTTGGACGGCGATGGCGATGATGACATCATGTTCCAGTGCGATCTGGCAAACGTGGATGCGGTATTCGCCAATCTGGTGACGACACTGGTGCCAGAAGATAAACTGTTCATATTTTCTACAGATCATGGCAGCAGCGATGGTGGCTGGAGCACTCATTTCAACCTCTGGAACCATGAAGAGCTGTTGGATTCGCATTTCGCGTCTCTGCTGGCAGCCCTGCCCCAGTGTGAAGTCATCTGTACATTCGAACCCTGCTTTTCAGGCGGATTCTTAGATGACGTGGTCGTTCCTCCAGGACCGATAGTCGCTTCCTCCTCCTGCAGACATGATGAATATTCCTGGGCAATGCCGCCGGACTATATGTACGACACCTATGTATTTCACTGGACAGCGGCAGTCAAGGGGGAAGACGCTTATGGTGTCGTCGTGGATGCTGATTACAACAGCGACGGCGTAGTTACCATGGACGAAGCGTTCATCTATGCCGAAATACATGATACTTCAGATGAAGAACCGCAATATGGCGACTATCCCGTTGGCATCGGGGCAGGGATTTCACTCTGGCCCACAGGAACGGGACCATTCCTGGTGGTGGCGGATAAGGAATTCGACGATATCGGCGGCAACAACAACGGCGCTCCGGATCCGGGTGAAACAGTGTCGATGTTGGTGACTTTGTCCAATGTCGGAAATGGAATAGCGGAAAACATTACCGGTACCCTTACAACAACAGATCCCTACTTGACAGTAACACAGAATTATGCCACATATCCGGATTTAGGGCAGTTTGAGCAGGGACAGGGAACACCCGAATATATGCTAGATATAAGTAGCGCCTGCCCGCAGGGTCAAAGCGTTGTCTGCGATATGCACATTACCGCTAACGGCGGCTACGAGAACGACGTGGTCGTGAGCTTCACAGTCGGAGACCCGGTGTACGATCCGTGCGGACCGGACAGTTACGGTTATATGGCGTACGACCCCTTCGATGAACCGGAATTCCCGGTGTACGAATGGGTGGAAATCTGCGCTGATTCGGGTGGACCCGGGACGCTGGTCAACTTCACAATGGACGATGAAACCTTCCAATTTGACCTGCCCTTCGATTTTCAGTATTACGGGCAGTCGTTCACGCGTTACACCATTGCGGCGAATGGCTGGATCGGTATGGGCGATATTCTAGAAGACGATTACAGCAATTCCGGCATCCCTGACAGCGATGGACCGAACGGAATGATAGCGCTTTACTGGGAAGATCTGTCGCCGCAAAGAGTCAATTCGGGCAGAGTGTGGAACTGGTACGATGAAACCGATCACATGCTGATCGTGGAATACAACCACATCGAACAATACGCGCCGACGGGTTCGTTCGAGACCTTCCAAGTGATCCTGCTGGATCCCGATTACTATCCAACTGGCACCAATGACGGACGCATAATATTCCAGTACAAAGATATGTCGGCGACCGCGCAGACTGAAGGAACTGTCGGCATTGAAAATCCCGGCGAAACGATAGGGTTGGAGTATCTCTACGACGGGTCGTATGATCTCCATGCATCGCAGATCAGGAATGAGATGGCGATTCTATTCACCACGGTGGGCAGTGTGCCGGAAATGACTATCGCTCTGACCTATGTATCCGGATCGCCGGTTCCTGCCGGTGGCGGGAATATCTACTTCGACGTGTATGTCGAAAACGCCGGATTGACGCCGTTGAGCTTCGATGCCTGGCTGGAGATAGTCTACGAGGGTGGCACGCCCAGTACGGTCGTGATGCGCTCCTTTACTAATTACCAACCCGGTTGGACGATCAACCGTCCCAATATGTTCTTCCCGGTGCCGGGCAGTTACGCCTCCGGCAATTACACCTTCACCGGCAAAGTCGGCGTTCACCCTTCAGTCGTCTGGGATGAGAGTGGTTTCCCGTTTGTTAAATCCGGGACCGATTACGTTGCAGGGTTTATACCGTGGGTGCCGGACGGTGTGCCCAACCCGTTTGATGAGATTGACAAGGGCGACGCACGCGTCGCCCCTACGGAGTTCACACTATTGGGCGCGTATCCCAATCCCTTTAATCCTACAACAGCTATCAGCTATCAGCTTTCAGCGGTCAGTCTCGTAAACCTATCGGTTTACGATATATCTGGAAGAAAAGTAGCGGAACTGGTAGACGGTTGGAGAAATGCGGGTGTGCATGAGGCGACGTTTGATGCTTCTGATCTCGCTTCCGGCATCTACATCTACCGCATTGAAGCAGGTGATTTCAGTGCGGTGAGGAAGATGGTGTTGGTGAAATAAAATCTACCATGTCATTCCGGCTTGTCCGGAGTCAGACATGGTTCATCCATCAGATACCCGGAAAGCGGGTATGACGGATGAACATAATACGGTGGGTGATCCAAACGGGTCACCCTTTTTTACCCCTCTTTTTAAGAGGGATATGCTCGTCATTTTGTCAGGTCTTGTCCGTCGGCTAACGGATATGGCCCGACGCAACAGGTAATAATGTGGTATGGTTGAAAAAAAGCTTGACTTTTCGAAAAAAAACTCTTATATTACTGTTAAGTTACTTACCCCCGGGGGGTAAGTCGATATTAAAAAACTTTATAACTCTTAAACTTCCACAGTATTTATTTCACGGATATTATATAAATAATCCAATACTGAATTCTTAATGACAGTTGAAAAAGGGGGTACAGATGAAAAAGACGAGTTTAGCATTACTGCTATGTACGCTGATAGCAGGACTGGGTTATACTCAGAATATCAGCGGACCGCAATCAGGGACGCTCGGACCGGGAACCTACATTGTCGTAGGCGACATTTCTGTCCCGGCGAGTCAGACCCTGACGATTGTGCCGGGAACCTCGTTCCTGCACAACGGCGCCTGGAGATGGGATATCTCCGGAACGTTGAATGCTGAAGGGACCGAATCCGACAGTATTTACTTCATCCGACAGAATCCGACAGCCGCTAATCGCTGGAAGAGTATCCGCTTCCAGTCGGGCGCGTCCAGCGCGAGCACACTGGATTACTGCGTCATCGACAACTGTAACATCCCCAGCGGATCGTCCTACAATGACAAGGGCGGCGGTATCTATTCCAATGGTGTGTCCATAACGGTTACCAACAGCAGGATATCCAATTGCGATGCTTACTGGGATGGCGGCGGCATTTAAACTGCCTGATCGTGGATAACACCGCTACATCCGGCGCTAATGGTGGCGGTATTTACCTGAACAACTCAGATGGAGCGTTCATCGCCTACAATGTAATTGCACGTAACTCTGCAACCGGCACGTGAGGCACCTGTGGAGGTGGCGGGATCCGCTGCTACAACTCAGATGCTGTAATTGCCTACAATCAGATTTACGACAACACTTCCGTGTACTACGGCGCTGGTGTATTAATCTACGGATGCACTCCGAATGTAGTTAATAACACCATCACACAGAACAGGTGCACATCCACATCTACGTCCGCAAAAGGTGGCGGGACCTATGCTGCAAGTGGAAGCCTTGCCGGTCGCAACAACATCATTTACAACAACATTGCCACGACCAATCCAGAAACCTATGGAACTGTCAATGTCACCTATTCGTGCTGCTCGACAGTTTTGACCGGAACGGGCAACATCACAGATGATCCGATGTTTGAAGACGATTTCAACCTGACCTGGGGATCGCCCTGCATCAATACCGGCGATCCGAATGCTCCTTTAGATCCTGATGGAACCCGCGCCGACATGGGCGCGCTCTACTTCCACATGGGACCCGGCTTCGAGGAACGTCCTGATGAACCGACCGATTTCACGGTTTCGCACAACAACGCGCTGTTGACGGCTACGCTCGATTGGACTAATCCAAGCATGACTGTCGGCGGCAGCACACTGACGGAGTTGACAGGCGTTCTCGTCTATCGAGATGAAGCGTTAGTTGATGACGTCACCGACGTTGTCATCGGCGCTCCGTACAGCTATGACGACACCACGGTTCCGGTCGCGGGTATTTACGATTACGTGATTGTGCCTTACAACTCCTACGGTGAAGGTCTGGATGCGGATGCGTCTGCCTGGATTGGATTGGACACGCCAGCAGAAGCGCAAAATGCCGCAGCCTTCCCGCATTGGGGTTATGAACTGAGCTGCTTTTTGACATGGGAGAATCCGTTGGTTGGTGAACATGGCGGGTATTGGCCCCAAGGAAGTTACCTCGGTCAAAAGGTATATCGTGACGATGTGGAAATAGCTGATTTAGCGGGAAGTAATAACTACTACACCGATGCAACCATCCCGGAAACAGGGTTTTACACGTACAGCATATCCTATTATAACGAAACCGGAGAAGGTGTGGTTGTCGATTGCGATCCGGCTCCTGTCTATGTGGGTATGCCGCAATTTGAGCAGATTCCGTATGACTGGGTCGAAATCAGCGTAATTGGGACGAATACCGGCGTCACCGGCGACGATCAGACTCTGGGACCGTTTAACATCGGCTTCAATTTCCCCTTCTACAACGAAGAAGAATTTAACCGTGTCTGGATCTGTTCAAACGGCTGGATGTCCTTCCAGTTAACCACTTCAACGGCGTACACTAACGCGGCAATTCCCAACGGGCAGACTCCCAATAATCTGCTGTGCCCCTACTGGGATGACTTGACTCCGTACACAGGCAGCGGGATCTACTATTATCATGACGTCGCCAATGAGCGTTTCATCGTTCAGTACGACGATGTGCCGCACTATAGCACAGGCGGATCATATACATTTGAAGTGATCTTATACACCGATGGAAAGATCGACTTTATGTACAATGAAATGATCCACGGCACGGCAAATTCCGCGACAGTTGGATGCGAAAACGCTGCAGGAGACGAGGGACATCAGGTGACGTATAACGGTTCCGGTCCCCTTAACCCTGAAAACGAAATGGGAATACGTCTCTATGTTGCCGCGGAACCGCCCACTGACGTTACCACTGACCCGGGATTGGAAACGACGCCGGATGAATTCGCATTATATCAAGCGTATCCCAACCCCTTTAATCCGACGACAGCTATCAGCTATCAGCTTGCAGCGAGTAGCCTTGTCAACCTGACAGTCTACGACATCGCAGGGCGAAAGGTGGCTGAGCTGGTCAACGGCTGGCGGAATGCAGGTATGCATGAAGTCAACTTCGATGCATCTAACCTGGCATCAGGCATATACCTCTATCGCCTGAGTGCCGGTGATTTCACTGCATCCGGCAAAATGGTGCTGATGAAGTAAGGTAAAACTAAAAACTTAGAACTCAAAACTTAAAAAATACCCCCCAGCCCCCCTTTTTTTCAAGGGGGGAGTAAGGGGGATTTGTTTTAGGGACAGCCCCGGAAAAAACAAACATCAATTGAAAAATTAATTTCGGATTAGCAAATATTCCTTGACAAAGCGCAAATTTTGTGTTATACTATATTCCAACTCACACCTTGTGATTTTACTAACCGTGGAGGTTTACCATGTCGAAGCTAATTACTTTCTTCATCGCTTTCGCGATATTGATCCCTTCTTCCTTTGCTGCAACGATTCATGTCCCCGGGAATTATGCCACAATACAAGCTGGTGTAAACGCAGCAGCCAATGGTGATACCGTACTTGTTGGACCGGGAACGTACACCGAAAGCGTTACCATTCAGAACGTTACCATCCATCTTCTTACCTCAAACGGACCGGACGCGACCAAGATTATAAGAACCGGCTCCGGATTGATCAGCTGTCTGACCGTCTATACATCTTCTGAAATCAGAGGTTTCACGCTTGAGCGATCTGGCGCGTATTTGACGGCTGCTACACTCCAGGTTCTCGATGGAAGCCCGCTCGTTCATCACAATCTCATCAAATGTATCGCAGAAGGTGTGATCTGCGTGGAGATTGCAGGATCCGGCTCGCCTCAATTTCTGAACAATACTCTGTATGGATTGGATGATGACTTCAATTACGGATTCAAAGTCACTTCATCGGCAGTCTGCCCGACGATAAAAAACAACATCGTCTACTTGAATCCTTCGATTTTCGGGCCGGAATACGGTATTTACAATCAGGCTGGCGCCGCCATCATTCATACGTACAATGATTTCTACCAATGCACTTTATCCGGAACCTCTCTGGGGTTGGGTGAGATTCAAACCAATCCACTGTTTGTCGGGGGAAGTCCGTACTCCTATCACCTTCAATCAAACTCCCCCTGCATTGACACGGGAGTCCCTATATTTACCGACCCGGACTTCACGCGAAGCGACATGGGATGCTTCTATTATGATCAGGGCACATTATCCGTCAATGTAACCGTAACCCTGACACCGGATACCATTCCTGTGCAGATTCCTGCTTCTGGAGGTAGTTTTGACTATAACATCGCCGTTGCGAACCCTGAAGCCTTCTCGGTTCCAGCTAATGTGTGGTTTATGATAACTCTTCCGAGCGGTGTGTTGTGGGGCCCTATACAGAACCCAATTAACGTGAACCTAAATGCTGGTTTTAGCGGCAATCGTGACAGGACCCAATTTATACGAGGCTCCATATCGCCAGGCAGCTATACTTATCACGCGTATATCGGTCTTTACCCCGGCATAATCTGGGATCACTCCTGCTTTGGCTTTGAGAAATTGATCACCGGCGGTGAATCAGAAGTGTATGATTGGTACTGCACTGGTGAAAGCTTCGATGAGTGGCAGACTACACCTGAGATTGATATCTCAGCTGAATTTAACTTGCGAGGCGCGTACCCCAATCCCTTTAATCCCTCGACAGCTATCAGCTATCAGCTTTCAGCGCTCAGCTTTGTGAACCTTGCTGTTTATGATCTATCGGGACGGAAAGTTGCCGAACTGGTCAATGGCTGGCGGGATATTGGCAGCCACGAAGTAACCTTTGACGCTTCTGATCTGTCATCCGGCATGTATTTGTACAAACTTCATGTGTCGGGGTCAGGGGTGATCCCGACTATTGATACCGGTAAGATGGTGCTTATGAAATAAAACGCAGAATGTGTCATCCCGGACTAGATCCGGGATTGAGTAGGGGCGAGATCACCTCGCCCCTACAAGTGAAAATATACAGCCCGGTCATGTGCCGCACACAACCGGACAAGAGGATAAACGGCAAATATTAATAATCTCATAATTACTAGGGCAAGACCGTGAAAAAGATAATCGCTGTTACTATTGCGCTTTTATCGATGGCTGCAGTATCATACGCTATCACGCTTCATGTTCCAGGAGAATATCAGACCATTCAGGGTGCGGTTGATGCAGCTAACCATGGAGACACTGTACTCGTTGCCGCAGGAACCTATGAGGAGAGCGTCATCATTGAGGATGCTGCTATATGCCTCATGAGCGAGGATGGTGCGCGCGTTACCAGAATTATGGTGATGGGCAGCAGCAACGACCACGTTGTTGCAGTGCACAACTCTTCCGAGATTTCAGGCTTCTACCTTTATCGTGCTGCGTCTTATTGGTCGGGCGCTTCACTCAAGGTGTACGATGGAAGTCCTTACGTCCATCACAACCTCATAGTATGTAATTCCGAAGGCGCATGCTGTGTTGAAATCGCCGGTTCTGGAACGCCCTTATTCCTTAACAATTCACTGGACTGCCCGGTAACTCCTGACGCTACTTATGCCTGGGGCTTTCATATCTCTTCAGCGGATGCTGTCCCGACCATGAAGAATAATATCGTACGCGCGCCTGACTGGGGATGGGATCCGGGTTATTGTATTTACAATCAGGCTTACGCAGATCTCAATCATACCTACAACGATTACTACATCGGCACTCTGTACGGCACACAGCTTGGATTAGGCGAAATTCAGGAAAATCCGCTATGGGGCGGTGTATGGCCCTCATACGATCTGACGTCGAATTCACCCTGCATCGATGCTGGTATTCCTACCTTACTTGATCCCGATTCGACACGGAGCGATATGGGGTGTTTTTACTATCATCAAATAACCTACCCCCCAACCATCACATCAACACCCGATACGATGGGTTTCGCCGGTCTTCCGTATTCCTACCAATTAGTTTTTGATGCTAACCCGTTTCCAGAATTTGAATTGTTGACATATCCAGCAGGAATGACAGTTGATACTGCCGGTCTGATTGAGTGGAATATACCTGTCACTGCCGTGTACGATACCGTTGTCAGTGTGCGAGCCTACAATATCTTTGGTGAGGATTTGCAGGAATATCCCCTGCATGTTCTTGAAAATACCAACCATCCTCCAGAAATCACTACCTATTCACCATTAGTTCTGGACAGCCTGGATTATCGCGATGAAGTCGAATTCTCAATCACGGCGATCGATCCAGATCTCGATCCCTTGACCTATTCCTGGGAATTGAATGGTGAGGAGATATCTACTGATACGAGTTGTACGATCAGCTTTTCAGTACTTGGCAATAATGAACTCACAGCCCGTGTCTCCGATCCCTGGGAATCGGACAGCGTTAGTTGGCAGCCGTTTGTTCGGGGTACAGCTGTGAGTGGTAATGTGAGCGGCACCTGGATCAGTGCTGCGAGTCCGTACGTTGCCTCATCGGATATCACCATTCCAACCGGCGCTACACTCGTTATGGCGCCCGGTACAGTTCTATATCTCGGCGATAGTACTCATTTGATTGTACAGGGACACTTAGAGGTGGTGGGTGTTGAAGCCGACTCCGTTTATATACTAAAGGACGGGATGGCTTCCAGCGGCGGTGTCAGGCACGTCCAATCAGCTACATCTTCATCTTTGATTTCATATTGCAGAATTGAGGCTGGAAGCTGGTGTGTTTCAGCGGATAATGTTGGAGCCCAATCGATTGCAGTTTATAACAGCCATCTCCAGGCTGCCTATGGTATCCATACTGCGAATGTGGAAAACATTGAGGCGCGGGATTGCCGGATTATCGCCTTGAATACCGGTGTTTATTCATATTCTATAAATATAGTTACTGTTGTGGATTGTGAATTCAGCATAGGTAAAGGAGTCTATATTAATGGGGCATATAATGTACAAGTAATCAATAACGTATTTGACGTTAACAATATCGCAATCAGTGTGCATGGCGGGTCAAGTATCTGTCTTATTGAAGGTAATGAGATTCACACTTCGTATTATATCGGTATCGAAGCGTGGGGATGTCTGCAGGATATATTGCTGACGCGAAATATGCTCTACGTGGTAGGAACGCCTGCCTGGGATTCTTATGCATTCCATATTGTGGATAGCGACGTCGAAATCCTGAATAATACTGTCGTATTAGAATACCCGGGGCGAGTTGTCACTATCGGATCAACCTATGGATCGGTGAATGTTCGTAATAATATCATGTACGGTGCAGGGGGAGGACCTGCCATCTATGCCTACGCTGTAAGTCCAAACAGTGTCATCGAATATAACGATTTTTTTGGATTCGATTCACTGTATTACCACGTCTCACCCGGCGAAGGTAATGTTACCGAAGATCCTCTCTTTGTGGGCGGTGATCCGTATTCCTACGAATTGCAGGCGGGCTCACCCTGTATCGATGCAGGCGATCCAACCAGTCCGCCTGATCCGGATTACACCAGGGCGGATATGGGTGCTTACTACTTCAATCAAGGATTTGCACCATCACTTGAAGTGAACCTGACACCTTATAATCCACCTGTTCAGGTACCGGCTTCCGGTGGAAATATCGATTTCAACATCGAAGCAGGCAATACCGGATCGAGCCTTGCTACTTTCAGTATCTGGTGTGATATTACACTTCCCAACGGTAACAGCTATGGGCCAGTGCTGGGTCCGCTTAGCGTCACAATGAATGCAGGGTGGAGTGCTGATCGTGATCGAATCCAACAGATTCCTGCGATTGCTCCGGCAGGTGTTTACAGTTACAGCGCCTACGTGGGGATCTACCCGGACATTGTGGCTGATATGGACAGTTTTGATTTCGAGAAGCTGACAACGGGTGATGGGCCGGTCGTTATCGGGTGGTTGAACAGTGGTGGAGATTTCGATCTCTGGATGGTGGGCACGCCTGATCTGATTCCCGCAGAATTTTCGTTAGAGACAGCCTATCCCAATCCGTTCAATCCTACGACAATTTTAAATCTACAGTTGCCTGAAGCTGCTGACGTGAAACTACACGTCTATAACATCAGAGGCAGTCTGGTGGCAGTATTGATAAATGGCTGGAGAGATGCGGGATCCCACGAAGTGGTATTCGATGGTTCGACTCTCTCTTCCGGTATCTACATCTATCGCCTGCAAGCCGGCGAACACCACGAGGTCGGCAGGATGGTGCTGATGAAGTAACACACAGAGTGTGTCATCCTGGACTTGATCCGGGATCCAGAAAATGTCGGAGTCGGGGACGACTCCGACTACGGAGAGGTAGGGACGCACGCTGGTGCGCCTTTTTATTACGTCACTAATCTGACGACTTATAATCCTGCTATCTCACCTTGCAGCGCTGACAACGCTGCTGTAACCGGAGAACAGAGGTAGGTCTCCCCCGCTCCCTGTTTGCCAGCGAAATTACGGTTGGAGGTCGATAGCTGCACTTCGCCTTTACCGGTCATCCCCACCTGCCCGGAAGCGCATCCCCCGCACCCGGCGCCAGTGATAATAGCTCCAGCATTGAAAAGGTCGTTCAGCAGGTCTTCTGCCAGCATCTGACGATAGACTTCTCGCGTGGCGGGTACTATCTTCAACATCACACCTGAAGCGATTCTATTTCCGCGCAGGACATCAGCAACGGCGCGTATGTCCTCGATACGTCCGTTGGTACACGATCCAATGAATACCGAATCGATCTTTCTACCGGCAACTTCACGCACCGGCACCACGTTATCGGGACTGGGCGGGCAAGCGATCATCGGTTCTAAATTGGAAATGCCGATTTCGATGGTATCGACGTAATCTGCGCCATCATCCGCGATGAACGGCTTAATGCCCGATTTACCGCTTCTCTGCTCACAATATTCGATCACCTCCATAGAAGGATAAATAAAGTAGCTGATTGCGCCTGTCTCCGTCGCCATCGAAGCCAAAGTTATGCGTCCGGAGAGGTTCAACGCATTGACCGCTGCTCCTTCGATTTCAACGGCGCGCCCTAAAGCTCCAGCGGAACCGAGAGTGCCGACGAGTTTTAAGGTCAGGTCTCGTGGGGTGCAGTTTCCCGGCAGTTTTCCCTTGAAAATCACCTTCATCGTAGGCGGGACTTCAAACCAGGTTTTTCCCGCTTTAAAAATAAACGCTATATCCTGGTCGCCCATTCCCTGACCGAAAGCTCCGATAGCGCCCATGATGTTGAAGTGGCTGTCAGTGCCGACGCCGGTGGCTCCGGGCCAGACCAGACCCTCTTCGATGGCGGTATGAGTGCCGATGCCGCGGTCCACGTCGAAGACTTTGATATCGTTCTCGCGGGCAAAACAGCGGCAGATATGCTGATTGTCCGCATAACCGATGGTGTTCGCCGGAGCGTTCGTATCGAAGGTGAAATAGGTCTTCGAAACGTCTCCAACCGGATCATCTGAGTAGTTTTTCTTCAGGTTTCCAACGACGTTGGCTCCACCGAAATCCCTTGCCGAACGGTAGTCTATATCCATCCAGACGATGTCGCCGGGTTTCGGATCGCTGCTGCTGTGAGCGCTGATGATTTTCTCAATTATTGTTTGTGGCATAATAATTATTCAGATTTATTTATCTTTGTCATTTACTGGTGGGGCAGACATTCCTGTCTGCCTATTTGTCAGATTATCAGTATCTTGTATGCAAATATAAAGAGCAGAATATTCCTCTGGGACACTGCACAATTCTGCTTTTATAGGATTATTATAGATATAATTGAGTTTCTCTAGAAATTCGTTATAATCTCTTATGATTCGATCAAAAGATTCATCCTGCCAGATTGAGCCTGTTTTACGACGAAGTTGATTGATTTTTCTTGCAGATACTCCCTTGATTCCTTTCATAATCCTAGAAAGAGGAAACTGCGTAAAAGGTGTAATAATAAGATGAACATGGTCTGGCATTATTACCGCAGCAGATAATCTGTAATATTTTTGATCTCCATTTAGTATGTGATTTAACACCGCAACTCGCTCAGAATATGAGATATTATCGTGTTTAACTCGAAAGGTAATATAATAGGCAGCATCTTCAAGTATCCAATGTGGAAGCCTCCGATGGGCGATCTGAAAAACAGGTTTTTCAGTGGCAGACAAGAATGTCTGCCCCACCCTTTTCTTGGTTTCATTCACCCAAGCCCCACCATTTCCTTGCTTTCAGCAATCCAATTCTCTGTTAATATAATTTCCTACTGCATTGTTACCTTTTATTTCCTCACCCAGTTCCTGAATTTCTGATAGCTGATGCTTGCGGTCAAATCAAAGCGGAGTTCATCGATAAAATCGACGTCGCTGCCGGGTTCATATTCGCGGACTACGTTCAGTCTTGCCCATTCGGGTCCAAGACCAATTCCGGTATATATGAACGAACGGTGCGCCTTATGATCTACTGACCAGCCAACGCGTCCACTAAACAGACAGTACAGATTCGCCTCAAAACCGAGGCGTGAGGTCCAGCCACCTTCATGGTCGCCTCCGCCCCATGCTTGAAAGAGCGCATCCGTGGCTTTGTTGTATCCACCGAGAGGATGATCCGGGTCGTCGCTCTTCTTGCGTGATACGAGTAGCTTCTGCAGTTGTGCGGCAACTCTGAAATCCCAGATTCGCCCCTCATAGACGCCCCATAAAATATCGCTGCGGAAGGTCTGGGGCAGCATTTCATAATCAGGCGAGTAATCATATTCAATTCTGCCGCCTAAGTTCTGAAATGCCAATCCAACGGCAATACCTCTCGAGAATGGTCTGCCGAATCTGAAACGTGGATCCCGCTTCCTGATTTCCGGTTTGCCTATCGTGATTTGTGGGAAAAGATTGCTGTAGACCGCTCCAAAATCAAAAGCCATCTTGTAGGATTTTGACCAGGATTCGTTCAAAGGTGTAAACCCAGCCTTGCTGGTGGTGAGAATTTTAAAAGCCAACCCGAGTGACAGATCCACCCTCCTGGATGGTTTTCCCGCGATAATTAAAGCTGAACCTTCCTCATCAGGATAATCTGTTCCCTCGATACCCTGCCGGAAGTAATAGCTAAAGCCCAGGTATCCGAATTCGCTGTGCGCGCCGAAGATCACGTTGAAGTAATCGTAATTGGGACCTGAATGTGGATGCGGATTCAGATATGCCGATCCATTTAAATCAGCCGTCAATGCCTGAGCAGCGGGATTATACAGTCCGCCTGATGCATCTCCCAGCAGCGTTCCGCAGCCTCCCATACCGAGCGATCTCGCACCAGTTTCAAGCACAAGAATCTTCCCGGCGGTGTTAATGTCATACGACCAGGCTGGCAGGGAAAGCAATATACTGAATAGAATGACGAGGGGCTTTTTCATCAGGAAATATCCCTCTGCGCAGGACCGTCATATTCAAACGGAGGCGGTCCCAATTTTCGCATGGTTTTTTCACGAGTCCATTCTTCGATGACATGAGCGATCAAACCGGGAACGCGGCTGATGATGAAGAAGCCTTTGCCCAAGCGCCAGTCGAATCCCATCTCGCTGATGACCGCGGCAATAGCGCCGTCCACGTTCAGCGGAAGGTCTCTGCCGGAGGTACGTTCCAGCTCGTCCTGAACGGCTACAGCCAATTCGATGATCCTGCCCTTATATCCGATTCTTTCAGCGATTTCCAGCATCTTGACGGTGCGAGGATCCCGCTTATGGATGCGGTGACCGTAACCGGGCATACGGATTTTCTTTTCCTTTAAATCGGCGACAAGCTGCACCGCCAGTTCTTCAGGCGTCCCCTCCTTTTGCACCCATTCCTGTAGGATTTTCGCGCATTTTTCAATGGCTCCGCCGTGTGAATCGCCGATAGTCAGTACTCCGGCTGCGACGGCTGCGTTCAGGGAATTGCCTCCCGAGAAAACGGTGCGCGCGGCGAGATTCGAGGGCGGCGTGGGACCGTGATCGATCGATGAGACGAGCATCGCTTCTATCATTCTGCGCTGCTGGTTATCAGGAAGTTCGCCCTTGAGAATCAGATATATTACGTCGGAGAATGACAGATGCTCCATGATGTCGGCGATATCGTAGCCGCGCACTCGTATCTGACCGCCGCCGATATCGGTTATGGCAGTTTTCCAGGTTGGTTCTGACATGATTTCCTCTCTGAAATCCGTTAATTCCAGTTCCAATCGTCGGATTCCTCCGATGGAGACACTTCGTGGTGGGAATCCGACCTATGGTTCTGTTCAATAATACGAAATTATGCGGCAAATTGCAAGTAAATTCCGCAGGGGAGTTGTACCCCGCCATAAATGACGGGTTTACGAATAAACAAATCCTCTGAAGAGGGCTTCTTTCAAGGAATAAGTCGGATTCAGGGGAATCCAACCTACAAAAGCTGGATCACGGAAAAACTCGGATTATTCGGATTGCGCGGATGAATGTTACGTGGTGGTAGGGGCGAGGTTACCTCGCCCCTACCATTACTACATGGAAAATGGTGATCGTAAGCGCGCACAGCATGCCGAATTCCAGATATCGGTCTATGGCAAAATATTGCGCTTGACTTTCTAAAAAGAAATAATTATATTGCACGAGAAAAGCATTGCTTTTCATCCAGATAATAAATATATTTAGCAAACCCAAATCCGTCCCAACTAATTTGAGGTGCAAAATGCAGAGACAACTCTACCTACTACTACTAATTCTTCTAATCATTCCAACGCTCCTGATTGCTGCTCCAGCGAATGTAAGACCAATGTATCCCCTGCCGCCTATCTTCACCGGGCTTGAGGATGTGCCGGATAACATTCCAGTCGTTCATCCGCCCTATAATCTATCTGATATCGATGGTATCGACATATTGGGTGATACCGTCACAGTGGGCGACACCTGGTATGAATACCAGCATAACGCTACGATCGGCAGACAGATCAGGTTAAGCGATGACGGTTACATTCACATGGTCTGGACCAAAGGTGAAGATGAACCATCCAACAACCGGCATATCTATTACAACTACATCGATCCATCAGGTCAACAGGGTTGGCAAGGCAGTGGATATGCCGTAGAATCTTCACAACGCGGTGGTTTTACCAGCCTTGCAGTAGGCTGGGATGGCATCGCATTCCCGGCTTTTCACCAGGTTACAGGAACGAATGCTCACACAGCGGTCGCCACTGACTTCTTCCCCCATGCGGGAGCGTTCCTAGTTTATGAAATACCTTGGTACAACGGGCAAGACCTGGAATATATCTGGCCCAGAATTACGATGAAAACGGATGGTGAAATACTCGTCACCAGCGTAGGCAACTCCGATCCCACGGGCGCTTCAGGCATGACCTGGTCAATGGGAACCTATGATCCTCTGACATACAGCATAAGTTATACTCCACAGATATTATGCGGACCTTTTACCCATATTTCTAATGAAGTCGGGGCATCGCGAGTGTCCAACCGAGTCGGTAGCGCTTACTGCGCACCGCTTGAAAACGACGTAGGTGGATGGGATGTCCACGCGATGATTGACAACGATGGTCTGGACTTGAATTTCGATAACTACTGGAACGTTACGAAGTTCATGGAGCCTGATCTCGCCTGGCTGCCGGATACTCTTATGGCTAATGCGGACACACTTCGAGCCTACTGTGACGTTTCCATGTTTTACGACATGGATGACTACTGCCACATCGCTTTCACAACCTGCCGCTGGTTTGAACTGGAAGGCGGTCTGGTTTATTGGAACGCTTCGCTGATCTGGCACTGGTCGGAACGCTGGCCCAACGATTATCATGTCATCGCAAACGCCTTTGACCCAGATAGTTTTGTCGATTGCGGCGGTTGGAATTTCCGTGGTCAACGCCCGTCCCTTGGTCAGGATCCTGAAACCGGTTACCTCTATTGTATGTACCAGGAATTCGACGTCGATTCAACTGCGATTTCTCTGGGCGGTTGGCCCTCAGGCGAGGTTAAAATATCGGTTTCGACCGATAACGGCGCGACCTGGTCAGTGGGAACGAACATCACCAATACGGTTACACCAGAAAATGCTCCCCCAGGAGAATGCCTCTCTGAAGCGTATCCCTCTATGGCGGAAGTAGTTGACGGCAACTGTCATGTCCTGTATGTTCTCGACTTAGATGCAGGCGCATTCCTTCAGACTGAAGGAACCATTACACTTAATCCCATCATCTACCACAAAGTGCCGGTCGATCTCATTCCGACGTCGCCGACAGTGGAGAACCTGACATTCCACGTGGCGCATACCGGACCGGTAGTATCGACAGAGCCGGAAGATGAAGCAAAACTAACGAAGTTTGCGCTACAGCAGAACAATCCCAATCCTTTCAATCCGAACACGACGATACAGTTTTCGCTGGAAACCATAAGCGATATCCGTCTATCGGTGTACAATCTGAGGGGTGAGCTGATATCCACACTCGCTGATGGAGCTTTTTCAGCCGGGATACACACCATCGCTTTCGACGGCAGCCGTCTCTCTTCAGGCTTGTACGTTTACCGTCTTGAAACGGAAGGCAAATGTCTCCAGAAGAAGATGCTGTTACTAAAGTAGCCTTAAGACTCTAACAAAAAAGGGGCATGCGATGCATGCCTCTTTTTCTATTAGGTTGCTTGTCGGTTTCGGAGAATCCTACCTACAAAAGCTGGATCACGGATAAGATCGGATTATTCGGATTGCGCGGATGAATGTTGCGTGGTGGTAGGGGCGAGGTTACCTCGCCCCTACCCCTACCACTACCATTACCACTGAGGATGGCTGCGCCACACAGGAATTAATCCTCTTACTGAGTGACTTAAACGTTGCGTCAGGTCCTAAGCGCAGCGGAGACCTGACGCCGAAACGCTTGCAAATAAAAGTGTCAGGTCACATCCGTCAACCGACGGACAGGACCTGACACAACAGATAACTGAGTGACTTCACAGCAAAGCATCCCCACCAAATGGAACGATCCAATTATTAACAGCTTTCAGCAGCAATTATAAAATTTCTGCCGTTTCGGAAAAAAAGGTTTGCAAAATCAATAGAAATTTTGTAATTTTATAGTATAGAAATCCATTTAGCCCGGAGGTGCAAAAAATTGCGCTTGACTTTCTCACATAAAAGCCTTATACTATTACCTAAGATGGAGATTGGTAACCTGAAGCCAACGAGGAGGCAGGTATGCAGGTGAGAGATAACGAAACCCAACTACTCTATGGATTATTCCAGGGGATATGTACCTGGGCCATGGAAAAAGGGTACAAAGACATCTCGGGGATGAAGAACCTCCTGAAACTGGCGATGGTTGACACCTGCCGACAGAAGCATGCCGACAAGTCATCTTTTGCGACGCAGATGGCAATCGTCACCGATCTGGGCATTTCACTGCGAAACGTCCAGTACACGCTGAAAAGGCTGGAAGATCTGAAAGATATTTCCAGCGATTACGTCAAAATCCGCGAGATACAGAAGGAGATAACGGTCACTCTGCTGCGCGCGCCGCAAACGGATGAAGAGATCCTTGCTGAAGTTTCCTATCTCATCCATGCACCCCACGATCTGCAGAAACGGACTCTGCGAACAATCCTGACCGATATGGTGCAAAAGGGTGTTATCACCGCTGAAGTTGAAGATGGCATAACATCTTACAAAACGGAAAAATCACATGTCGACCTTTTCGACATGACCGATCTTTCCGCCCGAGTATCCGGGCTGCTCACGCACATTGACGTATTCAACCACACTGTGGGAAAACCAGTCTATAAAACCTTCCAGCTTGAAGAAGATCAGGCGAGGGGACTGCAGACTGCCATCAACGAGTTTCTACGGGGCACAGGTAACGCTTTAGAACATGAATGCCGCGAGGCGAAAGAGGTGACCAAGCCCTATTATTTCTATCTGGGGAGCGCGCCGGTACCGGAAATGGAGCATCCACCGCCTTTGCCAGACGCAATACTGAAAGTAGTCCAGGCGCGTTTTGCTGATCCGGAATCAGCCTCGTTGCTGAGAAATCACTGGTACCAGTTGACTCCGGCGAGCGCTAAAGCTGTCTTCAATGAAGTCAGCAGTTTCCTCAAGAGAGAGGGGGTATCTGCCATGAACAATGGAAATGCCGCGAAGAATGACCCGTTCGTTTTCTATTTTGGCATGGCGGATCGTCAATTAATGAAATCAGAAGA
Source organism: candidate division LCP-89 bacterium (assembly GCA_025774555.1). GTDB lineage: Bacteria > Electryoneota > B3-LCP > B3-LCP > B3-LCP > JALGVT01. The sequence continues at coordinate 66,094 of JALGVT010000007.1, forward strand.
GGAGATATAATCATGCTGCGGAAAAAAAGAATATTACTCACTGTCTTTATCGGCTCGCTAACACTGCTCTTTATCATAGTACCTGCTTCGATGGCGAAAGACACCCGGATCCCGCCCAAGAATGACGAAACGTCTCTGGCACGCATCACAACCAGCACAGTTGAAATCGTTGAGGATTCCTTCTTCTTCAACCTCTGGCAGTTGCTGAACGGCAATAGTAACCATGATGTGAGAACGAATTATCTGAATTCAAAGGATAATCCCGGGCACGGCTCGTCTCCATATAAACCGTGCGGCGGCGAAAATGGGTGTATTATGATGACTGACAAACCGTGATCTGATCCTAATAATAAATAGATAGTCGATTGACAGAGTGAACCCCGGTTCACTCTGTTTTTTTTGCTGAATAGTTTAACGCATTTAAATCGTGCAGGGATTGCCATAATCTCATTATTCTTAAGTAATTATATTCAAGCAGTACGATACTGGATAATGCACAATGTGCATAATCAATCTAGCGCTTATTCCGATCTGACAGCATTTATTATTTGAATTAATCTTGATAATACTGGCAGGTACAAATTTTGCTTAAGTATTTGTAAGTTACGAAAATAGAAACACTCAAAAAGGGGGTCATCATGGTAATAAAGATATACGGTTTTTGTATGCGCGTATCAGCCCTCCTGATATTCGTTCTTACGGTTAGCTCTCCTTTATCCGCCCAGGTCATCGAAGAATGGGTTATAAGAGAAAACGGACGCGGCAACGGTCCGGATTATGCGAAGGATATAGTTATCGATCAAGATGGCAACATTATTGTTACCGGCTATTGCGATCGTTCGCTTCATCCTGATTGGGTTGACTATGATTTTGCCACAGCAAAATATGACAATTCCGGCAATACTATCTGGATTGCGCGTTATCCCGGTCTCGTTGACGAAAACGATAAAGCTTACGCGTTAGCCCTGGATGAAGCGGGCAACGTCTATGTGACCGGCGCTGGCAGCGGTCACGCTGATGATTACACTACGATCAAATATAACTCCGATGGAGTTCAACAGTGGATGGCGCAATATACGAGTCCAGGCAATTACTATGATAAACCTAATGCGATAGCTGTGGACTCTGAAGGCAACGTCTACGTTACGGGATACAGTAACACGAGATCGTTCTATAATCACGATTACACCACTATTAAGTACAACTCCTCGGGTCAAGAGCAGTGGATAGCAATTTATGATGGCACTGGCGGTGAAGATGATGAAGCGAAAGCAATTGTAGTTGACACAGACGGAAACGTCTACGTTACAGGTGATTGTTATGACGAGCATTTTTCCAACTACTGCATGACCATCAAGTATGATCCCGGGGGCAACAGAGTCTGGACAGCAGCTTACCATTTCCAGTTTGCCAACATAGGCTATGCCATAGCTGAAGATATGGTGCTGGACAACGCGGGCAACGTCTATATTGCCGGCTATCACGGTGATGAACGAGACTCCGAATTCCTCGTCGTGAAGTATGATTCGTTCGGCGTGGAACAGTGGGCTGAGCATATAAGTGCCAGCGGGGGCAGTTATGATTACTGTCATGCCATGACGATCGACGCTGACGCCAATCTGTACGTCACTGGTGAAGGATTCTGCAGTACCACAGATTATGTTACTATCAAACTTGATTCCGATGGAAATGTGGAGTGGATATCGTCATACGACGGGAACTGGGGTGGAGATGATAGCGCGAACGATATAGTGGTAGATGCTGAAGGTAATGTCTACGTTACGGGAGAAAGTGAGATAGGGGCATATACTTACGAGTACGCTACTGTGAAGTACGATCCCAACGGAGATGAAGAATGGGTTATGATTTATCCGGACAACTTGCCGGATTTCTATAGCAGCAGAGCCAGCGCTATTGCTATGGATAATGAAGGCAGCGTCTATGTTACCGGAAATTCCTATGTAGCTGAGACAAATTATGATTTTGCCACTGTAAAATACAGCCAGCCATCAGGGATAAAGGATAAAACCGTTATCAGCGCCGAACCGTCGAAATTCAGCATAATCAGCGTTTATCCCAATCCATTCAACCCGGCAACAGTTATCAGCTTCGAGTTGCAAGCTGCAAGTTGGATTAGATTGGATGTGTTTGGTATAAACGGGCGGAATGTAGGGACGGTAGGGGCGAGGTTACCTCGCCCCTACACGTCGGGGTCAGGGACGACCCCGACTACGGGATTCTATCCCCCCGGCATGAACGCCATTACTTTCGATGGAACGGAGCTGACATCGGGGATATATATTTATCGACTTACTGCCGATAATGTGTCGGGGTCAGGGGCGACCCCGACTACGGCGAGTGGGAAGATAGTGCTGATTAAATAGATGGTTAAATAGAATGAAGGAAGAAAAAAGACAAGCCCGGGCTTGTCTTTTTCTTTATCCTAAAAATAATTCCCTTGACAAATGGGAAATATTACTTTATATTAGCAGAAGAACCAAACCCGTTAACCAGATGTATCGAGGAGGTTATCATAATGCGCAGGTCTGTTCTGATCGTTTCATGTTTCAGTCTATTACTAATCGCTGCTTACAGTGAGGCACAGCCGCAAATCAGCGGACAGTTGAACGGCACACTGCGAGCAGGGACGTACATTGTCGTTGGCGATATCGAAGTGGGGGTTACAGATTCATTAATTGTCGAGCCCGGCGTAACCTGTCTCTTCGACAGTATTTTCAGCATCCGCATTTATGGATATCTGTACGCGGTCGGCACAGAGACTGACAGCATCATATTTCGTCCCAATGACGGAGTGGAAAGTTTCAACAGCATCATCTTCCAGGACGGATCGTCTAACAACAGCGAACTTGGATACACATTCATAACCGGCGCCGCGGGAAGCGCCATCAACGCGTACTATGTCAACGTAACAATTTCGCATTGCACGATTTCCGCAAACAGAGCCAACTGGGGCGGCGGGATATACTTTTCAAGCTCTAACGGCGTCATCTCTGATTGTGTCGTCACCGACAATACCGCCATCCACAACGGTGGGGGCATTTACTGCACTCACTCCTCGCCAACCATTGAAAACTGCATTGTGCTGCAAAACTATTCCAATTATACTGGCGGTAACGGCAGCGGCAGGGGAGGCGGAGGTATATGCGCAAATCACGTTTCCAGTCCTTCTATAACGAACTGTATCGTTGATGATAACGTCACTGAGGCGAACGGCGGCGGCATTGCCGTTAATGACAATTCCAACGTGACTATTCTGAACTGCACGATGAACAACAACAGCGCCGACAGCAGCGGTGGGGGTCTTTACATCAGCGCCAACTGTACGCCTGTCGTCCGCAACTGTGAAATGCACTCCAATTCCACCGAGATGAACGGCGGGGGAATCTGCCTTGAAACCAACGTTCCGGCGATCATTGATAGCTGCACCGTTCATTCGAACACAGCGGCTTGGAATGGCGGAGGGGTCGCTCTCCTGTACACCGATCCAGAAATCAGCCGCTGCGAAATTTATGACAATGAGGCAACTCACGGCGGCGGTTTATATTCATTTAAAAATGATTCAACCGAGATCATCCACTGCACTTTCAGCGGTAACGACGCGTTGCAGCAGGGCGGCGGAGTAGAACTGGATAGCAGCAAGGTGCAGATCAGTAACACAATCGTCGAAGGAAGCACCGGCAATGGCGGAATACACTTTTCTGACTCGGACACGTCAACGGTGGCATACTGTGATTTCCACGATAATTTAAATGGTGATTTCACAGGAACGCCGCCGGCAAATTTAGGTATTATAACGACTGTCAATGCCAACGGCGATACCTGCGATGATTTCTTTAACATCTTCCTCGATCCGCTCTTCGTCGACCCCGTAAGCGGGGATTTCAATCTGCAGGAGAACTCGCCGTGCATTGATGCGGGTGACCCGGAAAGTCCACAAGATCCTGACGGTACTGTTGCGGATATTGGTGTTCATTATTATGAGATCACCAGCATTCGAGATCAGCAGGAATCTCATCTGCCTGCGATGATTTCTGTATCAAATTACCCCAATCCCTTCAATCCCACCACCACCATCCGCTTTGATCTGCCGGTTGCCAGCCAGGTCAGGTTGGAGGTGTTTGATATTAATGGGCGGAATGTTACCAGCAGCCAGCCACCAGCAACCAGCAACTCTTACCCCCCCGGCAAGCAAGCCATCACCTTCGATGGATCGGGGCTGGCATCGGGAATATACATTTATCGACTTACTGCTGATAAATTGTCGGGGTCAGGGGCACCACAGGCGGAACCGACCACGACTACGGCGAGTGGCAAGATGGTGCTGATTAAATAGCCGTTAGCCGTTGGCAGTTAGTGTTTAGTAGGGGCGAGGTAACCTCGCCCCTACTTTAATAAATATAAGTACTTATCTTACAGGTTGGCTGTTACAGGTGTGTTTAAGAAGAACTTAAGGGGAACTCTCCCGAATGTTATCGACTTGCCCAAACCGATCAGGCGGGAGAGGATAAACATATCCAGTTTGGTGATGGGAGGCTTCAAGGGTATAATTGAAGTATAGACAAAATCGTCTTTGACGCCGAAGGTGAAGACTTTGACGCCCCATCCCCTTTTCAAGTAGCCGCGATAGGTCTGGATGGATGGATCGGTTTGATTCGGGTCCATAAAGCGGAGCAGGTTGTCTGCAACCTGTCTTCCAATGCGGGTAATGTCAACGCTGCCTGCAAGGTCGAAGTGTCCATTTGGATTGATCCCCTGACCTGAGAATCTGGCGAAGGCAGATATCTGATTGTCTTCGCCTTTTTTCGCCTTCGATTGACGAAGCAATGCAGTATTTATTTCATGCGCGCTGACTCGCATCCAGTACCCGATTGAATCCGGGATCATAACCGGAAAACTTACTTCAAATGCTCCTTTTAACACCCCGTCATAAGCATCCACCTTAAGCCCGGGAGATTCCAGTCGGTCCTGTTGAAAACTGATAATCCCTTCTAAATTGCTCACATTATAATCTGTATAGCGCAGCAGTCCGCAAGATACCGTTCCATAGGTTTTGTTCGCTGGAAAGAGGTGTTCATTGCTTGCAAATAGAACAGGGTCGCTGGACGTAGCATAGGTATCGGAATTAGCGCCGAAAGCAACGCCGTTCGAATCAATTACAAACGTCGTTTCATAGGGCATATACAGGTTCAAGTCTTCAAGTCTAAATTCATCTGCATAAGTAGCTGTCAGATTATTGCATTCTATCTCTCCGGTTAATTCATACTTTCCACTTTCTGAAAGCAGTAAATCACAAGCCAGTTCGCTTTCTCCCGCTAACTGCACCTCATTAGTGAGGTTGATCAGACTATCTGAGTGAAACTGCAGCCCCAACTTCGCCTGTCCCAGTATTTCTTCCTTACTGATCTTTAAGATTACGTCACCGGAAGTTTCCAATCCAAGCTGTGACAGATTCGTTTGGAAGGAGACAGAGGCTTCCTGTTCCTCGAGATCGAAACTGCCATCCCAGCTCGCTTTGATCTGTCTGTAAGGTTTACTGCTGACCATCTCACTGACCAGTTTTCCAATCTCGATTTCGCCGCTCGACGACAGACAGTCCTTATTCCCGGCGAATGTGGAAGAGAATACGATTGAATCAACCGTAGATTTATAATAAGGCAGCTTTAAGGCGATATTTTCCGTATCGACGTCTATCTGATGATGAAACTCCGCTTTATCGGGATTTAAGTTTCCAGATGCCTCGCCTGAAAAATGCAGATCGCCGGTCAGGATCAGATCGGTGAGGTTTTCAGGCAGCAAAGTATTAAACAGCGGGGCGATTTCGGTGAAATCAGCTTCCAAATCAAGCGAACTTATATCCCATGATCCATCGGTTTTGTAGGAGCAGACCAGGGAGGCATCTCCGTAAGGATCAATTTCTACTTTTAACTCTTCAAACTTCAATTGACCAAAGTTTTCAGATAGGTTCCAGCGTGACTCGCTATGCGCCATCAGAGGCGGAATACTTACTGTATCAGTATCAATGCAGAGAGTCAAATCGGGGCACAACACCCCGATTCCCACTTCAATATCGTTTAAACCACGAAAAACAAAATCAGCCGCAGCTGACAGACTGCCGGATCCCCTATCCCGAACGAATTTATCCAATGGGAGATCCTTAATTGAACAGCCTCCGCGAATTGCCAGACCGGAGGATGCAAGTGGATCTTCTCTATTCAAGCGTTTAATCTGTATATTTACGTCACCTTTTTGATCGCTTTGGAAGGGACCTTTTCCCGCCCAGCGCAATTCGACGTCGAGGTTCTCCAAGTCCTTATCTGCGCTGGCAGTCAGCGATGATTTCAGATCGGTGATCACTAACGGTTCGGCGTCAATTCCCGTGGTTTCCACAGAACAGAGATAGGCGTCAGCGTCCAGTATGAAACTAATATTTTCTGCTGGATAAACAGCGCCGCGGTAAGATAGATCAAAATTAAAGCCCTGCGCTCGCAGGGGTAAAGAGCCGTGAGTTAAACCAGCGTTAATTATTGCCAAGTTCACAACTGCTTCCAGTTCAGGATTCGCTCCCAGCATGGTTCCGGTCAGGAGCGAGTTTTCAATTCTGATCAATCCCGTAATATTAACATCATCAAGGATAGATTCCCAGCCGATCATCGATAAGAAACCGCGGATTATAGGAAGCCAATCATCGATAAAAACTTTTCCTTCATGAACCTGCAGATTCAAACGCGGATATCCCAGAATATCACCAATCTCAGCAGAAGCGACTAAGATTGTATCTCCTCCGAAAAGCAGCCTGATATCATCGATATTCAGATCATTGAAGTCTATCAGGTTAGCATTGGCAGATAATGCAATTTCCGATAAACTGAAATCATTGATGGCATTGTCGAGCAATACAGCGTTAAATTCCGGCAGGCATCGTAAAGCTATATTCAGAGATTTAAGCGCGGGATCAAGCGATCCCGTGGCGTTCAGGTTGAAATACGATCTCGAATTCAGGTTGAAAACATCGCTTATATATGCCAGGGTTATCGTGTCTTCTGAACCCAAGGTGAACTGCCCGGAATAATCGGTAGAATCTACGATATGGATTTGCTTCGCTTCAAGGAATATTCCATTTAATTCGGTTTTAATAGTACCTTCAGTTGAATGAGCTGTAATCGCCGCTCTGGCATTTTCAACGGTCAGGTTATCGATTTCAAGCTTAATGGGTAAACTGAATCCGAAGGAGGGTTGTGTTACATCGTTGGAAGCTAATTGGATGACCGATTCTTTATCTGAATCGCGCGAAGACGAGTGTAGATCGGCGCTCTTCCCAGATTCGATTACATGATCATAAGTTACTTGGGGATTGACGATTGTGAGTCGTAGGATCACCAATTTCCGCTGGAATAATGGCAGCAGTCTATAACGCAGGGAAATGCTCTCAATCGCGGCAATCCGCGCTCCTGTTGAGTCTTTCAGAGTGATCCCTTCGAGGCGCGTGTCACTGAGAAAATGAAAACTACCGTCCTCGATGTCAAGCTGCATACCGAGAGCGGCAGATACATTTTTTTCAATTTTGTGAATAATGAATGAATCAGGAAGGTATAACCGGCGACCGAGAATCAAGAAGAGAAATAGACAGAAGCCGATAATAAGCGCGTAGATAAATCTCTTTTTCCAGACTTTTCTCTCCATTACATTATCCAATTATCCATCAGTATGGATGCTTTCACTCAGCCGCCTGTGTCTGTTTGAACATCGCGGGCAGTGAAGAGAAATAGACTTCCTGCATCTTTGCAAGGTCGAGGTCGATTAAGCCGTCAATCTTCAAATGGTTTGAGCCTACCTTTCCGATATCCTTTGCATAGACCTCCATCGACGCCGCAAGAGCGAACAGATCATCGACATGTTTCACAGGAACAGATAGAATGATTCGCGAAGGCGTTTCCGCAAAAAGGAGATCAGTGGTGTGCAGGTCTCCCTGTTTGAGATTTACGACTGCTCCGAATCCGCTGCGATTATCTGAGATACAGCATTCAGCCAGCGCCACCGCCAGACCGCCATCGCTGCAATCGTGCGCGGAATGGATCCAGCCCCGGTCGATGGCTTCACGAATACAATCCTGTGTGCGTTTTTCAAGATCGAGATCGAGCGCGGGAGCATCTCCGGCTATCACCTGATGCAGATGATAGAGATATTCGCTGCCACCCAGATCCGGCGCGGTTTTGCCGAGGAGAATGATTCTGTCACCTTCCTGCTGGAAATTAGAGCGAACCGCTTTATCGACGTTTTCGATGATTCCTACCATGCCGATAACTGGCGTGGGCAGGATCGATCCATCCTCTGACTCATTATAGAAAGAGACGTTTCCACCGGTAACCGGTGTATCGAATGCTCTGCAGGCTTCACCCATGCCCGCCACTGCTTCCTTGAAGAAATAGAAGGATTCGGGCTTATAGGGATTACCGAAGTTCAGACAGTTGGTGATGGCAATGGGTTCTGCGCCGGTACAGCTTACGTTTCTGGCAGCTTCCGCGACGGCTAACGCCGCCCCGCGACGCGGATTCAGATAGACGAAACGCGGGTTGCAATCCGTCGTCATGGCTATACCAATGTCAGTGCCTTTTACTAAAAGAAGCGCGGCGTCGCCGCCGGGTCCGAAGACGGTATTGGTGCGCACTGTGGAATCGTATTGATCGGTCACCCAGGATTTGTCGCAGATATCAGGTGATGACAATAATTGCAACAGCACGGCATTCCAGTCGCGATCCTGACGGTAAGGCGACAAATCTGTTTCGTTGGTCTCATCGAGGTAGGCTGGTCTTTTGGATTCACGGTGATAGACCGGCGTTTCACCGCCCAGCGCCAGCGTTTGTGAAGGAATCTCGCAGACCTTCTCACCTCTGGAAAAGACCCGCATCAGACCATCGTTTTTTACTTCACCAATTTGGGAATAGAGCAACTCCCAACGATCGAATATGGCTATTACCTCCTCTTCCCTGCCCTTCTTCACAACTGCCAGCATCCTCTCCTGGGATTCGGAGAGCAGTATCTCATAGGAAGACATGTTGTCTTCCCGCAGCGGTACTTTATCCAGATTTATCTCGATGCCGGCTTTACCGTGAGCGGACATTTCGGCGGAACTGCAGGTGATACCGGCGGCTCCCATATCCTGAATGCCGACCAGAGCGCCCGATTTCACGAGATCCAATGTGGCTTCCAGCAGCAGTTTCTCGGTGAAGGGATCGCCTACCTGAACGGAGCTACGTTTGGATTCGCTCTCTTCTGAGATCTCCTCGGAGGCGAAGGTGGCGCCATGAATACCGTCCCTGCCGGTGCGCGAACCGAAAATAAAAACCGGATTGCCTTCGCCTTCAGCTATAGCTGAGGCGATGCTGTCTTTCTTGACGATTCCCAAAGCCATGCAGTTGATAATAGGATTGCCGCTGTAACCGCTGTGGAAAACCACTTCACCGGCGATAGTTGGAATTCCCAGGCAGTTACCGTAATCGCCGATGCCTCGCACTACACCATCCATCAGAAAGCGATTGCGCGGAACGTCCAGCGATCCAAAGTGCAGCGAATCTAAAGACGCTATGGGGCGCGCGCCCATGGTAAATATGTCCCGCATGATGCCTCCCACGCCGGTAGCCGCCCCCTGGTAAGGTTCGACCGCGCAGGGGTGATTGTGGGATTCGATCTTGAAGGCGACTGCTAAGCCGTGCCCAATGTCAACCAGACCGGCATTCTCTTCGCCAGCTTCAGCCAGCATACGCGGACTATTACGCGGCAGTTTCTTCAGTTCGGCGATGGAGTTTTTATAGCTGCAATGCTCAGACCACATCACGGAAAAAACGCCCAGTTCTGAGAAAGTCGGCGTGCGTCCGAGGATGTCGCATATACGGTCGTATTCTTCTTCATTCAGCCCGTGCTGCAGGGCTAAGTCTAAGTTGACGGGGGGCTGGGAATTGTTCATCGCTTGCTTCGTGGAATATTGTTGTATTCTATCTGCATCAGGTCACATCCGTCAGCCGACGGACTAGACCTGACGTAACAGGGAACATGTCTAATATACTTTTTAGAAGTGGAAAAAGCAAGCGGCAAGGGGGGAATCTGTTTTAGACGATGGGTTCAGATCACATCTTCAAATCGCCATTCAAGGCATTCAAACCCATTTTAAGAGGTATGAGTGTCGCCACTACGCCCAGGGCGATGAATATTATCACCGAAGTGGTCCATTCAGACAATGGGAATACAGCCTGAAAGGTCATTGACTTATAATGCAGGTAGGTGGGCCAGGCAAAAATCGTAGTCATCATTATCATGAAAACCAGACTGATGAATATGCATAGCATTCCACCTGGAGAGTTGGCTATCTTCATGGGATTGCTCTGAGAAAAATCAGCGTGCAGCGCGCCCATCCCTAAAGATATAGCTGTCAGTGCGATAGTGATAATGAAGATGCACAGCAGGGATGCCTGGAGGAGCGCCGCATGGACGCCCAGAACCATGTTTCCGATGACCAGCATCGATCCGGAGAGCGCAAAGAGGGGAATAAACGCCTGCCAGAATTTCGACCAGAGGAAGCTTTCCATGGCAAGTGGAGCTGATTTCAGTACCCAGAAGGTCTCGCCTTCCAGGCTGATGATTGGGAAGACAAAACGTCCAGCCAAAGCGGCGGTAAAAAAGCATGTATAGGAAAAATTGGCATAAAAGAGCAGCATCTGCCAGAAATCTCTCTGCACGTCAAAATATTGATTGATATTACAAACATTGATTACATAGAGCGCCCAGAAACCGAATAGAATAAACGCCTGCCCCCAACGCAGCGGATAGCGGCGGAACTCGAGAAAGTCTTTACGGAAAAGCGCTCGATAGATAGGCGATATCCACCGTTCGAGTGTCCAGAAGCTGATTTTAAAGAGAGCTGACGGTCTGCCTTTAGTTGGAGATCTGTCGCTCCCTTTTAACCAACTGCGATAATAGAGAAATTGACCCAGATTAAGTGTAACGATAGTCACCAAAGCAGACAACCCGAGCATGGTGATTATGACATGCCGGAACAGCTCCCAACGCACTTCCAAAATCGATAATAAACCGCGGGAAATCAGTCTGTGCGGCATAAGAGACAGTTCATGATAACTGCCTGATTCAAGGTATGATAAGAGATAGGCGGCTCCTCTGATACCGCGAGGCTGTTTGAAATAGAAAAAAGCGAAGATCAATGCAAGCGCAATTCCAAACGTCCAGACGCCCCACTGTAAGAGACGCCGGCGCGAAACGCCTCCAAATATCCACCTGATCAAGAGTGCTGTGGCAATACCCAACGATCCGGAGATAATCACCAGAGGAAGCATCAATCCGGCGAATAGTAATAGGTAAATTTGCCAATGAACTTCAAAATAGACCGCATACGATAGAATAAAAGGAATCGTCAAGGCAATTAACGCCCACGAACTGAAAAGCATAATTTCAAAATACTTCACGATAAAAATCGTATTGTGCGATACCGGAAGCGACAATAGAAATGAGAGCTCATCTTCCTTGTACAGCATGGACAGGGCAGACAGAGCGGTTGAAATGATCAACATCAGAAAGAACATCAGAAAAGCCAGTTCAAAAAATCTGGCAATAACCAATCTACCCAGTTCGGGAACTCCCATCAGGTAATCGAAAACGTAGAGATCGAAACGATAAATGAGGGCAGCGATGATGGTGATAATTAAAACGGAGAACAGCATCCCCATGAGCCTTGATAGAGACATCCCTTTAAAAGCGCCGGAAAGATCGGCAAGTTTGAGGTCGAGGAGAAGGAGAAGTGATTTGATTTCCCTCAGCATTCCTTTCCTTCCATCGGTTGCTGTTCTTCGGTTATGCGCAGGAAAGCAGCTTCAAGATTTGGATCGTTTTTCCCTTTTAATTCATCAAATGCGCCTACGGCTAATAGCTTGCCTTTCGAGATAATAGCCAGCCGACCGCACATCTCCTGTGCGATTGATAGGACATGCGTTGAAAAAAAGATGGTCACACCTTCAGAGGCGCGTTTTTTCAAGATTTCCTTGAGTATTTTTGTCGATCTCGGATCCAATCCCAGCAGCGGTTCATCGAGAACAAGCAGAGGTGGATTATGAATCAGAGCGGCTGCCATCGTAGTTTTCTGCCTCATTCCCTGCGAATAGCTTTCAATGCGTTCATCCAACCAGTCAGCCATGACCAGCAACTCAGACAGTTCTTCGAGTCCCGGCTGGAAATCTGCGGGTCGCAGCAGATGCAGTTGCGCTTGAAATTCAATGAATTCTCTGCCTGAAAGACGTTCGTACATATAGGGCATATCAGGCACATAACCGATGGACTGCTTTGCCCACCTCGGTCTCACCGCCATATCCTCGCCGTTAATGACAACTTTCCCTTCAGTCGGCTGCAGAATACCGGTTATAAGGCGAATCGCCGTGGTCTTTCCCGCGCCGTTGGGTCCGAGAAAGCCGACTATTTCACCTTTTTCAACATGCAGATTCAGACTATCGACAGCTCTGACTCGGGCAAAGTCTTTGGTCAGGTTTTCCAGCTTGATCATCGAACTAAATGTTTTTCTGTATGGTAATGTGCTATATGAAAAAGAAATATACCACACCTCTTTGACAAAGACAAGCGAAATATGATTGGAATTTGGGATCGGTGGGAGGATACGGCGGTAAGTAAAAGCATTTAACTGAAACACTAAAAAACTAATTTCGAGATTTCACTTGACACAGAATAAAAAATTAAGTAAATTGTTTGTTTATTTGGGCGGTCGTCCAATGGCAGGACGCATGGCTCTGGACCATGTAATCGGGGTTCGAATCCCTGCCGTCCAGCACGGATATATAAGTATCATAAAATCAATATCATAAGGCACTAGCGCATAATCCGAAGGTCAAAGATTCAATCTTTCCTCCGTTGCTATATAAAAATAGGGGCTTAGAAGCAATTCTAAGCCCCTATTTTTTTATTTCCTTAAAATTCGATTTTCAACCGTGTTTCCCACCTTCTAAGTCGATCTCAACTAAAGATTGGAGCCTTGAAGCGAATTAATAATCAATTTATTCAGGTTCAATACCGACTTCCATGGTGTACTATAATTGCTACACTAAAGCCTTGAATAATCGCAATAATGCAACTATAAGATTATCCGATGTTTCGATTGCGGTATATAATTGACTGTAAAATATGAATTAACAAATGATCTATAATTTCATCCAAATGGCATCTATTTTGCGCTATCGTGTATAGAAATCAACTCAAGGACATGGTTTATCTCTTAGAGGGGTAACGACACCCAGGAAGAGTAGCAATATCTTCATCAAAAGACAGATGAAGCGCTGAAAAAGCAATTGAAGACATTATTCTTTAACTTGAACTGTAATTATGCTTAGGGACATTTTTCAACAGAGCGTGATGATCACGAGCTTCATATTCATGATGATGCTCTTGATCGAATATCTCAATGTCTTAACACGCGGTAGCTGGCAGTGCCGTCTTCGCGAAAGTTATTGGGGGCAGTATCTGTTCGCCGCTCTGATGGGCGCTATTCCCGGCTGTTTGGGCGCTTTCACCGTCGTTTCGCTGTATGCCCATGGAATAGTAACGATGGGGGCTTTAGTCACCGTAATGATCGCCACTAGCGGCGATGACGCTTTTGTGATGCTGGCGATGATACCCGATAAATTTATCCTGATTACGGTGATTCTCGCGGTAGTCGCCCTGGCAGCAGGGATGCTGACTGATGTGATATTCCACAGACATATTACCAGGAAAACAGCTAATTGTGACGGATTTACTCTTCACGATAATAATGAATACACATGTTTCTCATCAAAGAATATCATTCCGCAACTCAAAGACTGCTCTCCGACTCGTGGATTTCTCTTTGTTTTCATAGCTGTTATAACGCTATTCTTTATATTCGGTATCTTAGGACCAACAGAATGGAATTGGATCAGATTTACTTTGGTACTAGTCTCTCTATTCGGTCTGTTCATTGTCATTACTGTGCCTGATCACTTTCTGGAGGAGCATCTCTGGGATCATGTAACCAAGCGCCACCTCCCTAAGATTTTTCTGTGGACCTTCGGTGCGCTGCTGTTCCTGGCTTACCTATCCCAGTATATAGATGTGGAATCGTGGATTCAAAAGAGCCAATTTGTTGTACTCGTTTTAGCTTGCTTAATTGGACTTATTCCTGAATCTGGACCCCATCTGATATTTGTTACAATGTATGCCCAGGGAATACTGCCATTGAGCGTGTTGTTGGCAAGTTCAATTGTCCAGGACGGCCACGGCATGCTTCCGATGTTAGCTCATTCCAGAAAAGGCTTTATCTTCGTAAAGGTTATAAACCTCATAGTAGGTCTGATGATTGGATTTCTCGGGTTTTGGTGCGGCTGGTAAAAAATGGAGTCTTAAGCAATGTTCACATATGGTCCAGTACCATCCAGACGATTGGGGCGTTCACTGGGGGTGAGCCTCATCCCACCTAAGACGTGCTCGTATTCCTGTGTTTACTGTCAGTTAGGCAGGACGAATCGTCTTCAATTAAAAAGAGAGAGCTTTTTCCCCAAGGAAGAAGTACTTTCAGAAATCGAGAGACAATTAGCGAATGCTGAAGTGGATTTTATCACCTTTGTGGGAGATGGCGAACCGACTTTATCGGCAGATCTGGGTTGGTTAATCAGAAAATGCAAGGAATCTACGAGTAAACAGGTAGCTGTCATTACAAACGGATCTCTCCTATTCAAATCCGATGTGAGGAAGGATTTGCTAGAAGCGGACATCGTGATTCCCAGTTTGGATGCAGGGACCGAGGAAATATTTAGGAGAATAAACCGTCCTCATGGCACGAGTAAATTTGATGCTATGCTTCAGGGTCAGGTGGATTTCCGGAATCAGTACCATGGTCAGATTTGGTTGGAAGTCATGCTCGTCCATGGTATGAATGATACTGAATCCGCGCTCCAAGATATTCACACTGCCATTAATCGGATTGAGCCTGATAGAGTTTACATCATCACACCAATTCGACCGCCAGCCGAACCTTGGGTTATGCCTCCCCTGGCTGAAAGAATCCTCAGGGCGCAAGAAATTCTGGGACAGCCAGTCACCTTCGACAATATTGAATCAGGCGCTTTCGGACTTAATGCCTTTATCAATGCTCGGGAAGCCATTTTGGAGATCGGCTCCCGTCATCCTCTGCGCCATGAACAGGCTCTTAAAATCGAAGATGAATTTTCAGAAACAGGTACAATCGATAAAATGATAAAAGATAAAGAAATTGTAAAATTATCTTATAATACATCGGAATACTTGCTTCCGAGCCAATTTGTAATGGGCAAGTAGCAATTTAGAAATAAAGGAGAAGTGTCATGAAAGAGATCAATGTAAATATCCATGATATCGACTGGCAGGACGCCAAAGGGTATCCTCCAGGCGCCATGGAGAAAGTTCTCCATGATGGTAAGGATAGTACTCCAAAAACATGTCTTCTGAAGATTGGACCGGAATGGGAGATGGCAGCTCATGCACACGTCTTTACAGAAATGCATTATGTATTAGAAGGCGAATATGAAAGCCAGGGTCGGGTTTATCCGGCGGGCACATTTCGTCTAATCCCGAAGGAAGCCAACCATGGTCCATTCAAAACACATACAGGCGCAACAATCTTCGTGATATGGACTGAATGTCATCAGTAAAACAGAACTTAACAAACCAACTATCTACTCATAATAAACCGTAGCAGACCTAATTGCTGATGTGTTCTCAGCGGTAAATTTTAGGTGTAGGGCTCTTATAGTCCAATAATGTTAGAGGAAAAGGCTTGGAAATTAATCCAAACCCTTTATCGTTGTTTTATACTCGAATAGCCTAACATCCACCCTGGATTGTGCGAGGTTTCTTTACCGGTTCGGGAACTCTTTCCGCTTCGGCGCGCAGTATGTCAAGTTCCGTTCTGGCGCGTTTTCTAAACTCATAAATCTCCTCTGTAAAATCTTCTCGCGATGATTTCTCATCGGAAAAGGCTAAGATATTTTCTTGAAAGCTCTCGAATCCTCCCTTCAGAATCAAGGCAGCCGTATTATCTCCCAGATGCATAGATAGTACGGCAGTTCGCAGAGCTGTCTCTTCACCATCAGCATAGAATATGTTATCCACTCCTTTTTTTTGCAGGAAATCCCGCCATTCAGGATTGGCAAGACTGTCAAACGGGATGTTGACTGCTGTCGGGATGTTTAATGCAGTATATTTGTCAGGAGAACGCACATCGATTAATTGAATCGTTCGATCTCTTTTAATTAATCTGAAAGCCAGTTCGTCGATGGTCATTCTATTAATTGATTCAGCTTCAACCTGCCAATCAGCGCCGGATGCAAAGGCAATTGCTCTCGACCTGTGATCGGGCATAAAGATCATCACGAAGCCGAGAAAAATCCCCAATCCAGCAAGCGCAAAATACCGACGGTTTTCAGTGTAGCCGCTGCTTTTGCGCCCGTTCACCCTGTTCTCAATGATCGTTGTGGCAACGAAAGCTGCAATAGCCATAGCAACCATGAGAAATGCGAACAGACCGCGTGAAACTCCCAATGCATCGAAGACATAGAGATTTCCGAGGAAACTGCTCTTGTAAATACCGACAAACAGGGGATAACCTTCAGCGAAGGCGAAAACACCGAAGACCGTGCCGAGTAGAAATGCCATGGCATCAATCCTGCCAATAGCGGCAGCACAGACACTCGTCCCCGGACAGAAACCTCCAATGATAAATCCAGCACCCATGATAACGCCGCCTAAAAGCGCTGATTTCAGGAAAGTAGGATTAACGTAGATGAGGCTTAAATCCAACCAGCCGAAATGCGTCAGGATAATGACGCCGATCATGGCGGTAACGCCGGCTGTGAAGAAGACTCGCAGCACGACGAAATCGTAGCCGTAGAACAAACCGGCGAGTTTTCTTGATGAAGAAAAACCAGCCTGTTCGAGAACAAATCCGAATCCGAATCCGAGCAGCAGCGCCACTACCAGATTGAGTTCGTTTCCAATTATTTCAGGTACTAAGGGTCCCATTTTATTCCTCACAAACGATTACAGACAATTAAATCCAGAGTTTTCTAAAGAAGTATGCCAGCGCATAACCGGATCCGAAGATAGCTAACATGGTCATGATACCGCCAGCCGACAGTACCGCCATTCCGCTTAAAGCCGCGCCGCTGGTACAGCCCCGTCCGAATTGTGCTCCCAAGCCAAAGAGAAATCCGCCGATAACCGCCATGAGAAGGCGTGTTTTTGATGTGATGCGCGGACCACGCACAACTTTGAATTTCAAGCGGTTAGAAATAAGTCCCGAAACAAAGCCGCCTAACAGCACGCCGATTACTTCAAAGAACAACCAAGATTTCAAAGGCTGCGGATGTGCCGCATTGTATTGGCTGTAAAATGCAGCATTATCAGCATGCGTCGGCGCAACTGCAGAGACTGCTGTAACTACCACGCTTTTAACCGCGCCGCTGGCTCCCAATCCCCTGCCGGTAATGAATATCGTCGCCAGCAATACCAAGCCGAGGAAAATTCCGGCGAGGTAAGAATTCATATATTCACTCTTTCTATTTTCCATTTTATCTATCCTGCTGTTCAGTTTTATAATTCTTGCGAAGCCTGTTTCTCGTCTTCCGGATCTTCATGTCCGGTAATCATAGTCTTCAAATTATGCGTCAAGGTATGACCTGTGGTTATCAGGTAAAGATGTGCGATTAAGAAGGTCACCAGAAGAAATGCGCCTGCCGTGTGCAGCAATGCAACAATTTCGAGGCTGTCGATATTCAGGGTTTTCATGGCTCCACTCTGGGGATAGCGGTAGTACAAGTAAAACAGCCCCGACCCCGCTACAACCGGAATAACCAAAAGCTTCAATCCGAGATAGACCAGTTTCTGTAGAGGATTTAATTTACTCAAGTGATCACTCTTCGTTGGGTGAGGTTCATCTCTGAAGATACCGATCAGATAGAATCTGACATAAGAAATCAGGTTCTCAGTGGTAGGAAGATACTGTCTCCACTCGCCCGTCGCAAAATGCCAGAAAATAGCCACGATAATCAACGCTATAAAACCGATTCCGGCTGCGTTGTGGAAGGTTACAGCATTTTCATACCCGAAAAATTCGTAAGCGCTGTGTATCTCAAATCCAGTCGCGGCAAGAAACATAATCAATACCGCTTGAGTCCAGTGCCAGAATCTCTCGAATCCTTTGTATATCATTGTTCTATTCTGCATCAGTTCTTCGTCCTTTTATTCAGATTGGATACCAATCGAATCAATCCGTGAAGGATGACCCCTATCAGTGTCAAGATAATTAAAGCAACCCCGGTAAAATCGATGGCTGAATTATAATCCCTGCCCGGCATATAAAAATCATCCAGATCCGCCAGACGGCTGTCATCGCGTGTATGACATTCCTTACAACTGACCGATTTCTCTTTTGATGAGACCATGTGATTCAAGGGCCAAGACATCTCAGTATTGACGAAACAGAAGTTTCCACTATAAGGAGCGCCAGCCGATTCCATCCCTTTCTGTGCAGCCTCATGCCAATCAAAATCTCTCCAGAAGCCGCCCTCGCCTTCCTGCGAGGCATACAGTTTTGGCTGGATTATAAGCTGAAAACAGCAATCGTAAATCTGCTTTGCGCGATGAACCTTAACTGGGATAATCTTGGAGTTTCTATCTCTGTATTCGCCATTCAAAGTATTCATCTTTATTACTTCGGATGTATCAACTTTATCACCGATGAAATAATGGTCCGCCGTGCCATTGAACCAGCTATATTCCGGTTTTACATTTTTTGCCCAGGTAAATGATCCTTTAATGGATCGATAAATGTGATTCCCGTCTTCATCTTCAACGGTATAGGGTTCACCATCTCGCAATTTACCGGCTGTTGACCAATCCCATGACATCTTGGTAGCATTTACTTTCGCATAGATCGGGATATGACAGGTCTGGCAGGCAACTTTGACGGTATGCTCATTTAAAATGCTCTTGGTGTGTGGAAATTCACCATGACACTGTTCGCAAGTCACCCGATCATGGTTCATTGAAGATACCGAATACATCTTGCCCTGCAGCTTATGATTTTCAGCTTCATGACAAACTACACAGTCCATATTCGGTCCATCGATCGCCATATGCACGTCAACGTCCTTCGTCGGTGAAAACAGCGTTTTTTCAAGATCGCCATGTTTCACATTATTCCCGCCGCCGCCGTAAAAGTGACAGCTGCCGCAATTGGCGCGCTTCGGCAAACTAACGTTTTGTGCAACGGCATTGAGATCCACGTCAGGAACCGGGTATCCTGCCGTGGCGATAGCCTTAACATAATCTCCAGTATTGTCATGACATACGAGGCAGTCAATGTTTTTGGCGTTATCGAAGTTAAAATTCTTGTCTTCCCATCCATAACCGACATGACAACGGGTGCAGCTCACTTCACTCCCGCCTATCCCGATGCAGAAATTGTTCAACAGGTTCTTTTTACCCGCCTTCAAAATACCTCTGCCGGGAATATACGATTCCCGTTCCCAGTTCCAGTGCGCGCTCTTCAAGACCTCGGTATGTCTTTCCGTATGACAGGATATGCATGCTTCTGTCACTTCCTGCGGCGCAGAAAAATCCTTTTTTAGCACCGCGAATTTACGGTGATCGACTGAAGGGACATGCTCGGTGGTATATTCTACTCTCAGTTCCTTCAGATCTTCGTCTGGTTCTGTGACGTAAGGTAATCTCGACAGAATCAGTAAGATCAACAGTCCACCAACAAAGAGCAGGATATTTACTGGTTTTTTCATCTTTTATTATCTTTCAACGTCAGGTCTTATTTTCCAATTGCCAATATGATAAATCCAAGGTATTTCAACAATGGGGGCGCTTTAACTCCAGTATAGATTTTTAATGTTCCACTTGAAGTTTTATCCGTTGACGCACTGAATCCATGGCGCTTTTTAATGCCTCAAGTTCCTCAAGTGTTTGATTCGATGATCCAAATGGAAGCGTCTTTAACACCTCTTCGTGCAGGGAGATTACGGATTTGAAAAGATCATCAGAGATATGCTTCCCTTTGGCAGTCAATCTCACAACGCTGATGCGCCGATCTTTTTTCCCCTCGTGCCTGACAGCCAAACCTTTTTTCACGAGTCCGTCAACAATGCGAGTAATTCGGCTCTTGGCAACCATCAGCTTTTCGGCGAATTCAGCAGTTGTTTTGATATTGTGTTGGTTCATCGATATTAAGAATCGCGATTCTGCTAAGGTAACACCGTACCGTTCTGCCTGCAGCGCTTCTCGTTCATGACAACAGGAGGTCAAATCGCTAAGAAGCAGGAATAATCTGGCGGCTTTTTTACTCATAGAGTAGATATAGTTAATAGTGTTAATCGTTGTTAGTGTGAACTAATATACGAAGACAAAAACCCTTTGTCAAGACTTTATTCCTTTTTCTTGCGAATTATTTCTCATATAAATTCCGATTCCGATTGCAGTTGTGCAGGACGCACTTATTGGAAAGCGTCCTTTATTGAAAAATACAGCTTGACAATCCATCGAATATTTATTATATTGTTATGCTAACTGTTTTTGTTGACCGTATTAAAATTCCATTTTATCTTATTGTATATCATTAAAATACAATATCATAAATAATTCAGACCAAACCGTGTTGTATTACAAAACTCAGCTAATTTGGCTTGACAAGAGGAGTGTTTCGTTTTTTCAAGATAACGTAGAATAAATAATAGGTGTATCCTGCTTCCTGAATAACTCGTACAGGTTTGAATTCAATTATTTTGATGATCTTTATAAATGATTTAAACGAAAATCAGAATACCTTGTCTATATTTATATAAATCATAAAGTTCGCAGTAAACCAGGGGTTTTTTTGCAGTATTCTAATGCTTATAGAACCACCAGATGGTTAATAATCCTGACGGCTGCCATATTTGGTTTGATTTCCTGTCAGGGGAAGGATTCAGCAGTGACCGGGAAACAGCTTCTTATTGGTAAGAACATAATAGCCACCTGGCAGGAAGAGGTCAATAATACTGAAGAAGAGATACTAATCGCCACCTATAAGATCACCTCAGAAACGGCTTTAAAAGCGTTGGTCGCTGCACATCATCGCGGGGTCGAAGTCAGGTTAATACTTGATGGTAAAAATGCGCAAAATGAGAAAAGCCTGGCTATTTTCGCAGTTAAAGAGGGCATCGAAGTGCTTTTCTGGCCTAGTGATTATCAGGGTAAACTGCATACAAAGTTCTACATTTTTGATCAGAAAACAGTCATTTTCGGCAGTTTCAATTTAACAGAATCAGCAGAGAAGACAAATACCGAACTCCTCTATCGCATCGACGATGTGGAGAAGATTCGAGCATTCACAGATGAATGGCAGCGTCTTTATGAAATGTCGCTGCCAGTCAATCCATAACAACAGCACAAAACATGGATCCATTAGATTTAAAACGGTCGATCGTTCTGGCAGCGATCTTAGGCTTTATGATTGTTTCTGCCACCATTCCTTTCCATCAATATGTGAAGGGACCCTGTTTTACCCGACCTGGCGCGGTCTGGTCATTAAGCCGCAATGGCGCAGGTCAAATCACGACTGGATGGGAGCGCAACTACTTTAATCCTGGTGCTCCACGCCTCCTGATGCAGGTGGAAAGACCAGATATCATCGAAGTGCATTTCATGCCGAATTTGTACGATGGCGCATACGTTGAAATCGGTGATACGATCGCATTTATCGAGTCCACGCAGGGATCCGTGCGCCAGACTATATTAAAAGCTGAACTCGATTTAAACCAGTCCGAATATAAAGCGCTTGGCGCCGGCGCCAGAGAAGAGGACATTAAAGTCGCCTTAGCCGAACTAACACTTGCTCAGGCTGCTTTTAAAGCATTCATCCCCGAGAGAGACCGCGTTAAGTCACTGTTTGAATCCGGGCTGATCGCGGACAGTGTATTGCAGGCGACCAAGGGACAATATGACGTTCTGGAAGCGGAAGTAGTTATCGCTGAAGCAAACGTCAAGGCTCTTGAAGCAGGCGCGAGACCTGCAGACCTGGATGTGGCTCAGCAGGAAATCGAGCTAACAAAACGAACGCTTGATGGCAGCGAGAGCCTGTTAGGGCAGAAAAAAGTAATCATTGCTCCGCTGAGTGGAGAAGTCCGTTTCAGAGGTGATCCGGAAGAGCTGATCCGAATAGAAATGAGGGACACGCTGGCGCTTTTCGTTTCCATCCCTGAAGCTACCTCCTCGCTCCTTGAACTGGGGCAGGAAATGGATGTGATGCTGAGCGCGGATAAAGTTGCGCAGCGAACCTGTAAGCTTTTCAGAATCGATTTTGGCAGACCTGATCTAATGGGCGCCAATGCTATAGGGCTACTGGATAATAGCGATCGTACTTTGCAGCCGGGGATGACCGGACAGGTCAGTCTCTCAATCGGGAGAACGACTCTCTTCTCGGGGCTGAGAGCCAAATTCCGTTTTTAGCTGATTCCGGACAGAAATAAGAGGATTTCTAGAAAGCATAATGAAGTTCAACCGGAAAGAATACAAGTATTTCGTTGTCTGGGAAATGCTCGAACCGCTACGGGAGCGTTTCATGCAATATATGGAGCATGATCCGTTTGCACGCAAAATGGAGCGTAACCACTATAGCGTGCGAAGTATCTATATTGACACGCCGCGATTGCTTTTCTATAATGAGAAATTAGACGGTATAAAAGTACGCAAGAAGCTGCGCGTCAGAGTCTATAATGAACTTCAGGCAGACACGATCGCTTTTCTCGAGATAAAGAGAAAAATCGAAGACACAATATACAAAGAGAGAGTTAAAATTCCGTTAAACGATACGATTCTCCTGATGAATGGCGCTGACATCGAACTCGCCCCGGGATCCGTCAGCTTCACGGAAATGGCTGCTCTGGAAAAATTCAAGTACCTGACAAAACGTCTGAATCTTATACCCACAGTTCTGATCACCTACGAGCGGGAAGCTCTTGTCGGAATAGACGATCCCTCTCTACGGGTGACTTTCGATCTGAACGTTCGCAGCTACCGCAGCCCGAAGTTTGAGGATATATTCAGGGAAGAAGATTTGACCGAGATCGCCAGCCAGGCCTTCATCCTGGAAGTAAAATTCAACGGACGCATGCCAGTCTGGATACGGAACATAATACGTGATTACAAACTTCGAGTTCAGGCGATATCCAAGTACTGCAACGGAATAGACGCATGGGATCTACACAGTAAAACCATCGATTCGCTCGATTAGGAACAATAGGATGAACTTTTTCAGTAATCTAACATCAGCAACACCCTACTTGTCGGCAGAACAGGTTCTTACAAATATATTGCTCGCCTTTGTCCTCGGGTTTATAATAGCGGTTCTCTACAGGATCACCAGTCACCACAAAGCGACCAATCCGACGTTTATGCTTACCTTAGCTATACTGGCTATGGTCGTCGCCCTGGTGATGATGGTGATAGGAAACAGCGTAGCGCGGGCGTTCAGTCTCGTCGGAGCACTCTCGATCATCAGGTTCAGGACTGCAGTCAAGGATACGCGGGACATCGCCTATGTATTCTTTGCTCTGGCTGCGGGGATGGCAGCCGGCATCGGCAACTATCGCATAGCCCTCTACGGCGTCGGGTTAATAATTTTCCTGTTAGTTCTATTAGATTTTATCAGATTTGGAAGCGCTCCCCGCGGAGTTTATCTGCTCCGTTTTCAACTCATCCCGACGGATACCGATGACGAAAGTTTCAAAACAATTCTAAGCCGTCTTTTAGTCTCGCACAGGCAACTCGCGGTCAGGACGGTGCGCATGGGACAGTACGTTGAACACTCATTCCTTGTACGGCTCAAGAGAGGAGTGACAGAAAGAACCTTGATATCGCAGCTATCTGCGATTGAGGGCATGGAGCGTGTCGTTCTATTAGCTGAAGAGGGACAGGAAGAAGCTTAGCAGTTCTGGTAATTAACCAGTCAGGTGTCACAATGAAGAAGCAGTATGTCACAGCCTTAGCTTTACTGTTGGTATTGGTAGTACCTTCGCTTCTGAAGGCGCAGGATTTCTATGGGATCAATTGCGGAACTGAATCACTCTTCTTCACTAATTCGCAAGGGGACGTATTCATTCCTGATATCCCTTATCCAAACGGTTACGGATATGGTCTAATCAATATCAATAGCCGTCCCTTTGGAATTGACCGAACCACTAATGGCGAAGAGGGTATGGATTCTCTCTACTTTTATCGCAGAGAAGGGGATTTCTCGTATGTTTTTCAGGTTACCGACGGCTGGTATGCAATTAAACTTCATTTTGAGGAGAAAACATACCATGGAGAGTATTTTCGCAATTTTTCAGTGAGCATTGAAGATAATACAGTTATAGAAAATCTTGACATCTTTGAAGTAACCGGTATGTATTACTGCCTGCCTATGCGGTTTCTTGTAGAGTGTAACGATAATCTCATCAACGTCGATTTCACGTCAGATACTTCAGAAGCAACCCTCAGCGCAATATCCGTTGAACGCATTTATGAAGATATCGTCCCGCCGCCCATGATAACCGGCTTAACTTCTATCGATGGCTACAATATGAATGTTCTTTACTGGGATTACTGTATTGAGGATGATCTTGCGGGATACCGCGTATATCGTCGTGAAGCTGGTGGAAGTTGGGAATTGCTGACGCCTGATACACACCCGCTATACAGATACCTTGATTACACCGCTCAAGCAGGTATTACCTATGAATATGTAGTCGCAACTGAGGACCTCTGGGGAAATGAATCGTCAATATCCGATCCCGTGTCAGCTACCGCCTTGCCTCCCGAAGTAAGTAATCTGTCACGCTATGAAATGGAGATCACAGAAGAAAATATTTACCTCATGAACATCGACATCGATGCTAAAATATGGGTCGATGCTGACTTGACGCTCGAAGACGTTTACTATCCTGGATCTGAAGTTCGGTACCGCGGCGGATCATCTCTCTGGCGTCCTAAAAAGAATTATAAATTGAGTGTGCCGCAAGGTGTGACGCATAATCAAAGAGATGATTTTAACTGTAATGGCGAAGGCGTTGACCCCAGCATACTTATTAATCGATTGGGATATTCGACATTCGATGTATTGGGTCTCGCTAACCCGATGGCTCAGCATGTTTATCTGGAACGAAATGGAGAATTTATCGGAGTGTACATTGATCTTGAGCAGGTCGATAACCACTTTTTAGAACGAGTCGGCTGGTCAAAGTCAGGGAATTTATATAAATGTGTCGATGTTCTGCGTCCTTTACCATCTATGGCATTGTATCAAGCGTATTATGAAATTCAAAACCATGACACCAGTTCAATGGAAGACATCATTGATTTTATTACCTGGATTGATACGGCTGATACGGCAGAATTTCGCGCTGATGTGGGAAAGCGCTGCGACGTTAATGGTTACATCGACTATATCGTGGGTTTGATAGCCAATTCCGATGACGATTTCGGATACAACAACTACTTCATGTACAACAACCCGGCTGATAACCGCTGGTATTTTATAGGGTGGGATCATAATCTCAGCTATTGGAATACATCAAGAGGCATTGACTATGGTACCAGAGAAAATCCTCTTCCCTTCTTTGAACTCTATTATAACCGACTTCACGATAGACTACTGCATGATGAATTATTTAATTACTCTTACTGCAAAAAAATGGAGCGATTTCTTGAAAACGGCTTCTCACCTGAAGAAAATATGGGAAGAATTGATTCTTTTTACGAAGAGATAGAAGAGGATGCCATACGTGATATTTACAAGAGGGGACGAGAAAGACCTGATCTGTTCCTTAACAGCCGGAACAGCCTTTATATCTTCGCGCACAATCGGGTTGACAGCCTGATGATGCAGATACCGGATTATATCATGGATCCGGATCGAGCGCCCTATTTTAGAATAAATGAAATCCAGAGCCGAAACCAGACTATCATTACAGATGAAGCCGGTGATTACGATCCCTGGATGGAAATCGCCAATATCAGCGCAGTCGAACTGGATATGAGTGTTTTTATACTTCATTATGGCACGGAATTCTGGTCGTTCCCCGACGAAGCAGTCATTGATGAGTTTGGACATCTGATTATCTGGTTGGATGGTGAAACCGGGGAAGGAACTTTCCACACGAGTTTTGCTCTTCTACCCGAATCGGGAACGTTATGGCTGGAAAGTAACCATGGTGTAACTGCCGACAGTGTTGAATTTCCAGCTTTGGATTTCGATCAGGTCTGGGCTCGTATCATTGACGGAACCGGTAACTGGGTCGATAACCTCTCCCCCTCGCCGGGAATGTGCAATGACTATATAGATCCATCAGCGCTGGTGATTAACGAATTCATGGCGGACAATGAAACGTTTATCCCCGATCCGGCTGGCGGCTTTGACGATTGGGTGGAAATTTATAACACGTCGGTAACAGATACCATTCCGGTAGGCGGGCTTTATCTCACAGACAACTTATCCAATCCACACCGCTGGGCGCTTCCCGACACAACGATTCTCCCGGGCGGATTCCTGATCATCTGGTGCGATAATGATCTGCTTGCGGGGAAGATGCACGCAGCTTTCAAACTTGGCGCTGGAGGTGAACAGGTTGGCTTATTCGATCGCGATGGGATAACTCCGGTTGATACATTGACTTATCCTGAACAAGAAGAAGACATGTCATGGGGACGCTATCCCGACGGAGCAGATAATTGGGGTGTGCGAGCGCCGACGCCTGGCGATAACATGTTGGTATCAACACAAACAACAACCCTTCCGGTCTCCCGATGGAGTTTTCTCTTTCGCAGAATTATCCAAATCCGTTTAATCCTGTGACGATCATCGAATTCGCCGTGCCTCGACAGACCCTGGTCAGTGTTAAGGTGTACAATATACGAGGACAGGAAATAGCCACCCTAAAAGATGAAACTATGCGCCCGGGATATCATAGAATAGCGTTCGATGGTTTAGAACTGGCTTCGGGTATCTATCTGATTAGAATGAAAGCAGATGATTTTGCTTCTGTGCGAAAAATGTTGTTGCTTAAGTAAAATCTACTCTGTACAAGTCAACATTAATGAATGCAGAAGCAGATATAAGAGGGAAATTCAACTGAAGGTGACTCACGCAGAATAATTGGGGATAGAATGCGTAAAATGAAACTGACATACTTAATAGATACTGCAATATACATGAATATTATAAAAAAAGCAGGTATAATTGCATCGATTTTCCTGCTTTTTTCGACAGCCTATGGTCAAGAACTGCGTTCCTACAACGTGACTTGCGACCCTTTTGAATTCGACTATCTCATCTCCCATCCCGAGGAAAACAACCCCATCAACTGTTCCTTTGAATATGATTCACAGACGTGGGTCAATGTAAGCCTCTGTCTTTATGACTCGCCATATTCAACCTACCCCAAGAAATCCTTCATGATTGATTTCGATGATGCTGATCCCTTCCTCGAGCGGGACATCGTCAATCTGAAAGCTCAATGGAGCGATCCTACATTCAGCAGAGAATACCTGGCTTACGATCTGTTCGACCGAGCAGGTCTGGCAACTCCTCGAACCTGGTTCGCAAGACTGTACGTTAACGGCGACTATATGGGATTATACTTAGACGTTGAGGAAGTGGACGAGAGCTTCCTGACACGCGCAGGATTGGCAGAAGGATCCTCGATTTATAAAGCTGATACCATAGGCTGCCTGCTTACGCCGGACGAACCGGTCGAAGATATCTGGGAAAAATTAACAAATACCAACACTGGCTATTACGATCTAATCGGTCTGATCAACTGGCTTGAGAATGTACATGAATATCAATTTATACCAGAACTCTTAGAGCTATTTCAACAAGATAACCTGCTGCGAACACTGGCTATTAATGCCTTACTCGGCAATCACCGAACATACTATGATAATTATATCCTGATCAACGATTTAAATCAGGATGGTTTCTGGCGAATATTACCTGGCGACCTCGATAGCACTTTTATTTACAGCCCTGATTTTGACGATCCGCAGTATTACAATTGCGGTCATCCTTTACTATCCAGAGTGAATACGCTCGCCCAACGCTGCTGGAGACACCCGCAAATACAGGGTGTCATCTTGAATCATGCCAGCAGCATCATAGATAGTTTCTTCACTGAAGTATATTACCAAGGTGCAACTTCCGCTCTGGAAACGCTCCTGTATGATGCTGTCTTGGAAGATACTTACAAACAGTTTACGATAAACGATTTCACTGATGGTCTCGCTGACATCCCAGGTCAGGTGGCGGGGCGAGGCGATAACCTGGAATATCGAAGCGAGAATGAACCGCTACCCTTCGATCTGAATCCTGCCTTGCTCACCCCGCAAGGAATCTATTTTTCATGGGATTCCACTTCCATTGAGAACGGTTCGAGTCCCTATTATATGGTGGAAATAGATGATGATTCGCTCTTCAGCGGCTTCCTCACCTGGATAAACGTCGCTTCGAATTTAAATCTTCTGTACGACGAATTAGATCCGGGATCTTACTATTGGCGTGTATTTGCGAGTAATCCAGCGAATGATTTTGTGAGATCCCTCACTTTCTATTCAACCTTCGAGGTGCCCGAAAACGCTTTTAATGGCACGGAGATTACCGAACCTATCAGCTCCAATACAATTTGGGATGTCAATGGCAGCCCTTACAGCTTGCCGGAAGGATTGCTTATAGAGGAAGGCGCAGTTCTCACTATTGAGCCGGGGGTCTTGATAGGAATCGGAACGGGGCAATCTATAAAGGTGCAAGGAAGTCTGGAAGCTATCGGCACTTCGAGTGACTCAATTCGCTTCGTGCCCCTGAATCCAGATTCGACCTGGGGCGCTTTGTTAATTGATAACGATGCGGTTGCTGATATTAGTTTTACAACAATATTAAAGGGAAATATTGACTCATTAGAAGCGATATTCACACCATATTACACCATTCAGGTTGGTATCGGCGCTCAATTCAATGTTTATGACAGTCACATCTATGGAGATAAAAATCTGTCCAGTAATGACTGGTATAAATGTCTGCGCTCATATTGCGGTGCGATTAACTTCGAGCGCGTCCACATTGACCAATTTTGGGATCATATCAACGCGCACCATGGATCTCTCATACTGCGATCGTGTAAACTCACAAACTGCTTTTTTGAAAACATTGATTTTGAGGGATCTACCACAGGGGGAGAGGTATCATATTGTGAAATATACGGTGGTGGAGGAGATGGTGTGGATATAGATAATATATATAACTTTAATATAAATAATAACTTTATTACCAGCATGCCAGATAAGGGTATTTCCATTGGCGGCAACACTGATAATATCAATACTTTTAATAATATTGCAACTAATTGTCAGATAGGAATCTCTGTAAAAACATCGAGCAATGCCACAGTTTATAATAATGTCGTCGCTTATAATGATACGGGATATTTTAGCCCTACAGGTGGACCTGGAGGACGGGCTGTAATCCGCAATTCAGTTTTCTGGGGAAACGAAATTAACATAATGGATTCTCTTATAGTCAATGGCTCCTTTGAATACTGTCTGATCCATCAGCCCGATCCCTACCCTGGTCAGGGCAACATCAATTCCGATCCCCAGTTCATCGATGGGTGGAATGGCAACTTTTATCCACTATCCACATCACCGTTAATCGATGCAGGTTACGGCACCGGACACCCGGAATTAGATCTACTTAATCAACCCAGGATTGACATCCCCAGCGTGCCCAATACCGGTGGTGGAGGTATTAACTATGTAGATATCGGCGTTTATGAATACCGCGAGGGCGGACCTGGAGTGGAATCTGAACCAGCACAACCGCAAGATTTTGTCCTGCTGGAGAACTATCCCAATCCATTTAATTCGGTTACGCATATAAACTTCTCGCTGGTCTCACCGGGTTGGGCGGAAATAAGCATCTTTGATATTTTGGGACATCTTTGATATTTTGGGATGGCGGATTTTTCACCGCAGATTCGACCAGCTTTTACCGGGCAATCATGCGTTGATCTGGAGTGGACGAAATGAACAAAATCAGTATGTCGCTTCTGGCATCTACTTCTGCAGATTGAATACGAGCATGAACGCGAAAACTGTTAAAATGGTATATCTGAAATAGGAAACGGTTAGAAGGTTAGCCTGATGAAATGGTATCTATATACAATAAGTTTGCTCTGTCTCGTGCTTGTAGCGAATAATGATGCGTTGGCGCAGCCCTATTTTCAGGGTATAAATTGCGGTAGTGCAAATTTCTACTTTACAAGTCCACAAGGCGATATCTACGAACCGGATCTCCCCTATTCCCCCGGCAGAGGTTATGGCTATATCGAAGTTAACTCTTTCGTCCCCACAACCGTGAGAATCTGGGGTGGGGACGGAGGCAACGACAGTCTCTTTTTCTTCCGCAGAGAGGGCGAGTTCGCCTACCAGTTCGACGTGCCGTCAGGAACTTATGCTGTGGATATATATGTTGGCGAAAAGGTCTATTACTGGCACGACTTGAGAAATTTCTCAATCGTAATGGAAGAAGATACCTATGCAGACAGCCTCGACATATACCAGGAAACCGGACGAACCTATATCCTGCCTTTACGATACTGTGTTCAGTGCAGTGACGGCGCTCTCAATATCGATTTTGTGCCGGGCATATCTGAATGTGTAATTAACGCTATCTCGGTGAGGGAGATTTCAAGTGACCTGACTCCCCCTGATCAACCTCAGAACTTCAATGCTATCGGCGGATATGAAATGAACATTCTGTACTGGGATTGGATTTATGCAGAGGATTTGGCAGGATATAATACCTATAGACGAGAGATAGGTGGAGCATGGGATTTATTAAACGCCGAAATTAATACGCAATATAGATATATTGACAGCGCCGCGGTTGTGGGGACTGAATATGAATATGGAGCCACCACTATCGATCATTGGGGCAATGAATCGTCCTTATCGAATACAGAGACAGCGACAGCGATACTGGATGAACAATCCCAATTAATTCGATTCGAGCAGTCTATCACTGAAGAAAACCTGCTGGCGCTCAATATTGACATCTGGTCGGAGGAGTGGATCGATCTCGATTTAACTCTTGGTGGGATTTATTACCCGGGATCGGAGATCAGACGACGCGGCAACAGTACTCGAACCTTAGATAAAGCTAACTGGAAATTCAATTTGCCTGCGGGAAGCGATTATAATGGACGTGATCGGATGAATGAGAATTCAGGTGGCGCCGATCACACCTTGATGATCGAGAGAATGGCTACCGAAAGCTTTGACATGTTGGGCTGTCTGAATCCACTTACTCAGAATGTGCATATGGAGAGAAATGGTGCATTCATAGGAGTATATCTCGATGTTGAACAGGTTAATAACGATTTTCTCCTGCGCAACGGTCTCTCGCGGTCCGGCAACCTTTACAGAGTTGAAGAACGGCTCAGACCCCTGTTTAATTATCAGGATTATGTTAACGCCTATATTAAAGAAAACAACGAAGAATCAGATCATTACGATGTCATAGAATTCATATCCTGGCTCAATAATTCCTCACAGGCTGAGTTCGAGGAGAACGTGGGAGATCGCATCGAGCTCGACGACTATATAAACATGTACACAGTACTCATATCTCTGGGCAACCGGGATTTCCATTCAGAATTCTATATGTATATCAATCCGGCTGATAATCGTTGGAATTTTATCGCCAGAGATCTGAATGAATCCTTCGAATACGATTCCCTCGAAATCAACGCGGGCACTTCGGAGGCTTACTTCTGGTCCGATACAACCCAGTACAACAGGTTAATCAACAGAATTCTGACCGTAGATCTATTCAAGTACTCCTATTGCAAAAAACTTGAGCGTTTTCTAAACACTGATTTTTCGATGGGATCAATCACGACCCGGGCAAACGATGTTCACGATGAAATTGAATATGACGCTCATCGAGACATCTACAAACATGGATGGGAAAGACCGGATTCTTTCGACGAAGGTTGTGAACTATTCACAGATTTCATCGCAGTAAGGGCACAGTACCTGTTAGACACCATCCCGGATTTTATACCCAATATCGATCTGGCTCCCTGCTTCAGACTGAACGAAATCCAGAGTGACAATCAGGCAACAATCGCTGATGAGATGGGCGATTATGACCCCTGGATTGAGATCTACAATCTGAAGCCGGTAGAATTGGATATGGAAGGATTTGTGCTCCACGCGGGGCAGGATTCGTGGACGCTGCCCGAAGAGGCTGTAGTGGATGAATGGGGGCATCTGATTATCTGGCTCGATGGCGAGACAGGCGAGGGAGCATTGCACTCCAGCATAGTGTTGACAAATACGGGAGGTGAAATTTCACTTGAGAGCAACCAGGGAACCTTTGTAGATTTGACAACTGTTCCCGTGCTTGACGCTGACGACGTATGGGGACGCGACTCAGACGGCGAAGGAATGTGGGGTACCGGGCTGTCCCCCACTCCAGGCTCCACGAACAATCCGATCGATCCAACTGTTCTGGTCATCAACGAACTCATGGCTGACAACGAGACCGTCATCGCTGATCCCGCCGGTGATTTTGACGACTGGATTGAGATTTATAACACATCGCCAACCGATACAGTGCCTGTGGGAGGACTTTACTTGACTGATAACCTCCAGAATCCGTATAAATGGGTGCTTCCAGACACTACAATTCTTCCCAGCGGATTCCTGTTAGTATGGTGCGATGACGAGGTAACGCAGGGTAAGATGCACGCTGCATTTAAGCTGCGCGCCAGCGGCGAAGAGGTTGGCTTATATCACCATGATGGAGTAACTCCCATCGATACTCTCACTTATCCTGATCAGCAGGAAGACATGTCATGGGGGCGTTACCCGGATGGCGTGGATGACTGGGGAGTGCGTGAACCGACGCCTGGCGATAATAACGTCGGCATCAACGATACGCAATTAAATCCCTCTATCCCGCAGCAATTCTCGCTATCGCCGAACTTCCCTAATCCCTTTAATCCTTCGACAGTGATCAACTTCGCTATTCCAACAGAGGCGCATGTCCAGTTGAAAGTCTATAATATATGTGGCAGAGAAGTGGCTGTCCTCAAGGATGAACCTATGAAAGCTGGATATCACCGGATTTCGTTCAACGGTGATAAACTCTCGTCGGGAATCTATCTCTTCAGGATGGAGGCGGATGATTTTGTTTCAACCAGGAAGATGGTGCTGGTGAAGTAGTTTTCCGTTCACTGTCAGTAAGAAATAATAGCCTGGTTGATATGGGATTATTTGAGAAATAAAGGGCGGTCACGAAACCGCCCTTTCCTTATATACAGAGAAACATCAGCGCCTTAGCAGCAGACTGATATCCTTAAATCTTCCTGATTCCGCTTTCAGCCTCTCTTGAAAAATCAGTATCTGGATACTGTTCAATGACAGCCTCATACTGCGTTCTCGCCTGATCCGGCATGTCCGCCAGTCTGTAGCAGCGAGCGGCATCCAGTATGAATCTGGGAGCCATGAAGAAATCTCGATGCGATGATGCGGCACGCAGATAAGTCTCGGCAGCTTCTTCAAATCGATTCAGATCTTCCAGGCAGGCAGCCTTCCCGCAAAACGCCGCCGGATACAGGAACTTCCCTTTGTCCCCTCTCCTTATGTAATTATTATATGCTTCTAACGCTTCTTCATTCAGATTCGCCATGCGTTTCATCTGCGCGGCGTAGAGAAGCGCTTCGTTGCCGGCTGTCGTGCCGTTATACCGGTCGGCAATCTGGGCGAAATTATCGGCTAAAGCAGCCGGTTCGCTCTGCCCGGCTACCATCATCGCAACACCCAGTTCGTAAGAGGCGTCATATTCCGCACCGCTCTTCGATGAAAACCAGAAGACCACTAAAGCAATCAATAGCAATCCCCCGCCGCCATACTTGATAAGATTCTTCTTGTTTTGATCCATGTAGTCACGAACCTGGAAATAGGTTGTGACCAGTTTGTCCTCTTTAATCTCTTTTTTCTTTATATGCTGAAGAGGTTTTAAGCCTTTTGCCATTTATCCCTCAAAGTAAAATTCAATGATTGAAATGTGGAATTTGCTATTTAGATATCTAAGCTATTTAATATAATATTGTTTCCGGACGATTTCAAGCAAAAGTTTGAGAAGTAGCGATTTGAGTTGAGCCCTGTTCAGTATGCTGGGTCAGCTTAGAATCTTGCTTATTGTATCTCTAAGTAAGGATATTTCTACTCATCAGTCTGTCTTGCTGTTATTTAAATGTGTTATATGTCATTATTAAACAAATATTAAGATACCAATACTCAAGGAAACTTAAGAGCAAATGACACGGTTTATAACGGGTGTCAATTTATCAGACACTTCATAATTTAATAATAATCAAGATATTACAGGTTTATTACGAAAATGAAGTGTCATGGCGTCCATCAGTTCAGGATGTAACGAAGATAATAACAGTTGATAAATATTACATTACTGCATTATTATCAATATGTTACGATCATTATTGATTTTTGGCATCCGTCTTGCATTTACCGGTGCAAAAGACAACATAAACCAAGCAACACAATTCGGAGGTCAAAATGAAGCGTCACAGTTTAATCATCGTTGCAGTTCTGAGTTTGACAGTGTGCGTCAGCTTAGCCCTTGCAAAAGAAGATCCCATCAAAGGAAGCACTGAAACCTACAACCTGTCTGAAGTGGCGGGCAACGAGAAGCCGCAAATAGTCAATTGGCATATCCCGTCCAACGAGATTTTCGAGGGACTGTGGGATCCGGATCGTTCCAGTTCCGTCTCCAATGAAGCGCCTAACAGCTCAGTGTCCAACGAGTATGATCCTAATCGTCATAATGAAGTGCCGCGGGTTCCTTCCCAGCCTTCGACACCGGTTAAGTATCCGAATGGACCGCAGTTGACACCGCCAAATACGCCGCCGCCATTTACCCCGGTACCGCCGCCCCAAACTGGTCCCGGCACTGGCACACCAGAATCAGGTAAAGTTGGTATCTGGTCTTCAATCTGGAAAATGATGCTGCCAGGAAACTAAACTGAAAAATAAGATGGAACAACCCGCACAGCAAGCCCGCATAGGAACATGAATATGCGGGTTGTTTCATTGATAGGCATTCTTCCGCCACCGTTTGCCTCCACATCTACCCATAACATGGCGGAAATTGAGGCGGGCATATTGCCCGCCTTTTTTATTTGATTTTATAATATAAAAAGGGGCTGTCCAAAAAGCATAGAATCGCGTCATTGCGAGGAATCAGCCGTCCGGCTGATGACGTGGCAATCTCCTGTTTTACGAAACCTTAAGGATCGCCACACTTCGTTCGCGATGACAATAAATGGACTTTTAGTACAGCCCTCTTGAATCCCTGAATCGAGATCGACCTATCGGTACGCCGCCAATCCTTCCTTAATCCGCTTTATCCCCTCCTCAATATCTTCCATCGAAGCTGCAAACGAGATACGCAGGTGGTTGTCAGCGCCGAATGCCATGCCGGGCACCAGGGCGACCTTATGCTCTTTGACCAGGTATTTCGCCAGATCAAGGGATCGGATCGGATTTTGCTCATCGGGCGGCACTTCAGGCAGATAAGCCGACACATCGAAGAATACATAGAACGTCCCTTCGGGCAGGAGGAATTCCACCTCGGGGATTGCTGCAATCAATTCAACCGCTCGGTCGCGCCTTTGCTGGAAAGCTTCGAGCATTGGTGTTAATTCTTCAGCCGGCTGGTTGACTGCTTCGAGAGCGGCTTTCTGGCTGATGGAGCAGGGCGATGATGTCATCTGTGACTGTATGTTGCCTATCTTTTTAATTACTTCGGGATGCGCCACAGCCCAGCCGATACGCCAGCCGGTCATGGAGTAAGTTTTGGATACACCGTTGATTAAGATAAGCTGATCGCGAATTTCCGGATAAGAAGCCAGACTCACGTGCTCTATCCCATCATATAGCAGCTTATCATAGATCTCATCGCTGATAATCATCACACCAGATTCTTTCAGCAGCGGTACAAGTAGATCGTAATGTTCTCTACTGTAAGCAGCGCCTGTCGGATTGGAGGGCGAATTCAGTATAATCAGTTTGGGATCAGCAGCGAGAGCAGCTTCAAGCTGGGCGGGAGTTAGGCGGAAGCCGGTTTCCTGCGCCATTGGCAGTTGAATGATCTCACCCTGCGCGAGATACACCATTTCAGGATAGGCTACCCAGTAAGGCTTCGGAAGGAGCACTCGATCACCGACATCCACCAGCGCTAAGATTGTATTGGCTAAGGCATGTTTGGCGCCGTTGCATATAACCACTTCATCAGACGTGCGTTCGATGCCGCTTTCACGGCTCACCTTTTCTGCCACCGCTTTGCGAAGTTCGGGAATCCCGGAACCGGCGGTATAGCGTGTGAAATTATCGTTAATCGCGCTAATTCCAACCTCTTTGATCGGATCAGGCGTGGGGGAATCCGGCTGACCGGCTGAAAGGTTGACGACTTCAGAATCAGCAGCTGCCTGAGCGGATATTTCCAGGATCATTGATGGAGTCAAAAGATCCATGCGTTTTGCAAATTTATATTTCATTTTATCCCCCGTACGTGAGAATCATTACATTGAAACGATTGGAATTATTTTTAAACAAATCAGGGTCATTCAAACACTCTATTTCAATGTCCGAATGACCCCTCGTTTATGCTTTTCTTTTCAGCTATTTCTTCGGTCCAGCATCCCGAACCTCAGGGGTACACCCGGATTCAAACTTCTTGAAGTTTTCAATGAATCGGGATGCAAGATCCTTATACATCTGCATATAGGCTTCTCTACTGGGCCAGGAACTTGCCGGATCCAGAACGTGATCGGGAACGTCAGGGCAGCTCTTCGGCACCGAGAAACCGAAAACCGGATCCGTCTGATATTCGACGTCAAGCAGCCTGCCGTCTAAGGCGGCGTTCAACAATGCGCGCGTATATTTAATGCTGATGCGTTTGCCCACGCCGTATTTGCCCCCCACCCAACCGGTATTCACCAACCAGCAGTTTGAGCCCTGCTTCAATATCTTGCGCTTGAGCAGATCAGCATAGTGATAAGGATGATGCACCATAAAAGGCGCTCCGAAACAGGAACTGAAGGTGATTTCAGGTTCTTTGCCCAGATCGACTTCCGTACCTCCGATTTTAGCAGTATAGCCAGAAATAAACTGGTACATTGCCTGATCCGGCGTCAGCTTGGCGATCGGAGGCATGACGCCTGAAGCATCGCAAGTCAACAGGATGATATTCTTCGGGTGTCCGCCCATTTTATCCGGGACCGAGTTTTCGATGTATTCCAGTGGATAAGATGCCCGCGTGTTTTCGGTGAACGATTCGTCATCCAGATCAATCATTCTTGTTACCGGATCATAAGCGACATTTTCAAGGACAGTTCCGAATTTGCGTGTGCAGGCATAGATTTGCGGTTCAGCCTTCTCAGAAAGGCGAATCACCTTGGCATAACAGCCCGCTTCAAAGTTGAAGATGCCCTCATCGGTCCAGCCGTGTTCATCATCGCCGATCAAACTGCGACCGGGATCAGCGGAGAGCGTGGTTTTCCCTGTTCCGGACAGTCCGAAAAAGAGAGCCGTGTCTCCATCCTTGCCCATATTTGCTGAACAGTGCATGGGCATAACTCCCTGCAATGGCAACAGATAATTCAGGATCGTGAACGCTGATTTCTTAATTTCACCGGCATAGGCTGAATTCCCGATGATGCACATCTTTGCATCGAAGTCGAGGACAATGAAAGTACTCGATACCGTTCCATCGATCTGCGGGAAGCTTTTGAAAGACGGCACTGCAATGATGGTAAAATCGGGGATATGGCGGAGCAGCGCGTCACTGCCTTTCGGCAGAGCGAACATATTACGAACGAAATGGCTATGCCAGGCGTGTTCCGTAATGATACGTATAGGCATTGCATAATTTGGATCAGAACCGGCAAAACAATCCTGAACAAAAACGTCGCGACCCTGCAGGTAACCTTGCAGGCGATTAAACAGGTCGTTGAATTTTTCCTGACTGAAGGGGCGGTTATATTCACCCCACCAAACCTTATCCTCAGTTGTTGCTTCTTTAACAACAAATTTATCATTTGCCGACCGAGCAGTGTGTTTGCCAGTCATAGCAACTACCGGACCCATGTGTGTAATCCGTCCTTCTCTACGGAAGGTGAATTCTTCGTACAGAGCTTCAGTAGGAAGATTCCAGTACACTTTGCGCAGACCGGTAAGCCCGTGATTTTTCAAGCCATAGTCGCTCTTCAGCACGGCAGCTTGATCTTCCGCAGGTGTTTTTATATCTAAGATGTTGTTCACAGCCAGTCCCTCACTAGTTTTCTGTCACCAATATAAATTTCGTTGGGCGATTCGGGATCTAACGCCCACTTGATACGTTCGACGCCAACCTTGACGTCCTTTATGGTGGTCGCATAACTCAGCCGCAGATGCCCTTCCATTCCGAATTCCCTGCCGGGCACCGTTACGACCAGCACCTTTTCAAGCAGGAATTTGCAGAGCGCCACAGAATCCTTGTTGTAAGCGCTGAAATCCGGCAGACAGTAGTAGGTTCCGTTCGGTTTCGTTATCTTGACGCCGTTGAACGAATCGAGTTCCTGCATCATGACATTGCGGTTGTTTTCAAGCGTTAAGCGCAGGGCTTCGACATGGCTCTGCAGTCCTGTCAGCGCTCCTTCTGCAGCCGCCTGCAGCAAGACAGACGTACAGGATGTAGTCTGAGCCTGAATGTTCGTCATTACTTCGATGAGTTTTTTATTGCCAACCGCCCAGCCGACACGAAATCCGGTCATGCCGTACAGCTTGGAAATGCCGTTGATCGTAATGACCCTGGTGTTTTCGATATCGTTATTCGTGAACTTGTACGCTGAAGGGACGACCTTGCCGTCGAAGACGAGTTTCTGGTAGATATCGTCCATGATCAGATAGATACCCTTCTTCTCACAGAATTCGACCAGCTCGCCAATCAGTTCATCCGGGTATATCGCGCCCGAGGGATTATTCGGACTGTTGATGATGATCGCTTTGGTATAGGAACTGACATTCTGTACGATCTCCTGGAAACGCGGCACAAAGCCGCCATCTTCCGGGGTGACAACTACAGGAATGCCGTACAGCATCTTGATCATCTCGGGATAACTTACCCAATACGGCGCCATAATAATCACTTCATCCTGCGGATTCAAAATTGCAAACAACAGGTTATAGAGCGCTTGTTTCGCTCCGTTGGAAACGATGACCTGTTCCGGTTCCGCGATGCGACCATAGGCATCTTCCGTATAACGAATGACTGCCTTCTTCATGGAAGGAGTTCCATCAGACGGCGTGTATTTGATGTTTCCCACGTTCAACTTCGCTGCGGAGCTCAGAATAGCGTGGATCGGGGCTGGGTTTTTCGGTTCGCCCGCGCCCAGATGGATTACTGCTTCGCCTTTCTCCTTTAACAGCCGCGCCTTCTCATTGAGCGCTAAGGTCGGCGATTCAGTAATTGCCATAGCAAGTTGACTGAGGCTCATTTATCCTATTTCCTCCTGTTAGGATTCAACCTTGTTTTAGATTTATATTGAACCCATCAAAGGGTTGTCGATTCTATTGCGCGACAGCTAACGCGGCATTCAGCGAGAAAAACAGGCTGGTTGGCGCTATATCATCAGCATCATACGCATCAGCGATGTTCTGCTGCAAAATGGTGCTGAAATGCATGCCCGGCGTTATATCTATGCGTTCCTTCACGTTGAATGTGAACTCAACATTCAACTGGAGATCCAGAAGACCCCCGGCATCCTGAACACCGGACTGGACATTGTGCTTATCGTTTCCCCAACCCAAGTCGCCCGATATATCCATTACCCCTGCGGTAAAATCTAACGCCTGTGACAGATTCAGCCTTCCATACAATCCATGAAACTGCCAGACGTCCCAGAAAAGAGACATGGTTGGTGAGCCGATCACATCTAAATTAGCGTGACCAGCCAGTTCAGCGGTCCCGGCTCCAGCCGTCCATGAAGGTGATGGAAAACTGAGGTAATCCAACTCACCGCTAAGACTGACAGGACCGAAGGTTTTTAAAGGGAATGTAATATAGACGTCCCATTCATTGAACTGCCCTTCAAACTCGTCGTCATTATCCGTGAGGCTCATATTACCCCAGAAACACATGGAGACGCCATGAACACTCATCCAGATATCCGGCTGTAAAACCGATTTTTCATCGAAGATCATCCCGCGCCAGACGTATCTCGAATATACTCCCAGATCGCCGCCGATCAGAGCAGGATCATCATCTTGCGCCAACGCTGTTACGGCACAAGTGAACAGAGTCAGCAGAAGTATCAGAATGAATCGCTTCACCCGGTTATACCTTCCTGGGATGCCGATATCAATGCGTTTATCGCTGCGACATTGACAATATCGGAGGCGCTGCAGCCACGCGATAGATCGAACGCCGGTTTCTCCAATCCCTGGACAATCGGTCCGATCGCCTGAGCATCGGCAAGACGCTGAGTGATTTTATAGGCGATATTCCCCGCATCGAGGTCAGGGAAAATGAACACGTTCGCTTCACCCTTGACAGGTGAACCAGGCGCTTTGCTTTCAGCAATCTTAGGCACGATGGCAGCATCAACCTGCAGTTCGCCGTCGATGCGTAAATCGGGGCGCAGTTCCTGCGCCATTTTCAACGCCTGGCATACTTTGTCGATGGAAGGTCCTTTAGCAGAGCCTTTGGTTGAATAGGATAACATGGCAACTACCGGTTCTTCGCCGGTTAGCGCGTTATGGATAGCCGCGGCTGAAACAGCGATAGACGCAAGTTGTTCGGCATCGGGATCAGGAACTACCGCTCCGTCAGAATACATGTACACTTTCCCTGACGGCATCACCATCATGAACGAACTGGAAACAACCTTGATTCCCGATGTCAATCCTATACAATGTAGAGCAGCCCTTATGACGTCACCCGTTGAATGAGCCGCGCCGGCAACCGATCCCTGCGCTCTGCCGGTTTTTACCATCAATGCGCCGAAATAGAGCGGATCTAAAATCAGTTTGCGGGCTTCATCCAGGGTCATACCTTTATGTTTACGGCGTTCATAGAGCAGGTCAGCTAACTCTCCTTTATAGGCGGCGAGGTTAGGGTCTATCAACTCGGCGCTGCCTAAATCCAGATCGAGCTGTTTCGCACGATCATTCATCTGCTTCTCATCGCCTATGACGATTGAATTGACTACACCATCACTCTGCAGTTCAGCAACGGCATGTAGTGTCCGGTCATCTTCTCCTTCGGGGAAAACGACGCTCCTGTGCAGGTTTTTCGCCTTGTCTCTAATTTGCTTCAATATATCCATTATCGGTTTCCTGTATCAGCTTGAATGAAATGAAAAAACAATATACTAAATGCGATTAGCAAAAACAAGTTAAATCGGTAGCAACGAATATGTCATTAAATCGCAGACCATGAATCGTGAACTAAAAAAAGTGGATTCGCTGGTCCGTCTGTACAAGTAGCGCGGGGGCTTGTGGCGTAACCATCCTCCGTAAGAGTCTCTTCATTTCCCAAACGCTTTCGCGTATGTTCGAGAAATAAAAGGGGCTGTCCCAAAAGAAGAAAATAACGTCATTGCGAGGAACGAAGTG
This sequence comes from candidate division LCP-89 bacterium, assembly GCA_025774555.1. Taxonomy (GTDB): domain Bacteria; phylum Electryoneota; class B3-LCP; order B3-LCP; family B3-LCP; genus JALGVT01. The sequence continues at coordinate 107,932 of JALGVT010000007.1, forward strand.
ACGTGGCAATCTCCTATTTTACAAGAACTAAGAGATTACCACACTTCGTTCGTAATGACAGTTGTTTATAGACTTTTGGGACAGCCCCTCTGTCGTAATTTATTTTAATTTAGATGCTCACACCCAACCGCGATCTTTACAAGCTTGTGCCACACGGTTAACTGCAATTACAAAGGCAGCGTCACGCATGTACAGTTTCCGTTTCTTAGCTAATTCATTGACCGCAAGGAACGCCGCTGTCATCTTTATGTCCAGCTTACCTAAGACCTCATCCTTAGGCCAGTAATAATTCATGGAATTCTGTACCTGCTCGAAGTAACTGCAGGTTACACCACCGGCGTTCGCCAGGAAATCCGGGACCATATAGATGCTGCGTTTCTGGATTACTTGATCAGCTTCAGGTGTAGTTGGACCATTAGCGCCTTCGCCAATGAGCTTCACTCCGGAATGAATCTGTTCGACATTCTCACCGGTTACCTGATTTTCCAGGGCGCAGGGTAGTAGGATGTCCACCTCTTGGCTGATCCATGCTTCGCCTGGCAGAATTTCATACCCCAGATCTTTTGCCTTATTACCATCTACACCACCAAACCGGTCGGTGATGCCTAAAAGCTCTTTAACATTAATACCGTCATTCTTCCTGACGACATAAGTGGTATTGTCCTTCTGATCCCAATAAGAAACAGAAATGACAGTGCCGCCCAACTGATTATAAAGCTGGATAGCATACTGTGCCACGTTGCCGAATCCCTGGACACTTGCCGTCGTTTCATCCGACCTGATGCCTAATTCTTTCAACGCTTCCCGTACGGTATAAATCAGACCGTAGCCGGTCGCTTCAGTGCGTCCCAACGATCCTCCCATACCCACCGGTTTACCGGTAATGACTCCCGGGTATTTGGCGCCTGTGATGGTTTCGTATTCGTCAAGCATCCATAACATTATTTGCGGACTGGTCATTACGTCCGGTGCGGGCACATCGGTGATGGGTCCCACATTCTTGGCGACTTGGCGAATCCAACCTCGAGCTATCTGTTCTAATTCGCGCTGACTGAGGTTATGAGGATCACAGATTACGCCGCCCTTACTGCCGCCTAAAGGAATGTCCACAACTGCGGTCTTCCAGGTCATCCACATGGCTAAGGCGCGCACAGTGTCAATGGTCTCCGCCGGGTGAAAGCGGATACCGCCTTTACAGGGGCCGCGAGCATCGTTGTATTGAACTCGAAAACCCCTGAAAACCTGGACACTTCCGTCATCCATATGAACAGGGATACTGAAATGGTATTCTCGTAGAGGATTTCGCAATAGTTCCCGCGTGCCAGAGTCGAAGTTAAGTATTTCGGCTGCTTTATCAAATTGTGCCTGTGCCATCTCAAAGGCATTAAATGCTGTAGTGCTCATTTTTTTTCCTTGTATATATGTTGACCTTGCTATGCCCAGTCTCGGTCTGTCTTTGGAAATTACTCCAGCTAGTAATTGAAATTAATCAATCAATGATCTATATTAAGGTAATCAGTGGAGTCCTATTCCTTATAAAAATCAGATGCTGATAATCTAATAGTAAAATTGCAAAAATCACAATCTAAAATATGTTTTTTTGTTTCCGATCTGCACGGTCACCCCGACAGGTATGAGAAGCTGATTGAAGCGATTTCTGCTGAACTTCCTGATGTCGTTTTTATCGGAGGAGACATTCTGCCGGGATTATCTATGGTGCGCGCGCTGGATTTCGGGCACCAGGATTTTATTCAGGGATTTATCGTTCCCAAGCTATCGTTTCTAAAAGAAAATCTTGGCGATGACTACCCGTCAATCTTTATCATCTTAGGAAATGACGACGGGAAATTCATTGAACAATCGCTTCTTGATGCTGCCGTTGAGGGCTATTGGCAATACGCCCATGATAGGAGAATCCGCCTGGGTCAATTCACGCTCTATGGTTATGCCTACATCCCACCGACTCCATTTCAATTAAAAGACTGGGAACGTTATGACGTCTCACGCTATGTCGATCCGGGCTGTGTGCCAATCGAAGAGGGCACTCATTCTATCCCGATTTCCGACCATGAACTGAAGTATGCTACCATCCAGAATGATCTTGAAAAGCTGACAAAGACCGACGATCTCTCAAATTCGGTTTTTCTGTTTCATTCTCCCCCTTATGCAACGAAACTTGATCGCGCTCCCCTGGATGGCAAGATGATCGATCATATTCCCCTGGACGTCCATGTTGGCAGTATAGCCATCCAGCGGTTTATTGAATCCCGCCAACCGTTAGTAACACTGCATGGTCATATTCATGAATCTGCTCGATTAACAGGATCGTGGAAAGATCGAATTGGTCGCACCTGGATGTTCAACGCTTCACACGATGGTCCCGAACTTTCATTAATCCGTTTTGATCTATTCCATCCCGAAGATGCTACTCGGAATCTTCTTTAGCTGCTTCTTCCCTTGTCAGAGGCAGCTCAGTTGCCGGATCAGTGATCGCTCCTATCTTGGAAGCATCCCAGCGTTTTTTCCTAATATCATCATCTGTGATTAAATGAATGTCCAGCAATCCTCCGCTGCGGTAGCCCGTTTTAGAGTAGTTGATTTCATCCAGACACCCGCTCCAGCCATCCAGCCACTGCATTAGATCTTTCTCGTGCTCTCCTGTTCCATCATAGTGAACCAGCAGGTCTATATCACTGCCGGGCCCCGCATTGCCATTGTTCGTACTGCCGAAAACGTACAGACCCTTAACACCAAACTTATCCGGATCCAGACTGCGCGCAAGTCCTTCCACCATCCGATGGCGCCAACGCCAGTGTTCGTCTGAGACAGATTTCAGCTGGAAGTCCTTCTGAACTCCGCTATCATCAACTTTTGTTGCAGGAGGCGCCAGCACTGCAATGGCTTCATCCAGCTCGCTATTCATGTAAACCTGTAATACGCGTCCGCGTGATTCATCAGCGACGTCGATTACCTTGATCACATGATCCAGATATTCATATTCGGGCAGTAGTTTGTGCAAAATACTGCGGGGAGTGTTTAGAAATCTCTTGTTAAACTTTACATCCTGGTTGTCGGGATAAAGCGGTAGATAATGGATTTCCGACTCGACCAGATCCTGAAAGAAATGCGTGCCGAAGGAGAGATCTGGAATATAATTCCCTTTTTTGCGCGCAACTTCGATTAACATCGCAGTATTGTTTATATCTGAATAGGTAATACTGACCCCAAGCTTTACATCACCGCGGCTGCCCCAACGACCGGGTCCCATAAGGATGAACTGACGTTTCGGCAGTATCGTATTCAGCTTGCTGACTACTTTGCCCACTTCCAGAAGAGTGTCTTTGCTCTCTATCTGACTATATCGCTCTGGATCAACATAGACGATGTACGCGATGTCTGCCGCGTGACCATTGGTGATATACCGATTTGCACTGAAGATGATGTCTTCTTCAGGAACGTCCTTGGGAATGGGAGCCGGTCTTCTGGCTTTGCCGTAGCTCTGAGGACGACACTGAAGCAGATAGAATTCGTCGTTCTTTACTGCGAATTCTATGTCCACCGGAATTCCAAAGCCGTCATTCAGAGTTGCGAGAATTGCACGTACCTGTGGGATAAACTTATTGTTATTTAATAATTTATCAAAGGTGGCAACAGGATGTGCTCCTTCAAAATCCAGATCGAGGAGCGACATCTGCTGCAGTCGATCATCGCGTAACAGGCTAATTAGTTGATCAGTAGCGCTGAACTCATGACCGTGATTTTTGATGAAATCTACCAGATCAATCGTTTCAAAGGTGTTAGTTTTAAGATTAATAACATCGAGCTTATTAGGAGAATACCTGACGACCTCATCCTGTGTCACATTGACTCGCAGATCCGGCTGCCCGGGCGACACCAGGATGGGATAATCATCAGCGAGCCGATCCACCGCTCGTGTTCCCAGTCCAGGCGTTAATCGCACCAGACCATCTTCTCTTTTAATACGTGGTGACCACCGGAATTCATTATTGCTGAAAATGACACCAGCAAATGAGGGTAAAAAGTAATCACCAACCCTTTCGCCTACAACCTCCGAAATCATCACACCCATCTCTTCATTGAAGTCCAGTAGATCTCTCTCTTTGCGATATTCGATAGGGTCGGGCGCGAAAGTAGATGCATAGACCTCAGCGATGGCATCCAATAATGCATGCAGCCGCTCCTGCTTCGTACCCTGATTCCCAAGGAATACACTGCGGTACTTTCCTGAAAAAGCCGTGCCTAACTGATCTTCGAGCAGACTGGAACTTCGCACGATCAAAGGAGTATCAGCCAGGTCATCCAGAGCAGCAGACACTTTATCAACTATGTCAGGCGGGAATTTGGAGTTCTTGAAAATATCTACGAGCTGCGGATATTCCATACGAATCTGTTCAATATCCTTATATTTCTGCTCAAATACATGCTCCAGATCATTATAACAGATGAAATTATACACTCCATCTGTCGTGACATAATAGGTCTTGGGAGTTCTGATTTGACCCAGTTCCTTGTTGGTTTTTACCTGCTTCTCAAGAAGTTTGGAAGCGACAAACATACCCGATCCTTTGCCTCCGAGACGACCGCGGCTGGCCGTCGGAGATATAATTGCAGCGAACAGGTTATGGAAATCTTCCAGCGACAGGTAGTTTTTCGATCGATGAATAAAACCCATTCTGCTGGACATCAAAGCGCGGATGAGTTGAACAATAATCGTGCGTTGAATCGGCTCGGAAAGTTCAAGATTCTCCTTCTCTGCTATCTGTTTGAACCGCCGCAACTGGTCAGCTATATCATCGAGAGTTGCCCTGGGATCATTCAGGGTTTTTATCACTAAGTTAGCACGATCCTCTTGTATCCAGCGTTGCAGGTGATTTAAAAGCTTTTGATCATTGGTGTATGAATAGGCAATATTGTAGATCTCCTGACTCAGGTCCATTATGTCAGGTTCGCCCTGGTGTGAAAGCGGAATGTTATCACCGGTATCACTGTCTGCAATTTTTGAATAGGATGCAGGAATGAATTTCTGAAGAATCTTTTGACTTTCACTGACGCCGTTTTTGTATAGATAATTTAAAAGGCGTCTGGCGATTCGCATATACAGCTTCGGATCAGTATGATAGAGTAGGTCAACCACAATCTTGGAATCCGTGTGTGATTCTGCCTTCCTGGATTCGACCTCCTTATAAATCTGGCGAAGCTGTTGATAATTGATGAACTGTCCAATCCTCTCACCAAGAGTATTGATTAATTTGCGCTCCTCTTTCAAGAAGGGTCCCTCGTCCTCCATTGGTCGTTCTTCTGTATAGGATACTTCTAACGATCCTACGAGCTCATCGTTGACTATCAAATTGGCAGTTAATATCCATTCGGTAGGCTTATAGTTTGATGATTTAAATTCATCACCCTGGAAAACAATCTTAACCTGACAAATTTCAGTGTGCTGCCAGCCAAGCGGAATCACCTGTATCAAGCTCTCGAATAGATGAGACAGCTCCTGATTGGAATCCTGCAGTATTTCTTCAATTCGAAACAGACAGCTAAGTTCTTTGGCGCGTTCCTGTAAAGTGCCGATAACTCTTTCTGCCTGATTATTGTTTGTGCTCATGTCAGGGATCTCTTTTCGCTTATTTCTGCATCATTTGATCGGTGATTCTGTAAAACATTCCAATTGATAAGCAATCACTAAATTTATTATGTTAAATGTGGATTGTCAACATGATTCGCGAGAGTTCATCGAACCTGAAAACTATCCCTTGATATCAATCAAAAACACCTGACGGCACAAAAATCCTCACAACAGCACATATCCAACAATACCCTTGACTTTCCCATATATCCGTTGTATATTATATACAAGACTCCTAATCCGTTAAATCCATCCCAATCCGAGTCATCCGTGTTCCGCTTTTTCTAACCCCCAATCCCTAACTCCTAACCCCCGACAAATCCGGCGGACACACAACATTGGCGGACAAATTTGTCTCAAGTCCGTGCTTAGCCAGAGAGCATAAATCAAGTTATCCACATAAAATCACGACAGATTCATCCTGAGGCACAAAGAAGCAGGATCCTCGTCCTGCTTCTTTTTACTTTTTGCCTAGATGCCTGTACCCCTGGGGCGACTCGAACGCCCGACAAGCGGTTTAGGAAACCGATGCTCTATCAATCAGGGCATCGGTATTTATACTTAGAACTCGGATATTATCGCGAATATTTTATAATGCTTTGTAATATCTCTGGCTCTCCGATGTAGCAAATTATGTAGCACACTTCAAAGCCTCACTCCGTAAGTCGGCAATCTGCTTTTATAGTATCACTAAGCTTCGGATTATGAGTCCGTTGCTCGTTGTACTTAAGTTTGCCCAAAATACCACCTCGTGCAAGGTTTTTGCAAGGTAGCAGAGAATCGATAAACCGGATTCATTGAATTGAGTCCGGTTTTTCTGTGTCTAATCATCTCTATTATTTAATTGTATTTCAACTGTAACATTTCCGCATTTTGTAAAGAAGAGCAGCTACATCTAATATGAATAGTTCGTAAATTCAGGTTGAAGTCTGTCCTGATATTTATTAACTTGCATCAGATTTGATTATGGATGACCTGAATCTGTCTGGGCATTTTACTACGATATTAAATAAATTACAATCCGGTAGATGAGTTTTATCCTCGCTATCGGTTTTTTGATTTGAACTGACAAGTGCTTCTTATATTTCCACATAACCTGGTGAATGGTATTTTGATCAAGTTCAGTGGCAGGATTTTCAAAGAACAAATATGACTAAAAAGATAAAACGAAGAAGTCAAACAAGAATATTTCCTAATAAAACCGGACAGTAGCGATCTTCTTATATGGTTTAAATTCTTCTTACGTCAAGCATATTCGGTCGTGAGTTATTCAAACACATTTGCACCAGTTCATCAATAACTGCCGTGCCGACGCACATGACGGTATCGGCACCGCCCCAATAAATCTTTACCGTTCCATCATCTTCAGCCACAGCACCGCAGGTGAAGACTACATTATGTACATAACCCGTTATTTCCCAGGGATCTTCAGGTTGAAGGATCCATTCATCTGCCACACCAATAATTTTTGTGGGGTCATTCAGGTCATGCAGTGCCACGCCCAGACGATAGACAGCTCCATCCATCGTTTGGAAAACGCCATGATAGATATGAAGCCAACCTTTGTCCGTCCTTATCGGCGGCGCGCCGGGACCGATCTTCATATCGTCCCAGTGGTATTGCATCGGTTTCATGACAGCTTGCGATCGCCCCCAATGAATCAGATCGGGTGAATAGCTGATCCACACTGCCCAAGGTGATATTTCACTGTGCGGGCGGTCCAAACGCACATAACTACCCTTGATCTTCTCAGGAAAAATGACCACGTTGCGCATATCTGCCTGACTTATGAACGCAACTCGTTCGACTGTTTGAAAATCCTTAGTTTTCGACAGAGCGATACGGACACCATGACGCGAATATGCGCTGTAGGTCAGCAGGAACTCTCCATCAATAGCGGTAATACGGCAGTCCTCGACCCCATACTCTTCGTATTTGGCAAAAATACCGGTTTGGACCGGCTCGAGAAAGGGTTTCGGCTGCACTTCAAAATGGAAACCATCCTTGCTTTGCGCCATGCCGATGATACTTCTTCCATTCCGGCGGTGCGAACGAAATAGCATAATATATTGGTCGTTCCATTTGGTCACGCCCGCATTGTGGACTGTTACCACAGGATATGGAACATCATCTTTCGTCAAGATCGGATTGTGTTCATACCTTTGAACGATCGGTTTCATAAGTCTTCCTTGAAGAGTTGACAGGTGATTCATCTCAAACAAAGACGCAAAGCAATTCTAAATTAACAATTTAAGACTGACTTATAGGACATCAAATAAGCATCGGTCATGACCGCCGAGCTGAATCTCTGCTCCACATCCTCCCGGCAGGCGATGGGATCGATTTCATCCAGCCGCTGAATCCGTTGCACTGCTTCATCGACATTATCGAACAAGAATCCTGTTTCGCCTTCCCGTATGATCTCCGGCAACGCACCCTTACGGGCTGCAAGCAACGGCGTACCGCATGCCAGAGCCTCTACACCCACCAGTCCGAAAGGCTCCGCCCAGTGAATCGGACACAGCACGCCTCTGGCTCTTTGGTATAGGGGCACAAGGTCCTTCTGGGATAACAAACCCAGATACTCAACATTTCTGTGATCAATATATGGTCGAACGGTCGTTTCAAAATAATCTCGATGGATTTCCTCGATCATACCCGCCATTTTCAACGGCATACCGGACTTCAGGGCAATTTGCACCGCCTCTGCGATGCCTTTCTCAGGTGCGAATCGCCCGCTGAAGAACAGGTAATCTTCCTTGGTTTCGCAGTATTCGTATTGGTCGATATTGATCCCATTATACACCGTTGCGATGTAATTCAGGTCAGGTTTGAACGATCTTTCGGCGTTCGATATGGAAACGAACGGTTGTTCTTTATAGCGGTTCAGAATCGCATGATCGACTTTTACCCATGCGCTGCCGTGCAATGTCGTGACCATTGGACATGGAATCAACCGACTGAAGATCAACGCATGAATGTGCAAGTGTGAATGTACGATGTCGAAATCACCGTCATGAGCGGCCTCCATACAGATGGCGATGTGCTGCTGTTCGAGGGCGCGAAAATTCGGCGGTCCGACAAGCAGACCGGAACCCGGATCGAATTGATTTGGACGTCTGAGTTCCTCTTCGGGCCAGAGCGAGAACGGATGGGGGACGGTTTCGATCAACCGGGCGGAGGTTTTTGTTCCCGGCGCCGCGAAGAGCGACACATCATGCCCGCGCAGGACCAGCGTCTCGGTCAGGTTGGATACAACTTGCTCCCAGGGCCCGTAGCCTTCCGGCGGCACAGGCCAGCTTATCGGTGCGAGCATCGCGATTTTCAATAGTTTCAGGTTCTCCAAATTCTTAATCCTTATCAACCGCCATGATTTCTTCGCCCACAATATCATATATCGTCATCAGCGAGATTAGCCAAGCAAGGGTGGATTCCGCTCCCTGGTTACGGTTCAAGCCATGCGCCTCCAGTCCGTCGTAACAGCCGCCGGTTTTGTAATCATAGACTGGTGTATCGATATCGTTACTTCCGAGGAACCAGCGCAAGCAGCGTTCGGAGTGGTAGAACCACTCTCGGTCGCCAGTAGAGCGGTAGGCTTCGGCGCAGGCTCCGATCAATCCCATCAATTCAATCGGCTGCTGATCGAACCCGGATCGTTGACCGTCACGTGCGAACCATTTTTCATTTCCGAATACCGAAATATGCCCTTCGGAGGCTGTCTGTCGTTCGAGCAGCCATGTCAACGACCGAATAGCGGTACGATGCATCTTCGGGTCCGGAATCCATTGTCCGGACAAGAGTAGGGCATGGGGCAGTTTTCCGTTGGCGTATGACAGGACATCTTCGCACCAGGGCCACTCCTTGTCTCCATTATGTATGAACTGCTCATGAATCCGTTCTGCAAGAAGAGCACGCAAACGGCGTACCGTTGCGTCACCGCCATAAATGGTCATGTAAGAGTGCAAGCCGATGAGTATGAATGAAATGGTGCGTGGCGAGGTAAAACCTTCAACGACCTGTAGACCGTCCATGAACAGCCTCGTTGCCAATGCGCGGATTCCCTCGTTTGGAGCCAATCTGACCGCCTCACCAAGTCCCCAGAGCGCCCGACCATGAGAATCTTCGCTACCGACATCCTCAAGCCAGCGACGGTCGTATGACAGGAAGTTACGAAACCGGCCGGCTTCGATGTTGAACGCATCATGTATAAATGAGATATAAGTATGGATCAGCGGCAGCATGCTTTCATCCTGGGACATGGCGTGATACATACTGACGGCTATCAGGGCTCGAGCATTATCGTCAATGCTATACCCTTCACGGCGATTGGGTGTCGAATAGACAGCATGTTGCAGTATACCAGTGTCGTCGGTCAAAGTGCGCAAGTGTTGCATGTTCGGCTGCGGCAGTTTTTCGATAAGCTTTACGATCTGGCGGCTGGAAGCAGAAGCGGCCTCCGCCGGAACCGGCAGGGGATTAACGATCCGTCCTTCCAGTGAATGACCGAGGAGTTCGAGGTGATCGCGTGCAACCTCTTTCCAGATCATCCGCCTACAATACTCGTACGCCTGCCGACCTATCTTCGAGCGTTTGTCGTCGTGGAGCAGCAGATCGTTGATTTCGCGGGCGAAAGCGTCGGGATCGTCGAAAGGAACGATCCGTCCCCGCCCGTCGGCCAGCATCTCCTCCGCATACCAGTAAGGAGTTGAAACGACTGCTGTTCCTGCACCCATCGCATAAGCCAGTGTGCCCGAAACGATCTGCTCGCGGGAAGGATAGGGGGTGCAATATACATCGGCGGCGCCAAGATAGCGGCATAACACCTCGAGGCTGACGAACTGGTTGCTAAACAGTACGTTGTCCTCGATACCGAACTGCCGGACCATCATCTGGAGACTATGCCGGTATTTGTCGCCGCTCATCTTCTTGATATGGGGGTGAGTAGCGCCGAGGATCAGATAAACGACATCAGGGTTTTTCTCAATGACCGCAGGCAATGCCTTGAGCATTACCTCAATACCCTTGCTCGGACCAAGCAGGCCGAAGGTCAGGATCACTTTGCGGCCTTCAATGCCGAACTGTTTTTTTTGAGTATCGGGGTCCCTAAACGGAATGTCCGGAATACCGTGCGGAATGTATGCAACCTGTTCTTTAGGAACGTCATAGAACTCAGTCAGAATTTCATGAGCTTTTTCACTTAATACGATCAGGTAATCGCAGTATTCAGCAAGGCCAAGGATGATCTTGCGTTGAGCATCGGAAGGTTCCAGCAGTACACTGTGAAGTGTAGCGACGACGGGTATTCTCAAGGATTTAAGAAGGAAAAGGATATGGGCTCCGTCTTTGCCGCCGAATATCCCGTATTCATGCTGGAGGAGCGCAACGTCATACCCGCGGACGTTAATAAATTCGGCTGCGCGAAGATAGTCGGATTCCACATTAGCGCGAACTTCAAAGTTGACCCGTTCGGGATAAGGATAACCTTCATGCACGTCGTCCATTGCCACGGCCTCGATCTTGCCGGGTGATTCAATCTCTCCGGCCAGCGCTTCGCAGATGTCTGTCGTATAAGTGGCAATACCGCACTTGCGAGGTTGGTAATTGCCTATAACAATTACCGAATTGAGCGGGCTAGATTTCCTTGAGTTATTCATGTATCCGCACCATTTGCAATTAAGAAATTATATCTGTATAAGCTCCTCTGAATCCTGCTTCCGAAGTAATACCGGAATTTTCTGGTACTAATTCGCCGCATCAGCTTTACTGAGCAACTGATCAAGCAACCCCGGGACTGAAATGCTGGCTATGGCGCATTTTGCATCCGACATCGCATAAGGAATGATCAACTGGTCTTGATGAATCATGTATCCGCATGTATAAACGACATTCGGGACATATCCTTCGCGCTCGTATCCATTAGGAGTGAGGATCGGCTTGTCCAGACTGGCGATGACCTTCGAAGGATTATTCAGGTCCAGCAGATCGACTCCGATGCAGTATTTGCGCATAGGACCGACACCATGTGTCAAGAGAAGCCAACCAACCTCGGTCTCTACCGGCGAACCACAATTGCCGATCTGTGTTAACTCCCAGGGAAACTTGGGGCGCCGTAAGATACTCGATTCCTGCCAGAAGTGCAGGTGTTCTGAATACATAATGTGTAGATTGACACCATCCTGGCGCGAAATCATGACATACTTCCCGTTGACCTTACGAGGAAACAGCGCCATACCTTTATCCTGAACCGCCTTGCCGTTAAGCGTTATGATTCTGAAACGGATAAAATCCTTGGTTGAGATCAGTTGCGGCAGAATCTGCATGCCGTTGTAGGCGGTATATGTTGCGTAAAAGGTGACAGAGCCGTCATCATCTGTGAAACGCACGAAACGAGCGTCCTCGATACCTTTGACTTCGTTCTCGGAGACAGGAAAAATCACCCGTGCAGAGAGACGCCGATCACTCCGGAACTTCAGCTCATAGTTCGAGTGCGCCAGCCATCGTATCGTCTCGAATGTCTCTGACTGGTATACTGCGGGAAAGAGCTGGTTCTTTTCGACCTCTGATGCTGCATCTTGTAACTGATCGAAGGTGAACTCTTCGGGCAGGTGGTCGAAAACCACCGTAGTAACCTCATTATACGCATTCATCTCGATGAGTTTCAGGATGAACAAATGCTTGTCATAAACTGAATCCTTCTGGAAATCAGGTGTTTCAATGTAGTCGCTGACCGGGTCAAACGAAATCTCGCAGTCGTGCCCGATAATTCCGCTACGGAAGACAATCGAGGAGATATGTCCTTCACCTGTAGCGCGAAAGCTCATAATAAATCGCGTACTACCATCAGGCACGGATTCCTGGATTGGATGGGGAACGATGGAAGGATTGAACAACGCGGCAGCCTCTACGGAATATTCCAGTGTGAAATAGGCGCCAAGCAACAACTGACGCTCGGATGACAGCGCTTCAATGTCTGGTATTATGTGCTGTACTATTTGTTGACCGAAGAGGTGCGTGAGTTCGTCAAAGTGGTGCATGAGGATCCTCTCGAAATCGCGATGACGATCAGCGTACTCTTTCTTTACTTTTATCAAGAGTAAAGTAATAGTGTCATCGGATAGATCCTGTACCCGCTGTACTATGTCAAGGATTCGGTCCTCATTACCGGGCTGAAAGAAACGGGCAATCACCCGCGTGTTATCCGAGGTAAACTCGCCTGGCCTGCGGACAACTTCTAATGGTTTCTGCCTAATGCTCATTAAATGGTTATACCTCATCTTTTTCTCATCCGCCGCTCATGTATTGAATTGCAGCGGGATTACCTACAGTTTCATCTCATATTAAAATTACATGGAATTATTGTGGAAATGGTCATCAACTCTTTCCTCTCCTACCAGTAGATGAAATTGGAAAATTGATACTAAGGCATCAACTCGCAGTTATACAATGTAAGGCGAAAAGAGCACAGTTGAAAAGGACTGATAGTGTATTCTTCGCCCTAGCTTTTCGTTTCTCAAAAAACCGGAAAAAAACGCTGATCCTCGTAAAGCAGTTCGATGTAAAAAATCAAGGTATATGCTCAAACTCCGTTTCGCCTCCTTATCGTTTTCGCAGTTCATCTGCAGCAGCCCACAAGCGGGCTTCTATTTTGTTGTTGTTTTGGTACATGGATTTGATAGAAAGATTTATGGCAGTTTGAATAAGGTTATGCAATATACGTCTCTTAGGACAAATAATCAAGGGATAAAAACGTATATATAATTGAATTTCAAAATAATCACTGAATCTTCAAACAGAATCATTCTACCCCGCCTTCATGGATTATTTTGCTTGGCTGATTCCAATTTTTCAAGCAATATTTTACTTACGATATTGCGTAAATTGTTAAGTAAAAACCCCCTGCACCTGGCAGAGGGCTTTTGTTATTTAAGGTTTAATCTGCTCCTATTTTTGTGCTGTTTTATCCCACTCCTCAAGCAGTGTTGCCAGTTGACCTGCCTCGTCCTTGCGGTTATCGTTGTAGATGCAAGTGGTTCTCACGTCCTTATGCCCTGCGAACTGCTGAACTCCGGTGATATTGCCATTTGTGAGTTCAAGTAAATCGGTTACTGAACTGTGACGGATTGCATGAGGTCTGGTTTTCACTCCAACCTTCTCGCCAAGCGTCCTCACAATGTGATATACTCCGGTGCCTGAGATTCGCTTGCGTACTGTTATGTCACGATGGAAGTTATGAAATAGCGCACCTGGATGATCGCCTCGTTCCTCAATCCAGATTTGCAAGGCGGCTTTTGTACCTTCCGGCAAAGTCTTGATTAGCTTCTCCTGCAATCCTTTTTCCAAGACTGCAATCTTGCCAGCCGATAAATCCACATCCTCAAGGTCAAGATTGACAACGGCTCCGCGCCTGAGACCTAAATATCGGTGAAGCATGAGGATTGCTATATCCCGTTTAGCTTTTGCACTTAGACGCTGTCCCTTGGCTTTCTTTAGCATTCTCAGGAAAACATCTTGCGTCGGTCCTGAAGTATCCCGGTAACTTTCTGTGCGAACATTCTTGACTTTTAGGTCCCATTGAATCAATCCCATCACCTGCATAAATTTTACCAATGCCCTGAGTGCTGTGAGTCTTGTGTTGATAGTTCCCGATGCAAGTCCACGCTCCCGCAGATTGCTTTGATACTGAAGAGCCAAGCGATACGCCTCGATGGGAGAAAGCCGCAGGAATCTAAGGAGTGCAGGATAGATTTCACTTTCACCGATGAATTTTGAGAAGTCCCGAAGTCCCTGCTCATAGGTTCGGCAAGTGCGCTCACTTAGGCTGGAAAAGAAATCCTCAGCCACTTCCCGGATATATTTGGGGGAAAGACTCCCGGAATGAACCGGGAATCTTTCCTTTGTGATTATCGGATTAGCATTCATTTTGCGACCTCCGCCATCTCACCCATTTCAATTGCTTGTAACATTGCACGGAAGTTATTCCCGGTCTTTCTGGCTAACTTGACATAGGCATCCAGGGGTTGACCGTCCAGACCTTCACGCTCGGCAATCTGCTTGCATCGTTCGGCAAACGGTTGACAAATATCGCGTCTGGCAAGTGCAATCGAAATCACCCTGCTGGAAAAGGGGTTGGCATCCAGTTGTTCTTCAAAGAGATCATTTCCCTCAGTTGTTGTTGTGAAGATAATCGTAACCTTAGATAATTGACCGCTTGCCATATCTTCCAGGACATTAAAGAGCACTTCGATAACAGGCTTTGACATGCCATGAGATTCATTGACTATCAAGGCATATCCCTTGCCGGAAAGAGGGATATAATGCCATTGTTGCACCAGCTTTTGAATGCTATTTACCGTTAATTGCCTGCCTGTTAGTTCCCTAATATCGAATTGATCTGCGATTTCGCTGGCAATCAATTTTGCGATAGTAGTTTTCCCGGTTCCACTCTGCCCGGAGAGCCAGAAGGCTCTCCCGGACAATCCGCGCTTTGCCAGAACTTGCACTTTGGCAATCGCTTTATCTTGCGCAAAAACCTCACTCCAATCGCAAGGACGATATTGCTCATATAGTGCTTGCATTATCTCACTCCTTCCGCTTTTCTGCCTAAGATGAAATCGGATGCTTTCTGAGCTTGCGCGGCGGCATGAACAAGGAACTTTTTATCGGAACGAAGCCTCTTTAGCCAGCCCTGAATATATCCGGCTGAGTTCTCAATGATACGCTCAACTATGCCAGCCTCTCCGCAAAGGAAAGCAGATCCCATTTCAGCGCACAACTCTTCTTTTGAGTAATTATGCGATCCGAAGCTATTCAGTTCAATGATGCCTTTTCGGTTCAAGCGGCTTTCATGCCCGGTGGAGTGAGTCAACTCGTGGAATAGAGTTGAGTAGTACTCTTCATTGCTTTTGAAGAGTTCTTTCTTCGGAAGGTTGACCTTATCATTTGAAGGTCGGTAATATGCCTGGCTTTCGATATGTTCAATGGTAGGTCTTTGAGGCATTCCAGAAACGATTCTTTCAGCCTCTTCGATGGGATTGAATGAACGCGTTTTCTCTTCTAAGGCAGGGATTTTCTCTTCCGGTATACCAGCGCATTGAGTGAGGTTGAAGATGGTATAATACCTTAGAAACGGAACCTTTTCCTTTTCTCCCGTTTCCTTATCTTCATATTCAATCCATTTCCAAAAAACTACCGGAGTGCCTTTTTCTCCGGCTTTAACTCCACCGCCAAGCTTTTTCACCTGCTTGAATGTTAGCCAAAAGGGTGAAGTGAATCTCATTGCAGAAAGCAGGAACGGATTGACTCCGCGGTACTCTTTCTTCGATACTAAGTTGCGCGGCATATCCGCGCCAGCATTCCAGGGCTTCTCCCAGGGGATTTCTCCCTTTTCAAGCAATTCACAGATTCGGTCTGTGATAACTTGATAGGCGTCTTTCTTTTGCATTGTACTCTCCATTGATTTTACACAAATGAAAAGACCGGTTTTGTGTGCGCTCAATGGAGTTAAGCGCCAGCGTCCTTACGGATAGCTGAAACCGGTCTATGGTAATTAAACTATAATGCCAGGGAAGAGCCCTGGCTGGCTCCATTGATTTACACACGACTTTAATATAATAAATAAAATCCCGTTTGTCAACCCCTAAAATCATTATTTCTCATCGAATATATCAAATGAAAGTGCCAAAATATCACAGTTTTGAAATTATTATACGATTGACATTTTCCGCTTATATATATTGTAAGGGGAAAAGCGAAAGAAATGTTACAATTGACATTGTAAAATCACTAAAAATAAGGCATAAATAAGGTCTGAATAACAGGAAAACAGGGATTGAATAAGGAAATATTAGGGGTAAAATAGGCATTCAAAACGCGAGGTAGGGGGGGATGAAATCAGATGAACATTGAAAACCGAAAGCCAAGATGGGGGTACTTCGCTGAAAACTTGCGGCGGGTTTGCCGCTTGATGTCGCGTACGACGGCTTGTGGAGATGACTTGGATTTCTTACGGGGCATGGGTGACTCCTTTTACGTTTGCCGCTTCCCCCATGGGGGAAGCCTGTTCTACAGTCACCCTTAACTCTAACACTTTTTCTCTATTAAAACAACACTAAAATCACACCTTAGCTTTTTGCCCAATTTGGTCCAATAGGGTCTGACGGGGAACAAACGCCGGACAGTTGGGTATCGGTGACGACCCAAACGCTAATCACCTGTGAAGAGCGTAGGCACTGTCCGGCTTTTACTCTCTACGGAGGTTAAGATGGCAGCATTGTACAAACGAAAATCCAGAACAGGTAAAGGTTATACCTGGTATGTTCGGTATAATCAATTTGGTGAACAGAAGTGGAAAACAACCGGTACAGCGGATAAGAAGCTGGCTGAGGAGATGAGACGGAAGATAGAGGTGGAAACTACAAGGCTTGAGGCAGGATTGCCAATACACAATTCAATCAATCGTATCTCATTTGAGAATTTCATTGGACTTTACATTGCCGACCGAATTGATCGAATGGCTCCCCGAACGATTAAAACAGATCGAGATGCACTCAGTATCTTCATAGTATTTATGAAAGATAAGAAGAATTTAGTTTCTTCAATCACATCCAGAGATGTTGAAAAGTTCAGGGAATGGCGGTTGAAGTCTGTGGCACCGGGAACGGTGAATATTGCTTTGACGGCTTTACGAGCGGCTTTTCAATGGGCAGAGGAACACAACTATACCGAAAAAAATCCTTTCGCGATCAGAAATCTGAAGATTCGGCTCGATATGAAAATACCACGTGCATTAACACCGGATGAGATCGAGAGATTCTTTGAAGCGGTTGACAACCAGCACAAACCGATATTCTCATTCATTCTGAGTACCGGCGCGAGACGCATAGAGGTCTATAAGCTACTATGGGATGACGTTGACTTTCGATCCAAAACAATCACTTTCAGAAACACTAAAGGGAAAAAAGATCGAGCAGTTCCAATCACATTAGAGCTGGCTCATCTGTTGAAGTCAATTAACCGGGTACAGGATAGAGTTTTCCCTTACAACGTCTCGTGGTTCACGCATCTTTTCAGAAAGTATCGGCAAAAGGCAGGACTTGGAGATCATTTAACATTACACTCACTCAGGCATACGAGCGCAACAGAGCTTCTTAGGGGTGGTGCAAATATTTACACAGTGCAGAAACTATTGGGGCATAGCTCAATTTCTGTAACCGAGCGGTACTTGCACGCATTGCCCGATGATCTCCTTGAAGCGGCTGAGATATTATCGAAAAAAGCGAAAATTACAGCCGCTATGTAGCAAACCATGTAGCACGGAGATTTCCGCTCTTTATAACCTTCCCCCTAACCTCAAGAAAATCAATGTACCCCTGGGGCGACTCGAACGCCCGACAAGCGGTTTAGGAAACCGCTGCTCTATCCTGCTGAGCTACAGGGGCATAGATAAAATATAATTACTTTTACACCGCTTTTCAAGCTGAATTTATAGGATCGTTCATTGAACATCGTGCCTTTAAAGTGCTTGACAATAAGCAGAAAATAACCTATATTTAATTCTCGTGTAAAGACGTATCCCATGTAACCTTATGAAGTTAAACTTATGCGCCTTTCCAAGGCTTTCATACCCACCCTGAAAGAGACCCCGGCAGATGCAGAGATTCCATCACATCAGTTGATGATCCGCGCCGGTTTGATTCGCCAGTTAGCGGCGGGAATCTATTCCGACCTGCCATTCGGCTGGAAAATCGTTCGCAAGACGATGCAGATCGTCCGTGAAGAGATGGACCGAATCGGCGGGCAGGAACTCTATATGCCGGTTATGAATCCCATTGAAGTATGGGAAGAGACAGGCAGAGCCACCGGTTTCGGTGATGAGATGTTCCGACTGAAGGATCGCAAGGGACGCAGCATGTGCCTGGCGCCCACTCACGAAGAGATCATCTGCGATTTAGCCAGAACCTTCATCCGGTCATACCGCGACCTGCCGCAGATCTGGTACCAATTCCAGACCAAAATGCGCGACGAACCGCGCCCGCGTTCCGGCGTTTTGCGCGGTAGACAGTTCATCATGAAGGATGCTTACAGTCTCGACGTCGATCAGGAAGGATTGGATAAAAGCTACAATCTACACGCGGAAGCATATAAGCGTGCCTTCGACCGCTGCGGACTGGATTATTTCATAGTGGGAGCGTCCAGCGGATTGATGGGAGGCACCGGATCGCAGGAGTTTATGGTCGAATCTCCACACGGCGAAGACCGCGTGGCTCTCTGTGGTAGCTGCGATTATGCCGCAAATCTCGAAGTAGCAGCCTCGAGACCGTATCCGATTTCTGACCCGGACGCGCCAGATGACAGCAGTGAACCAGAGCGCGTCTCGACGCCGGATATGCGCACCATCGATGAAGTCAGCGGATTCTTGAAGGTCACGCCTGAACGGCTGATTAAAACACTCGTGGTCATGAATGAAAACGGTAAACCGGCGATGGCGCTGCTCGCGGGCGATGACGATCTTGAAGAGTCAAAGCTGACGACTGCGCTGGGTGGAACATTCCGTCCGGCACATCCCGAAGAGATCAAAGAGCTATTCGGATGCGAAGCCGGTTTCCTGGGACCAGTCAACGCCCCGAAGATGTCGGTGATAGCCGACAACCGCATCAAGGGCGGCAGGGACCGGATTACTGGCGCAAATGAGGATCATTACCATATCAGCGGCGTGAACATCGATCAGCATTTCAAGCCTGATAAGTGGGCGGATCTTCGCACCATTAAGGAAGGTGAAGGATGCCCAGTATGCAAAGGCAAGCTGCGAGTTTCACATGCCATTGAGATCGGTCATATATTTAAGCTCGGCACGAAGTATTCCAGCGCGATGGGAGCCAACATTCTCAATCCCGCTGGACGAGAGACACCCATCGTCATGGGCAGCTACGGGATTGGGATCGCCCGTATTATCGCCTGCGCCATAGAATTGAATCATGATGAAGACGGCATCATCTGGACGAAAACCCTGACGCCTTATGACGTCGAGCTGATAGGCTTGAACCTGAACAAAGAAGAGATTTGCAAGCGGGCTGATGACCTATACGAGATGCTGCAGTCTGACGGTTTCAATACCCTCTACGATGACCGCGGTCTCCGCCCCGGTTTCAAGTTTAAAGATGCAGATCTGCTGGGAATTCCTTGTCATATCGTAATCAGTTCGAAGAGTCTTGAGTCGGGCGGTGTAGAGGTGAAAACCCGTGCGACTGGAGACCGATCCATCGTAAAAATAGATGAACTTCTGACAGTCTTAAGAGGTTATCATGAATGATGATCAGAGCACACCAGAAGAGAGCGCTCCCCCCGCACTCGAAGAGGTCCCTTTCAGTGAAGTGGAGAATGAAGAACCAGATAAGGTGGCAGCAATTCTTGCTTATGTTCCGTTCTTGTGTTTCTACGCTCTACTCTATCGCAAAGATAATGCTTTCGCCTATCACCACGGAAAACAGGGATTGGTACTTTTCATCGCTGAATTAATTGCGATGGCGCTCAGATGGAATGTGGTCTGGAACGTTCTTCTGATCGTCCTTGCTGCTGTTGCGGTATGGGCGATGGTTGCAGCACTGCGCGGTGAAGAATTCCGCTTACCGGTGGTGGCAGATATCGTGGATAAATACTTCAGTTGATCAAACCTGCAGCGGAAAGAGCCTCAGGAATAAATATTTACTTTAAAAAGGAACACGAATGAAGATTCGAGAGATTGCCCGCACTTTTACTGAAGCGCGTCAAGTTATGGAACTGGGCTACTACCCCTATTTTAGACCCGTTGAATCAGATCAGGACACCATGGTCGAATTGAATGGGCAGAAGGTTCTGATGCTCGGATCGAATAATTATCTTGGATTAACCAGTCATCCTGAAGTTAAACAGGCTGCAATGGATGCAATTCGGGATTTCGGCACCGGATGCGCCGGTTCCCGCTTCCTCAACGGCACGCTTCTGATTCACCTCAAGCTGGAAGAGAAGCTCGCCGAGTTTCTCAACAAGGAGGCGGTTCTTCTCTATTCCACCGGTTTCCAGGTCAATCAGGGTGTCATTGCCACGCTGATTGGTAAAGACTCAGTGGTAATTTCAGACAAACTGAATCACGCTTCTATTATTGATGGCTGCAGGTTGGCATTCGGGAGATCGCTTAAGTACAATCACAATGACATGTCGGATCTCGAGCGAGTGCTTAAGAACGTTCAGGATGCCAAAACACGGCTGGTCGTCATGGACGGCGTGTTTTCTATGGAGGGCGATATAGCGCCTCTGGCTGAGATCGTTGATTTAGCTGAGAAATACGATGCGGACGTTATGGTTGACGATGCTCACTCACTCGGGGTCCTGGGACCCAACGGTGATGGCACCGCGGCACACTTCGGAGTCATTGATAAGGTTTCCCTGATCATGGGCACTTTCTCCAAATCGCTCGCCTCTATCGGCGGGTTCATCGCTTCGGATGAAGACACGATTCACTATTTAAAGCATCACTCAAGAGCATTGATTTTCTCCGCATCCCCACCACCGGCGTCGGTCGCCTCAGTCATTAAAGCTTTAGAGATTATTCAGCGAGAGCCGGAAAGACGCCATAGTCTCTGGGCAAATACCCAGCGTATTAAAGATGGATTAGAACAACTTGGTTTTAATCTCGGCTTATCCTCTACTCCCATTATCCCTGTCATCGTCGGCGATAACATCAAGGTTTTCGTATTTTGTAAAAGATTAGAGGAGGAAGGTGTGTTCGTCAACCCAGTCGTTGCTCCCGGGGTTCAGCCGGGCAACCAGTTGATTCGGATATCTCTGATGTCCACACACACTTTCGAACAGATCGATTTTGCTCTCGATAAGCTGGGGCAGATAGGACGTGAACTTGGTCTGATATCGTAACCAATTCACCTATCAACATTGTGACAACATCAACTTCCTGATTCTTCAATACCGGGACGGTTCTCTATGTCGATTCAAATTGAGGTTATCCGCAAAGCTCGGCACCTGAACGAATTCCTGAAATTGCCGTGGCGTATCTACCGTGGAGATCCCAACTGGGTGCCTCCACTAATCTCTGACCAGAAAAAGCTCCTTCATCCCAAGATCAATCCTTTTTTCCAGCACGCTCAGATGACCAGACTGGTGGCACGCCGCAACGGCAAAGTAGTGGGTCGAATCTGTGCCATCGATGACCGGGCACATATCGAATACTGGCAGGAGCCGGTCGGTTTTTTTGGATTCTTCGAATGTGAAAACGACCCGGAAACGGCGAAAGCTTTGCTGGACGCAGCGGCGGATTGGCTGAAATCCCGCGGTATCAAAACCATGCGGGGACCGATGAATCCATCCGCAAACGACAGTTGTGGACTGCTTATTGAAGGATTCGATTCCCCTCCGGTTATCATGATGACATACAATCCTCCATATTATATTGATCTCTTCGAGAAGAACGGGTTGACAAAAGCGAAAGATCTGTATGCTTATAAGCTGCATAAGGATGAAATCCCCGAAAGGGTAATCAAGGTTGGTGAAAAAATCAGGGATAAGCAGGACATCACAATTCGTCCCATTAAAATCAAGAACCTTCGTGAGGACATAGAAAAGGTCAGGTTTATATACAATCAAGCCTGGTCTAAGAATTGGGGTTTCGTGCCGATGACCGCCGCTGAATTCGACCATACCGCGGCAGACCTCAAACAGGTGCTCGATCCTGAGTTAGCTTACATAGCAGAGGATGGCGATAAACCCGTCGGGTTTTCATTAGCGCTGCCCGATTTGAACGTTGCTCTGATCCATTGCAATGGAAGACTCTTTCCTTTCGGCATTTTCAAAGTGCTTTACTACCGGCGTAAAATTAAAAACATCCGCGTCATCACCATGGGTCTGATCGAAGAATACCGCGGTAATGGGATCGACGTTCTCTTTCATATGGAGACGCTTAAGCGAGGCGTTAAGCGCGGCTATGAATGGGCTGAAACTTCCTGGATTCTTGAGGACAACGTGCCCATGAATAAAGTAGCCGCGATGGTTGGAGCGAAGATATATAAACGTTACCGTATTTACGATAAAGCTATATGAGCAATCCAGTATTGGTTACCGGCGGCAACGGTTTTGTCGGCAGCCATGTCGTCGAAGCTCTACTCAATGATGGCTATGCTGTGCGATGCCTGCTGCGCCCGCATTCGGAGCCGAAGTGGATTGAGACACTGCCGGTCGATATAGTACGCGCGGATTATTTTGATCAGAATGCTCTACGCAAAGCCATCAGTGGCTGTAGAACCATCCTGCATTTCGCCGGCGCGGTTAAAGCGGCAACATACGATGCCTACCTGAAAGCCAACGCCCAAACCACCAAAGCTCTTCTGGAAGCTGCGTCTGACGTCTGCCCGAATCTCGACCTTTTTCTGCTTTGCTCCAGTCAGGCAGCTCTGGGACCATCGCCTTCGCTGGATCCTCTGGGCGAAGAAGCTCCTCCCTACCCTATCACCTCCTATGGTAAATCCAAGTTTGAAGCAGAGAACATCTGCCGGCAGTTTGAAGGTAAATTCCCGATCACTATCATCCGCCCGCCAGCAGTGTATGGACCCCGCGACATCGATATTTACATATTTTTCAAGTTGGTTAAATGGTGGATATCGCCTTCTATCGGCTCGCGGAACCGGTACATGAGCATGGTTAACGCTCTGGATATAGCCCGCTTCTGCCAGCTACTGCAAAAGAATATTCCATCGGGGTTCAATCTCTATCACGTAACCGACGGCGAAGTTCATAGCTGGGATGAGGTCAGCGGCACGATTGCTGAAGCTATGAACAGGCGTCCGTTGCGAATCAATGTGCCTGTCGGAGTAGCATTAGCAGTCAGCAAGCTCCTTTCGGGGGTGGCTTCGGTCAGCGGCAGGATGGCTACGCTTAACCGCGAGAAACTGGACGATATCATGCAGAGCTATTGGCTGATCAGTTCGCGGAAGGCAGAAGAAGAACTTGGCTTCAAACCGGAATTTAAGCTGAGAGAGGGCGTTGAGCTGACGGTGAAGTGGTATCGGGAGAAGGGGTGGTTGTAGGGGATCGAGTCGATGGAGTATAGATATAAAAGGGGCTGTCCCAAAAGTCCATAAACTGTCATTGCGAACGAAGTGTGGCAATCTCTAAGCACATATATAATAGGAGATTGCCACGTCACTACGTTCCTCGCAATGACCATAAAAGTTTCTTAACCACAGATTACGCGGATCGTAAAAAAGGGGCGCACCGCCGTGCGCCCCTACGGTTAGGTGTCGGGGTCAGGGACGACCCCGACTACGGATTTATCTGCTCTATTTTACCAGCGCCATCTTGCCGCTGGCGGTGAAGTCCCCAGCGATCAGGCGGTAGATGTATATCCCGGAAGATAGATTCGAACCGTCGAAGGTGATTTGGTGGGAACCGGTCATGTAGGGGCGAGGTAACCTCGCCCCTACATGACGACCTTTCACATCAAACACATCCAATTTCACCTGGCTTGCTACGGGTAGATCGAAGCTGATAGTGGTGGTCGGGTTGAAGGGATTAGGATAGCAAGAATAAAGGACAAAGGATGAAGGATGAAAATTATCACCAGTGATGATTTCATCGAAAGGATCGGGCACCCCGTCCGGCACCCATAAATCGAACTCCTGCATCCCTGTCATACCATCCTTAACGAAGGGAAAACTGCTCTGATCCCAGATGGTCGGATAGCCGCCTACATTACCGGCGAAAGTATAATTTCCTGCAGCGTAACTGGACGGCACGGGGAAAAACATATTCGGTCTGTCTATCGTCCATCCGGGTTGATAGTTGGTGAATGATCTCTGAACGACCGTCGTCGGAACGCCACCTTCATACGATACATCAAGCCAGGCGTCGAAATCATAGGGAGCCATACCCTGATTTGTTACATAGACGTCAAAATAAACATTTCCTCCACCAGCCGGGACGGGTGATCCATATTGATAGGTGAGGTTTATAATAACGTCCGATCCTCCCAGCAGGGCGTTTTCCCAACCCGGTGTCGGGGAAAGCTGATCCCAGTTTTCAGAGCCGTCAGGGTAGCGTCCGTATGAAATATCTTCATCCTGGGGTCCGAAATCGATGAAATCGAGCAATACAAGAGTCCCAAAATCGTCAATGTATAAACCGATTAGCTCGCCGTTGCGGCTCAATTTAAAGCTGGCATGCAGACCGGGATCACCCTCGTCTTCATCTGCCCAGACGATCAGAAACTGTCCGGCATCAATCGATGTATCCGGGAATGCCCATTTGTCCGGCTGTGACAGATCATCAGTCAGGTACATGCCGTTTAAGTCGATTGTGCTCGTCGATCCGTTGTAGATTTCAATCCAGTCATCGTAATCTCCCTGTGGATCCTGCACGGTGGTTTCATTATCCGCCATGAATTCGTTTATCGCCAGCTCGGAATTTACGGCTAAGTTGAAGTCCTCATACTCCGCTCTGACCGGCAGGAACGCCGCCGCGTCTGAATTTTCTGCATAGACATAGTAATCGATGTCAGAAGATCCAACTTCGAGGGATACTCCATAGATACCATCGCCAGCCAGACCATCGTTGTGGTTGCCATCATCGAACATTTCCGTCTTCTGGAAACTGCCTGCCATGCCGTACCGGTATCCCAGCATGACTTCGGAGACATTATCCACAACTGCATTGAACCATACAGTAGAATTGGGTTGAACAGTGGCTGGAGAATATGAGATGTCCGTGATAGTTGGAGGAATCCCCTGGAAATCGGGGTGATTATTCAGAAAATTTATTCGCGCGTCCATCAATTGAGTAATACCTACGATGGTCCCGGGGCCAAATCCAACGGAATAATAGATATTGTTAAGGAACTCGCTGTAGGTGTAGAATGTATTCGGGTCAGCTTGAACGTCGTCGTCGATAATGTCCTGGATTTCCAGCGCTCTATCTAAGTACCAGTTGTTATCGAAGTTCTCTTCGATGAGCGTCTTCATGTGAGCGATATACATCTTTTTATAGGTCGGATCGGTCAATATCATGCTGATGATGGGGTAATTGGGATTGGCGCTGTTCAGGAAGGGATCTAACTGCTGCATCTGCTGGAGAGAAAGCGGGGAACCTCCCAGTAAAAACGTGAATCCGCCAAAATTCTCATTCAGGTCCCATATTATTGGGTTGAATTGTCCGGAGTGATCTCTGTAGAGGTAAAAATTATGTCCGAAATTGACCGGGGCATCCAGGTTGACCATCAATATATCATACGCCAGCATCCAGAGGTGGTTATCGACGTCGAGAACCTGCTCCATATCCTGGGGCGTATTATTGAAAACGTCGAGGAAATTAATCAGATCAGCCCAGCCATAATCAGATTCTATCTCATAGTATGGTTCATAAGCTGCCGAATCGGATCCAAGATACCCCCAGATGATTGTCACAGAAGGTGGTCCGGGTTCAAGTTCACCTTTAAAGAAAGAGCCTTCATCACTACTGAAATGAGTACGCAAGAAATACTTGTCAACATCCTGCACGCTGGAGTATAGACCTATTAACTCCCCGTTTATATGAACGTTAGCAAAGTTAGATTGACTGGCTGCCATATATTTCCTGCCTATTTCATAACTTACAGCCTCTCTGATGAAACTCGGGTCTTTGAAGCAATTCGCCAGTTTGAGCGTGCCATATCCTTCCAAAAGCTGGTCATCAAGAATATAATCCAGCTTAATGTTCAGCGGGTTTTTTACATTCATCGGGTTGTACGAGCTGTTTCCTTTATAGCGCACACCGACGCTGTCGAACTGTTCACCGTTGATGATGGCTGTAGCTGCCAGTCTATCTTCATCCCCAGCGAGGCGGAGACTATCTAATATTTCGTCCCAGTTGGATTCCGCAAATATAAGCTCAACGGTATTGATCGTTTCAATATCGTAGAAATCCTGGCAGAAGGCGTTAGTAGCCACGACCAGAAGGAAGAGCAGGGAATAAATCAGCAGACGTTTCAGATCAGGTTGCTGGGACTTCATCAGGTTTCCTCCAGGCATTTTAGATAATAACAGTTAGTTCGCGCAGTTGGGATGAGACGCTTTTACAATATTGGACACAACAAAAACGAAAGCGTTTAATATCATTAAATTAATTTGTCATCTGTATATTTAAGTCCTGATTGACAACGCAATCGGGATGTATTTTATATAACCGGCAATGGGGAGTGCAAAATATTCAGGATTGTTCTGTTTGAATATCCTGAAGTCTGAAAGGCGTCAGGGGACGCTGTCCGATAGCTTCGATAGCTTCAAGAGCTGCTTCGGCGGCAGAAAGAGTTGTTATCAAAGGGAGTCCCAACCGGTAGGCAGTTTCTCCAACAAGTCGTTCGTCGTAGTACGATTCACTGCCAAGGGGTGTATTGACCAGCAAATGTATTGCGCCGTTTTTCATCATATCCACTATGTTAGGTCTGCCTTCATCGACTTTATAAACGAAATCAGCTTCTATGCCGTGTTCCAAAAAGTATTTCCGCGTACCTTTGGTGGCAAATATTTTAAATCCTTGATGAACCAGACCTCTGCCGATGTTTAAAACTCTCTCCTTATCACGGTGATTTACCGAGACGAACACGTTCCCTGAGGTTGGAAGATATGTCCCCGAAGCGTATAAAGCTTTTGAATAGGCTTGACCAAAGGTATGAGCAATACCCATCACTTCCCCGGTGGAACGCATCTCAGGTCCGAGAAAAGGATTGATCCCTTCAAACCGGCTGAATGGAAAAACGACTTCTTTAACAGCGTAACGGTTCGGACTGAGATTCTCTGCCACGCCCTGTTCCTGAAGAGAGCTGCCGATAATGCACCGCGTCGCCACTTTTACCCAGTTAGTGCCTGTTACTTTTGACACAAATGGAATCGTCCGGCTGGCGCGAGGATTCACCTCCAATACATACATCAGTCCATCCTGGAAGGCGAACTGAACGTTCATCAATCCGATGACATCAAGCGCTTTTGCAAGGCTGCGGACAATTTCTATCATCCGGCATCTCTGATCTTCTGCCAGAATAAATGGGGGCAGCACACAAGCGCTGTCGCCGCTGTGAATGCCGGCTTCTTCGATATGTTGCATAATCCCACAAATAATCACCTCTTCACCATCGGAGACGGCATCCACGTCAAATTCGAATGCATCTTCGATATAGCGATCAATGAGAACCGGGTGTTCAGGGGTTAGTTCACCTGCAGAATCACGTAGATAGACGTCCAGTTCATCGCTGTTATAGACGATCTCCATTGCTCTGCCGCCCAGCACAAAACTGGGGCGCACTAAGACGGGGTATTCAACGCGCTCAGCTATCTCCTTCGCCGCGGTGAAATCCTTAGCGATACCATAGGCTGGATGAGGTATCCTTAGAGATTTTAGTAAAGCGCCAAATTTCTCGCGGTCTTCCGCTTCTGCGATTCGTATAGGGCTGGTGCCTAATACCTTGATGTTAGATTCGAGGAGAGCTTCTGCAATTTTTAACGGAGTCTGCCCGCCGAATTGGACGATGACGCCGTCGGGTTTTTCAGTGCTGCATATCTCAATAATGTCTTCTAAAGTAATTGGCTCAAAATACAGCCGGTCAGAAACGTCATAATCGGTCGATACCGTTTCAGGGTTACAGTTCACCATGATACTGGTGTACCCTTCCTCGCGCAGAGTCATTGAAGCGTGCACACAGCAGTAATCGAATTCGATCCCCTGCCCGATACGGTTTGGACCGCTGCCCAATACTATAATTCTCGGTTTTGTCCCGATCTCTACCTCACTGTCGCCATCCTCATAAGTCGAATAATAATAAGGTGTGTAGGCTTCAAATTCAGCGGCGCACGTATCCACGGAAAAATAGACGGGTGAAATATTGTGCACTTCTCGCAGTCTCTTGATTGAATCCACAGTGGCGCCCAGCATGGCTGCCAGCTGCACGTCGGAAAATCCGTATCTCTTGGCAGTTTTCAATAATTGCTGATCAAAAGTTCGACGAAGATGTGTTAAATCTGAATTATTATGGGAATAAATGGCATGTATCCTCTTTTCGACGTCCACGATTTGAGCGATCTGATCGATAAACCAGGGATCGATCCCCGTAACACTGGCAATATCCTCTGGTGACAACCCGAGTTTAGCGGCATGACGAAGATAGAAAATATTCTGCGGACGCGGCGTTCCCAGGATTCTTCTGATGGTTTTACGCCATTCAGGGAGCAGATGAGGTTCAATATGATCTGAGGCAATGACGTCCTGACCATCTGCGCCGAGACCCATCCTGTTCTGCTCAAGGCTTCGCAGCGCTTTTTGAAGGGCTTCTGGAAAACTGCGCCCGATGGACATTACTTCGCCGACAGATTTCATCTGGCTGCCGAGAGTTTGATCCACAGTCGGGAATTTTTCAAAAGTCCAGCGTGGTATTTTAACGACAACATAGTCTAAAGCCGGTTCAAAACAGGCTGGAGTTTTCTTCGTGATAGCGTTAGAGATTTCATCCAACCGGTAGCCTATGGCAAGTTTAGCGGCTATACGCGCTATAGGGAAACCGGTCGCTTTGGACGCCAGAGCTGAAGATCTGCTGACGCGCGGGTTCATCTCGATAATAACCATGCGTCCTGTTTCGGGATGCACGGCAAACTGAATATTACTGCCTCCCGTTGCAACGCCAATTTCGCGAATTACCGCAAATGCTGCATCGCGCATCAACTGATATTCCTTATCGGTCAAGGTCTGCTGGGGCGCAACAGTAATAGAATCGCCGGTATGGACACCCAGCGGATCGACATTTTCAATTGAACAGACAACTACACATTGATCGGCGCAGTCCCGCATCACCTCAAGTTCAAATTCCTTCCACCCGATCAACGCTTCTTCGATTAACACCTCGCCGATTGGACTTAAAGATAAACCCCAGTTTATACGATCGCTGAATTCCTCCCGATTGAAGACAACTGCTCCTCCTACTCCGCCGAGTGTAAAGGAGGGACGAATAATGACAGGAAATCCGGTTTCATGAATGACTGTTTCTGCCTCTTCGATTGATTTGGCGAATCCTCCATTGGGAATGTCAAGTCCGATTCTGCACATAGCAGAATGAAACTGCCGACGGTCTTCAGCAAGTTGAATTGCCTCGATTGAGGCGCCTAAGATGCTAATATTATTCCTCTGTAAAATGCCTTCTTGATCTAAGGCAACAGCCAGATTCAAGGCGGTTTGACCTCCCATTGTCGGAAGTAACGCGTCTGGTTTTTCACGGGCAATGATCCTTTCGATGATGTCAACTTCGAGCGGCTCAATGTAGGTTGCATCCGCCACTTTTGGATCGGTCATGATGGTGGCGGGATTGCTATTGACCAGAATAACGCGAATTCCTTCTTCTTTAAGGGCGCGCACCGCTTGTGTCCCGGAATAATCAAATTCGCAGGCTTGACCGATAACGATGGGACCACTGCCTATAATTAGAACTGACTGTATATTCTCATTGCGCGGCACTTTTCATCTCCTGGACAAAGCGGTCAAAGTAATTCAGGCTGTCATGAGGACCCGGACTGGCTTCCGGGTGATATTGAATGGAAAACAGAGGCAATTTCGTGTGTTCGATTCCTTCGACGGTTGCATCATTGAGATTTAGATGGGTAATCCGCCAATCATTGCCTATACCTTCAGACCTAACCGCAAAACCGTGATTCTGACTGGTGATTTCAATTTGCTTGTCAGACTCGCGGCGCACGGGGTGATTCGATCCCCTGTGCCCGAAAGGTAATTTAAAGGTCTGCAAACCGGCAGCCAGCGATAATATCTGGTGCCCCAGGCAGATACCGAAAAGGGGGAGTTTGCCGATTAACTCACGTACTGTATCAATGGCATATTTCACTGCGGCGGGATCACCGGGCCCGTTAGAAGCAAGCAGTCCATGGTATCCGCCCTTAATAATCTCATCTGCTGAAGTCTGTGCTGGAAGAACGGTAACGTCACATCCCCGACAGGTTAGTTCCTGAAGGATATTCTTTTTTACGCCAAAATCGAGGACAGCGACTTTTAGACCTCTGCCGGATTCGTCAGCTCGATGCCAACGGCTCTGCGCAGAGTCAAATTTATAGGAATACTGCGACTGGCAAGTTACTCTCGACGCCAGATCAGCGCCCGCCATACTCTCTGAGCGACGAACTTTCTCCAAAGCATCTTCCAAGGAAACATCCTTTGGAAATAGACCAGCTCGCATAGCGCCGTGTTTTCTTAAATGCAGAGTGATGCCCCGGGTGTTGGCGCCCACCAGGAGAGGGATATTCGATTCCGCCAACCATTTTACAAAGCCCGTCTCAGAACGCCAGTTTCTCGGTAATGGTGACAGATTACGCAAAACAGCGCCAGCAGCCTGTACTCTGGATGATTCATAATCTTCGCTGTTAATGCCCACGTTACCAATGTGCGGTGCGGTAAAGACGAGAAATTGATTACTATAGGATGGATCGGTCAATATCTCCTGATAACCGCTGTGTGAGGTGTTAAAAACGGCTTCGGCGAAGGTTTCCTGAGGATTGTACATGTAATCCCCATAAAAAACGACGCCGTCTTCGAGGATCAGATATCCGCTTTTCCCCTGTTTGAATAACATGAATTAATTTCTATACAGTTATTTAAGCGAGGCGTCCTTTTGGATTAGAATGATCGACCTTTAAGTCAAAGGTAATATAAGTAAGACCTCTCCTATTGTCAAGGCATTATTGTCTGCAATATCAGTTTGAAAGTAATTATCCAAGCGGCGGCACAAAAAATAACGGCTTGACAGCCACCGTCTCATTTCTTAAAAAACGAATTGATTTTTTCGAGTATTTCATCTCTAACCTTCTCGAAAACGGCAAGTTTCTCTGCTTCAGTGCCCTCTGCCACGGCAGGGTCATCAAAAGACCAGTGCAATCTCGCGTTTCGGGTGGGAATATAGGGACAGTTCTTATTGGCGTTGTCGCAGACGGTGATGACGTAATCGAACTCCATATTGCCGAAACTATCTACAGTCTTTGATTGATGATGAGATATATCAATACCAATATTTTTCATCGCTTCGATTGTCAGCGGACGGACATGGGTCTTTTCAGTGCCCGCAGAGAAAGCCTGATACCGGTCTCCGTAGAGATGGTTTAATAATCCTTCAGCCATCTGACTGCGGGCGGAATTATGGGTGCAGACGAAGAGGACGGATTTTTTATTGGATTTATCGGGAGGTGTGCTCATTATTTTTGTCCAAACTTTTCCGATTCAGCGAAGACGGAGCTGTCCCAAAAGAGGAATACTGAGTCATTGCGAGGAACGTAGTGACGTGGCAATCTCCTATTTTACAAACACTAAGAGATTACCACACTTCGTTCGTAATGACAGCTTATAGACTTTTAGGACAGCTCCAATAATATACGTCTCTTCTCTTCAGTATCATTGTTAGAATTTAGCTAAATTACGTTCAATCGTGAAAGAGGCAATCATCGCTTGATTTAGCGGCAAGTTATCCCTATATTTTTCCGATTGCTCATTAATCGGACAATCACGCAAACCAATAGTTGTATTTTCCATTACCGCACAGTTGGCATGAAATCGTACAGCCGCCTCTTTACATTAATCCAATCCTATAGAAAGGCGCTCCTTTTCGCCTTTTTCTGCTCGCTGTTTTATGCCCTTTTTAACGCCATAGCCATCTGGTTTTCCGCCTCATTCATCACAGCTATATTCACACCGGAAGCGGGACAATTCAACGCGGTGGGCGCAGAGCAATTCTCTAATCTGAACGATACACTTAAATGCTATGCGTGGAACCTGATCGGTCAGGGCAGTCATTTTCAAATTATTCAACGCGCCGTTCTGATCTTCTTCTTCGCTTACCTGTTTCGGAACTTCTTCAACGTCTTGCAGGCTTTTTCAATCAGCTTCATCGAACAGCGCGTCATCAAGGATCTGCGCGATAAGTTATACAGTCACATGTTATCGCAATCTCTGAGTTTCTTCCATAAGCGCAAATCTGGTGAGTTAGCTTCGATAACCTTAAATGACGTAACTGCTTTAAACGATAAGATGATGAAGGCGATCCGCTATGTTATGCGGGAACCTTTCACCATTATCATCTTCCTGTTTCTACTTTTTGCCATTTCCTGGAAATTGACGCTGACAGCGCTGATCATCCTGCCCATCGCCGGAATCCTCATTGATAAATTCGGCAAGAGCCTGAGACGCAAAAGCCGTCGGGTACAGGAAGCTTTAGCTGAAGTAACCACGCTGATATACGAGAGGCTGGGCGGTATCCGTTTGATTAAGATATCGGGCACAGAGGCTGAAGAGGATGAGTTATTTCACCAGAAATCACTAAAATTTTTTAAGAAGGCTTACCGGCAGAAACGATTCGATATTCTCACTCTGCCCACAACTGAGCTTTTAGGCATGGCGATTATATCGATGATTCTGCTGTACGGCAGCTATCTGGTCTTCGACGTAAAATCCATCGACGGTGAAGATTTCGTGCGTTTTATAGCTATCCTTTTCTCGATTCTGGCTCCTGCCAAGGGTTTGGGCGACGCCTACACTTCGATACAGATTGCTTCGGCATCCGCAGACCGTATTTTCAGCATCATGGACATTCACGAAGAGCTGCCCGAACCATCCAAATCATCAGCCGTAGATACTTTCAATAATGCTATAATTTTAGACAATGTACACTTCAAATATGAAGGCGCTGATGTTGACGCCTTAGAGGGGATCGATCTACAGATCAAACGGGATGAATCGGTAGCGTTGGTCGGACCTTCCGGAGCCGGGAAAACAACACTGATAGGGCTTATAGTGAGGCTCTATGATCCAACTCTGGGTGTAGTCAGACTCGATAACAAGGACATCAAGACACTGAATTCAGTGGGCTTGCGAAAGCTCTTCGGCGTGGTATCACAGGACATAGTGCTTTTTAATGACACGGTGGGCAATAACATCGCTTATGGTTGTGCTGATATTTCGGAAGAAGATATCCGCTCTGCGGCAAAATTGGCAAATGCAGACGACTTCATTTCAGCCATGCCGGAAGGCTACAATACAGTGGTAGGAGACCGTGGTGTGAGACTTTCAGGCGGTCAGCAGCAGCGTTTATCCATAGCGCGCGCCTTGGCGCACGATCCGCCGATAATCATCTTTGATGAAGCAACGTCGCAACTTGACAGCGAATCGGAAATGCTCATTCAGCAGGCGATGGAATCCCTGCGTGAGAACCATACCATGATCGTTATAGCGCACCGCCTGGCGACGGTGCGCAAGGCGGACCGGATTATAGTCCTCGAACAGGGCAGAATCATCGACCAGGGAAATTATAATCAACTATTAGAGCGGTGCGAGCTGTTTGCCCGCCTTTGCCAGCAACAATTCTTGACATAGACTATGCCAAAACCAGCGCTGATCGTTGACGACAACGCCGATTATGTCGATATGCTTTTAGCTCACTTCGAGCCGATAGATTTTCAGTTTGACCACGCCTGGGACGCGGCTGTAGGATACCAGACGCTCGAAGAGGTCGGCGCAGGTTATTACAAACTGATCATCACTGATATTACGATGGAAAGGCAGACTGCAGGTTTAAAGTTGATCCGTAAAATTAGAAAATACGGCTACAAGGGGATCATACTGGTTGCCAGCACCGGCTTCAACAATCAAATTGTTCTGCGAACGACGCGGATTCTGATGAAATGGTGGGGCGTCGATGTGTTGGTCCCGAAAGCTCCCCTGAAAGAGGGGCACCTCGAATGCATTGGTCTATCGCAGCAGGGTATCTCATTCTGCCACGAGATTACGGCGTATTTTAAGAAAAAGTGAGGAAGAGGATTATTTCAAATTGATAACAATGAGTGCATGGATGTCATTCTGAGTCCGCCGCAGGCGAGACGAAGAATCTCTTTTTATACCATATTTGTGCTGGCAGACGCCCCCGTCTGCCAGTCGTTTGGCTGTCACACGAGGGCGTACGACGGCACGCAACATAATACCAATGAATCGCTACCACCCTATCGCCGTTATGCTGTTGGCGGCGATTTTACTATCCTCTGCATCTGTGGCGGCTGAAGGGAAACAGCCGCTTGAGACATTCTCGGTCTATACCGGTGGATTGACCGATGTAGGACAAACTAACTTCCACGACATCTGGCAGCCGGAGACGGGCATCGACCTGTCGGTCACCATGCCTTTTTATTACGGTGAAGTAGAAGTTGGCATAACCTTCCTCCCCTACTCCGCATTATCAAACAACCAACCCGATTTCAGTTCAGAATACACGTACTTCGGCTGGGGGGACGTGATCCCACTATCCCGCGTCTTCGATCTTTCGGCAGGCATCCGGGTGGGGACCTTCCGCTTCGTCTTCGAAGGTGAAAATATCGAGAAGCATCGCCGGTTCGAATCTGAATTCTGCGCTGCTATTGTCGCCGGGGTAGAATCAAAGTTGTACAGCGCCTGGAGCTTTGAACTTTCCGCATCTTATGTCAGGATATATACAGCAAAGCGGATCGATATGTTCTACCTATCCGGCGGTGTCAGCCGAACGTTTTCGACGCCCGATTGGATGAGGGAATTTCTGAAATGAGGTGTTCGCATACAGTAACCGTAATGCTACTGTCCCTCCTGATTGTTCCTGCCCTTACCGCTGGAAACGCCGCTGATGATTTCACAAATCAGTTGATCAGTTCGCAAGAGATAGCAGAAGCCGGGCTGTTCCGGTTGAGCGACCTCTTTATGCTGGTGGATAATTGGGATGGCATGACCATAGACGGATTCAGTTGGGGATACAGCGTTAACGGATTATCACCGGAAATGAGCAGCCGCTGGATTGTCATGATCGATGGACAACGAATGGACGTCGCTTCGTTCGATTTAAAAAGCATCAATACTTTACCGATCTCAATCAGCAGCGTGGATTCGATCAGAATCATCAGTACACCGCAGATTCACGAAGGTGAATTCAGTGACGGCGGGTTGATTCATTTTTACACGCGCCCAGCTAAACCTGGACTATCTCTTCAAGGCAAGTACGGCGTTGGCAATGAAACCGGTGAGCCGGGTCCCTATAGATATACCGAATATTACAGTCCGAACGTCGATAGAATCGGCGCGGATGAAGAAGCCTGTATCGCCTGGTCGAGGGAGAATTACAGCATCGGGGGTGGATGGGTGTACCAGGATCATTATCTCACCGATCCAGCGATGAGAGACCGCTGCCACAGCATTAACAATTACCTCAATCCTAAAATGGAGTCGCTTTCGTATCATTCACAAACATCAGTAGATGTATCTGGAAGCAGGCATAACCTTTTTATGGGTTGTACAGATTTTTCAAGTATGCAATTTTTAAAAACATACGGAAGAGAAATCCCAATGGAAGACTATCTGCTCCATATTGGATTGAATGGATTCATACCGCTGAGTGATTTTCTCAATATTCGTTACAGAACTAAATATTCCCGCAAAGAGATAGATAAACGGGACAACACTTACGATATTTATTTCAACTGGATCGCAGAAAGTTATTACGGCAACGTAGAAGCAATCTATTCGGGTGGGAACACAAGCGGAAAGGCTGGCGCCGGCTTGCATAGGACGATTGCTGATGGCGCGGAGCTGTCCGGCAGTCAAACTATTGATAAAGTCAGCATCTACGGAGAAATAGAGCGTCGCATTACGCCGAATCTCAATTCAACGCTGGGGGCATACATAACGGTGATGGATGGAGAATCCGCTCTGAAATCAGCGCTGTCTAATTTATTGATTATCAGAGAGCATAATAAGATTCTGGTGAACCTCGCCTTTGCACAGCAACTCCCCGGTGAGACCTGGAGCGATTTATATTGGGCGGACAAAGGCTTCCTGTTCCCCGGTATCGCCCCGGACGTGTACAGCCTTTCAGGAGAGCTTGATAAAAGCAGCTATTTCAGTTCTGATTTAACATGGAAACGGGAAATCCTTGATAATGCCAGGTTTTCCGTAGGATTGTCTTACCGTTATTTTATGGATTACCCACTGGAGGCATTCTCGGTGGGATATGACACCACTTACATGACTTTCCCCATCCAAGAGATCGCGATGAAAGGCACAGATGGACAGGTTCTGACCGAGACGTTTTCTGTCAGTCATGATATTCGGTCTCGCTTCAGGCAGAGATTATCATTCAGGTATAATATTTATGTGGAGGGGGATGACATATTTGAAGAACAGTGGAATTCCATGCCGCAATACCGATTATCCTATACTGCTGCCGTAACTATTGCAGAAGGTTGTTCAATTTGGGGAAAAGCTGTTTATTTACCTGCGAGAGATTATTACGGCTACGGGGAGATTGAAACGCTCAGCTCTGGTTTATATTCGGGCAGGCTTGATGATCTGCTGCTGGTGGACCTTTCTTTCCAGAAGTATCTGTGGAAGAGCCGATTATGGTTCAATTTAGGTTTCCGCAATATATTCGATGAGGATACGCACCTTCATCCTATCGGCGCTTCGCAAGAACTCACATTCTTTATTCAACTGCGGGCGACATTCGATTCGATCTTGAATTGAGGCAAAGTGATACGGGAATAATAAAATGAGGGGGCTGTCCCAAAAAGCCTTTAATTGTCATCGTGAACGAAGTGTGGCGATCTTTAAGAGTCTGTAAAATATGAGATTGCCACGTCATCAGCCGGACGGCTGATTCCTCGCAATGACGTTGTTTCCTTCTTTTGGGACAGCCCCTCTGCTTTGTATCGTTCGCAGACGCTGTTCCCCCTGCGCGCCTGCGTTTTAACCTCTTCTATCAGAGATCACTTTTTATTCTTGATAGGAATGGTAACTTTAACGCAAGCTCCATTAGGCTGACAGTTAGATAGCTCTATCGTTCCTCCATACGGCTGCAACCAGTTCGCGGCGGAAAAGAGACCCAATCCCACTCGAACGCTGCCATCTTCAAATTCCCGGAATTCTGGCCAGAAAGGATCAAATGCGTGCTCCAGAGCTTCGGGAGAAAATCCAGGTCCTTCATCCACAATCTCAACACATACGTTTTCACCTTCGAGGAAGGTCCTTACTTTTATCTTTGCTTCACTCTGATCGCGCTGTGCGTCTATAGCGTTCATTAAAATTTCTTCAAAAGAGAGCGCCAGATCTGCATAGACGCCTTTTATGCTGGGAATGGAATCAGCGAATTCGATTTCAAGCTTAACGTAGTGCTTGAAAAAAAGATCAGTCTTAAGATACGATAACTCTTTGCGTAGAATATGATTGACATTAAGAAGCTGGGGTTCACGGATTGTCTCGTTTTCGTATTTAGACTGAATTTCGGCGATGCTGTCCCTCAGTTTCCTGGTAAGATCCATAATAACTTCCAGATCATTACCGAGGTCGGGATGCTTCATCTTCATTAGTTCTACATGCCCCATAATACCGGTGAGAGGACTATTCAGGTTATGGGTCACACCAGTCCCCTGTCTGCCAATACTTACAAAAGGTGCCAGCAGTTTGAGTAATCCCTGCACATTTGAACTAATGGTGACGTTGGAATTGGATTTAAGAGCAGTCTCTTTGCTCATCGCTTCCTCCGAAGCTTTTTGTTTCGCGCTGAGTATTTCTAAGTCTAATTTATCAGACGAAACCTGTTTATTGATAAAATCTCTTGTGAGATCCAGAATTCGCTGTGCATCGAAAGGTTTCCTACAATACTGGACCGCGCCCAGGTCCATGGCGCGAAGCACATCGTCTCCAGCTCCATAAGCAGACAGGACGATAAACGGCAAGTCATTATCCATCTGCCTCATCCGGGAAACCATGTCAATGCCGTCGATTCCCGGCAGTTTAAGATCAGTCAGGATGAGATCATGATGCGAATCTGTGAATTTCTCCAGTCCCTCTTCCCCAGATGCAGCAGATTCGATTTCGATGTCGGCTTCCCCTAAAAGCCTTTCGAGAGAACTCCTCACGATGTTATCATCTTCAACGATGAGAACTCTCTTTTTCTCCCCCATAGGTACTCCAGATGTGTAAAACAGTATCACATCGTAGGAATAGCAAACAATATGCCTTTTACAAAGATTGGAGCTACATCAATGCTAACATTGTCTTATATTCTTAATAAATAATATATTACATTTTAATATATCATTATTCCTATAAAAATACCGTATATCAATTACGGTATGGAATTACCGACAATTTGGATTAACCGGCAATTTATATAAACATTAGGATAAAAACGGCGGCAATTCGCCAAGGCAGGATGACAAAATCCAATTAAATACAGACTATGAAGAGGGGTTATCCCGGACAAGATGATAGCGGAGTGTCCCTCTGGGAATACCGAGCAGGCGGGCTGCTTGAGTCTTGTTGCCGCTGGTGATCTCCAGGATTTTTTGAATCAGTTGGTTATTGGCGTCACGGATAGCATTCTGGGTTTTGTTCAGGTCTATGTTGAGATTTACATGAAGTCCATCTTCCTGAGCAGGCGCAATATTAGCCAGAGATAGGTCTTTAATGTCTATCTCCTTATCATCGCTGAGCAATGCCACGCGTTCGATGATGTTCCGTAGTTCACGCACGTTGCCCTGCCAGCTATAGGAGGTCAATGCCTCTTCGGCAGCAGAAGTGAATCCCTGTATCTGCCTTCCGAACTTGCGGTTGAACCCATCGAGGAAGAATTTCGCCAACTGCGAAATGTCACTCTTACGATCTCGCAGCGGAGGAAGAACAATGTGCGCAACGTTCAACCGGTAGTATAGATCCTGCCGGAATCTTCCTTCTTCAACAGCGGTATGAAGCGGGCTGTTGGAAGCAGCAACGACTCTTAAATCGACCCGGCACAGCTTGGTGCCGCCCACCCGGTAAAACTCACCTCTTTCGAGTACGCGTAGAAATTTCACCTGTGCTTCTTCGGATAGTTCAATAACCTCATCGAGAAATAAAGTGCCTCCATCCGAGCGTTCAATAAATCCGATGTGCCCGGTA
The DNA here is from genome assembly GCA_025774555.1 of candidate division LCP-89 bacterium. Taxonomy (GTDB): domain Bacteria; phylum Electryoneota; class B3-LCP; order B3-LCP; family B3-LCP; genus JALGVT01. The sequence goes on from JALGVT010000007.1 coordinate 147,572, forward strand.
CGGTCTGCTCCGGTGAACGCTCCTCTTTCGTATCCGAACAGTTCACTTTCAATCAAACTTTTAGTGACGGCTCCGCAATTTAAGGCGATAAACGGTTTCGCGTACCGCGGTGACAGATAATGGAGATATTCCGCTACCAGTTCTTTACCGGTGCCGCTCTCCCCTTCAACGAGGACGGTAATGTCCGTTGCGGCAAAGGTACGTACCAGCGACAGCACTTTTTTTATCTCACGGCTGTTGCCGATAATCTTATCGAACTTATTTTTTTCCATTTGCCGCTGGCGCAGTTCTTCAACTTCCTTCCGCAGCGAAACCGTCATAACTGCCTTTTCAACAGCGAGCATCAATTCATCGGTGCTGAACGGTTTCTGTATATAATCATACGCGCCGCGCTTCATCGCCTCGACAGCCGTTGCCACGTTGGCGAAACCTGTCACCATGATGACAAGCTGACCGGGATTTTGCTCCTTTATCTGCTTTAACACTTCTAAGCCGTCCATGCTTCCGAGGCGCAGATCGAGGAGTATCAGATCATATTTCGATTTATCGATTAGTTTTAAACCCTTTTCGCCAGTGTCAGCAGAACTGACTTTATATTCGCCGACTTCTAAAATTCTCTTAATGGATCGGGTTATTGAAGCGTCATCATCGATAACAAGAATTCGCCAATGCATATTTTCTCTGTCGTTAGTTAGATTTCACTTTCAGAGGGAATTTGATAGTGAATCTCGTTCCCTTGCCGTACTCGCTTTCTGCTTCGATATGGAAATTATGTTCATCAACAATTCTTTTTACATAAGACAGACCGAGTCCCGGATCACTGCCTTTTAATGCGGGAATAGGCTCAAAAAGCTGTCTCAATCTGATTTTACTAAGACCTTCGCCATCGTGAGACAACGTCAGTATTACCGCATCTGAATTAAGAGACGTTGAGCAGATCAGATTTCCCCCTTCAGGGACGTTGCGGGAACAGTGATCCAGTAGAATGGTCAGGGCAGTCGTGAAACTGGCAATATCTACCTCAATATTCGGTAGTGTATCCGTCAGCTCAAAGAGCGGCTCAGTATTTTTCTTCTCGCGAATGGCATCGGTTCGCATAGCAACAACATCGCTGACTAATTGGTTTAAATCCGTTTTAATGAGCCGCAGTTCAAATGGACGAACCAGGTCAACTGCCTGCCGGAAAAGAGCATCGATCCGGGTGACCGCTTCCATAATGTCGCTGTATATCTCATTTTGAGTCTCTCTGTCTGCGAATGTCATCTGCATATACTGGACATTTGTGCTGATTCCAGTCAGAGGATTGCGCACTTCATGTGCTAAAGCCGCTATAAAATCCGTGATATCACCAATTCTGTGAAGAACTGAACTATCCTGTACTGTGAGGCGCTCTTCAAAAAGTTCCTTTGCAGGAGCTTGAGCTTGCGAAAGTTGAATCGAAGGTTCTTCACGGGTCAATGTAAGGAGTATTTTTACCCAGGCAATGAAGTTTAATCCGGAAGTTGAAAGTTCAAATATCTCACCGTTTCCGAACGATAAAGCCTTAATTTCAGGGTACGATTCATCGCCTGATGCAGATACCAGCAAAACCGGCGCACGCTGGCTGTTCTCCTTCTTAAAGAGCTGACCTGGTATATCGAACCTATCTATATGTTGATGATGCACATCGGCAATAATTAAGTCGAACGGCTTACTGGCGATCATTCCCAGAGCTTCCAATCCGCTTTGAGCGTGAAGCAGATCAGCTTCAATGTTTTGGGAAATCAGCCGGGTAAGATGGAGGGCGGATTCCTTGGAATCTTCAATTAAAAGTATTTGACTCATTAACTGTGAAGGATAGTGACAACGATAATTAAACGGCGGTATCCGCATCTGGTGGCGAAAAGCCGCCACTAATGATAAGATATAAAAAAACAGAAGCGTTGTCAAGCGATATTTCTCTGCTACTCTTAAAAAAAACACGAAAAAACATTGAAATAGAGCATCGTGCGGAGTTACATTCTGTTTGTCTAAAAAATAACTTCAACCAATGCAGAAACGAAGAGAAACGGTGTACTCTTTAGGGCTCGATCTCGGCGGGACGAACGTTAAGGGTGCCGTCATCGACACAGAGGGCAGGATAATATCGCAAGTAGAAGAAGCGACGCCGCCCGGTAAAGAGGTCAAAGAGATCGTGGTTTGCCTGGCTGACATGATCGAGCGACTGGCTTCAGAGCATCCTGAAATCATCGGTGTCGGACTGGGCTCACCCGGAATTTTAGATGCAGAGCGTAAGATTATTCGCGCATCGCCAAATTTCCCTTCATGGAGTAACGTTCCCTTAATAGAACTAATAGCACGATATATTAAATTACCACTAATCCTCGAAAACGACGCTAACTGCTTTGCTTTAGCAGAACATCGTTGGGGAGCGGGCAGAGGCTGCCGCCATCTGCTGGCGCTGACAATCGGGACGGGCATAGGGGGCGGCATTATAATAGACGGAGAACTTTACCGAGGTTCTACAGGCGCAGGCGGTGAATTGGGACATATAAGTATCGACATGAACGGTCCTAAATGCTCTTGTGGAAGTTACGGATGTATAGAAAGATATATAGGCAGCAGGTGGTTTGTTGAAGCTGCTCGTCAAAAGCTGAGCGATAGTTCCATCAATTCACCAAAAGATGTAAACATTTTATCAAGTGCTGGAAACCACGCAGCGGCAGATTTCATCGCAAAACAGGGTGAGCTGCTCGGTATTGCCTGCGTTTCTCTGATAAACATATTCGATCCGCAGGCTATTATTATCGGCGGCGGCATCGCAGAACTGGGCGACCCTTTCTTCAGAGGCATTCGGCATTCTGTAAACGAGAGGTCTTATCTTAAACTGGCATCGGAAGTTAAAATACTGCCGGCTGATCTGGGAACCAAGGCGGGCGCGCTCGGAGCCGCGGCGCTCGGATTTGAGGCAGGGAGAATAAAGTGAAGAAGATAAATTTCATTCTCGGTGTGCATAACCACCAGCCGGTGGGTAATTTCGACCATGTTTTCGAAGAGGCATATAAAAAAGCTTACCTGCCATTATTGGAAACTCTCGAGCAGCATCCGAAAATTCGGATGATGTACCATACCACGGGTCCCCTTCTCGACTGGCTGGAAGATCATTACCCGGAGTTCCTTGACCGTGTTAAGAATTTAGTTGACTATGACCAGCTCGAGATCATGACGGGTGGTTATTACGAGCCGATCCTCGCGGTGCTGCCTGACAGGGACAAAATTGGTCAGATTCGTATGATGACCGAATACGAAAAGAAGCGCTTCGGAGCCGATCCGAAGGGACTCTGGATGGCAGAGCGCATCTGGGAGCCGCACCTTGCCAAACCGCTCTTTGAAGCTGGAGTAAAGTTTGTAACGCTGGATGATTATCACTTTCATGCCGCCGGGGTCAACCCGGATGAGCTGCGCGGGTATTATCTGACTGACGAGCAGGGCTGTTCAGTGGGCGTCTTTCCGATCAGCATGAAATTACGCTACATGATTCCCTTCGCTAAACCCGAAGAAACTGTCGCTTACCTCCAGCAAAATGCCGATGACAGCGGTGAAAATCTCCTCCTCATGTGCGACGATGGCGAGAAATTCGGTTTATGGCCCGGGACGCATGAGTGGGTATATACAAAAGGCTGGCTGGAGAACTTTTTCATACAGTTGGAAAATGCCATAGAGGAGGGTTGGTTGAACATGACCACCTGCTCTGAATTTTCCGTAGATTTTAAGGCTCGCGGCAGAATTTATCTCCCCTGCGCCAGTTACTTTGAGATGAGTGAATGGTCGCTACCGGCAGAGAGCGGCGCAAAATTCGCTCAGATATATCATCGACTTGAAAAAGAAAAACAGATTGATGAAATCCGCCCCTTCTTTAAGGGTGGATTCTGGCGTAATTTCATCGCCAAATACGATGAGTCGAACTTCATGTACCGCAAAGCGCTCTGGGTTTCCAACCGGATACAGAGCCTGGCAGGAGAGATCAGCAATAAGCAGAAGAATGCTTCCAATCAACTGGCTGCCGCAAGACGCGCCCTGTACGCAGCGCAATGCAACTGTGCCTATTGGCATGGCGTTTTCGGTGGGCTTTATTTGCCGCATTTAAGGCATGCTGTCTATCAAAAACTACTGGAAGCAGAGGATATCTGTAACCAGATAGAAACTTCAGGGGATGGCTTTACCGACGTTATTGCCAGGGATTTCGACGCCGATGGTAATAGTGAAATTATGCTTCGCAATGAGCGCGTCGGATTGCTGATATCGCCTGCACGCGGAGGCTCTATCTACGAATTGGACTACATCCCGGCAAGATTTAACCTGTTGAACAGTCTTGCGAGACAGCCGGAAAGTTACCATCAAATGGTAGGAAAAGCCGATAACGAGATCGAGGAAGGCTCTTCTATTCACGATCAGGTCTTATCGAAAGAAGAAGGGTTGGATCAATATCTGATTTACGATCGACATCACCGCGGCGCGATGCTGGATCATTTCTTATCCACTAAGGAATCACCTGAGTCACTGCAAAACGGTAAGTATTGCGAGTTGGGGGACTTTATAAATCAACCCTATATCGTTGAAATCCGTGCTGTCGAGAAGGAAAAATCTATAACACTGCGCCGGATTGGAGACGTCGTTGACAACCAGATCGACCTTAAGAAGACCGTTCAACTCCTCGAGAACGAAAACGGTCTGGCGGTCAAGTACAGAATAGTGAATGTCAGTAATTTTCCGCTGACCATCCTCTTCGCACCGGAATTCAATTTTGCCATGCTGGCTGGGGATTCGCCGGATCGCTATTACCGTGATGATAATTCCCTCGACAGACAGCCTCTGCGATCCAGAGGTATATCGGAAAACGTTAAAGAGTTCTCCTTAATCAATGAAGCAGATAGATTCGCAGTCAATTTCCGATTCGAGCAACCTACGGAAGTGTGGCGTTATCCTGTGGAAACGGTATCGCAATCCGAGGGGGGATTTGAGCGGGTGTATCAATCATCCTGCGTGCTGCCGATCTACAGGTTGACCATCCAGCACGGTAAGGCATTTAAGATTGGTTTTAAACTGGTTATAGAACCGTTGGAATAGAATTTCTCTATCTGCTGATCAAAACGAACGGCGTGAGGTTGAGAGCAGCCAGAAAGAGACAGCTCCAATAAACCCCGATTAGCGGCAGAGCAAATAGACCGATAGCGAGCGCTCCAAGTGCAGCGCCTCCCAGGTCCAGCGCGTAGAAATATCCGGCTCGCGTCGCTGATTCTCGCTGGTAAAAAGACAGTGCCAGAGGAAAGTGCATTCCTCCCAGGATTCCGATTATAAGCAGATAGAGGAAGAAAAACAGCGCGCCGAAGACGGGCATTTCATTCAAAGGTGTGAGCGCCAGAACGATCAGCCCAACAGGAACAACACCCCAGGCAGCCTGTATCCAGCGAAAAATAGAATCCCGCCTCTTTTTCAATGCTTCCGAAATAGCAGCGCCGGACGCCAAACCCGCCATATAACATCCCATTAACAGTCCAACTGCACGGTAGCCGCTTCCAAAGTGGATCTGATAGGCTACCAGCGCCAGTATTTCCAGGGCAATCCCGGATAAACCAACCGCAAAAAGCGCCCATCCAGCGCCTGTGACGCGCCGCCTTTTTGGCATCATGAAACGTGCAATACATGCGAAGAGCAAGATCACGGGAAGCAGTATCAATAATACTGGCTCGGTTATCGGCTTCAAGGCTTTCAGTAGATCGGCGAATCCTCCTCTGACCTGTCTGGACCAGAGGATTTGCTGCATATAAAAACAGATCGGCGCGGCATCGTGGTTAATGGCTGGCGAGGATGACGCTTTTATGGCAGCATACAGTGCTCTTTTTCGATCAGGCGAGAGCCTGTCTCGCAGCCGATAGCTGTCCCAGTACAGAGGATCAATATCTCTGGATTGCAGCCGCTGCTGCATTATATCGGCTGACAACGCCGGTTCGATAGTTAGATCACCCGCCACGAAAAACGCATTCCCTCCGGGCAGCACAGCAACGGAATCGAAAACGCTTCTGCATGTCTCTTGAAGAGAGCCAAGCAATTCGGCGAGGTCTTTTCCAATATAATCTTCCGATGATTGAACGGGAAACACCAGCACTCCGCCGGGCTTTAACGCCCGTTTGATAATCTGGAAGGCTTCCACAGTGTAATATTTCGCCAGGCGAGCCGTCCTCGGTCCGGGAAGGTTGAGGACAATTACGTCGTATGAATCGGATCTTGATTTTGCCAGAAAGGCTCTTCCGTCGCCGCGGTGACGGGTAATTCTCCCGTCTTCGTGATAGTCGTTACCTGTTGGATTAAAAACAGATTGCAGATCAAAGAGCGCTGCGTTCACTTCCACCAGATCGAAACGTTTAACCGAAGGATGCTGCAGCGCTTCTGATACCCCGTTGCCCAGTGATCCTCCGATCCAGAGCACTGTTCGCGGTGCTGGATGTTGCACGAGCGGGATATGAGCGCGTTCTTCGTCACCGGCGGGATCATCGGAAACTGCCAGTAACAGACCGTTCTCATAGATGGTTACCTGCCCCTGCGTCTCGGTAATTTCGATCAAGCCATAGGGCGTCTCCAGTATCTCTTTCAGTTCAATACCTGGACGTAACGAAGAGAAGACAGCAATGTCTAAATTATGCAGCGATGGTGTAGCTGCAATAGCAGCAACCAGCGCAATTACAGGTGAGAACCAGAAACGGAATCTCTGATAAAGCAGTGTGGCAGCAGCCGTTACTCCTATAATAGCAAAGAAGAGAACCATCGTCAATCCGCTCAGGCGCGGAGCGAATATCAGAGTAACGGCGAGTCCAGCGGCAAACGCGCCTGACGCTTCGAGCAGGTATATTACGGCAATTCTGCTGCCCGAAGTTTGCGCTGCAACCCGGCAGAACAACGGGAAAAGCATCCCGCCGAAAATCCCGACAGGCAGCAGTGAAACTATCATGGGAATGGTAATACTCCAGCCGCCGGGAACCGTCCCCGGTATCCACGAGAATAGTCTTGCAGAGATAACCAGAGTGATAGGCGCTATCAGGATGGAAACAGATAAGGCGATAATAACGGCAGGTGTAAGATGGACGAGTTTTTCGACTCTATTGATGATAACACTGCCTAAGGCGCTGCCGGATGCAACCGTTAGCAGCCAGATTGCCAGCGTTATCGCATAGACGACTTCGTCGCCGCCGGTGAGAGCCAGCGCGCGGCGAATCAGGATAACCTGCACTCCAGCCATCATTGCTCCGCAGGCAATGATGCTGAATCTGAGACGTATTGCGTCGATTGTCATAATAGACGATTAATCAATTAGCATGGGGTTTTCCCGAAGGGACTCCTACAGAGGAACCTCCTGTCCATGCTCACCTGAGTATCACCACCCTCTGCACCACCGCGTAGGGATTGCCTGCCCCTTCGAGGATCTTGTGCCGATCCGTTGGATCTTAGTAACCATTGGTTTAAACCAATTTGTGCTCAAGAACTGGGCATGGGATTTCAATCCCGTGGCAGAAGGCGGGGGCAAGCCCCAGCGCTACCAGCCACCAGTCACTAACCACTAATCACTTGAGAACCACAACCCGCTTTGTCTCCGTAGTCGGGGTCGTCCCTGACCCCGACATGGTCGAAAGCATTACCAAATACACACCCGAAGAGAAATCTGACGCATTCCAGAAATAGGTATGACTGCCGGGAGGCTGCAAGCCTTGCGCTAAGGTGGCGACTTTCTGACCTAAGAGGTTATAAACGGCAAGTTCCGCTTTTTGCGGGTAGGGAAGGTTAAACGTAACCCAGGTAGTAGGATTAGCCGGATTGGGACCGAAGGTGAATTCTAAACCGAACTGTGGATGTTTTATTTTTGGCTGGACTCCCGGCGGTTCATCTGTGATGTTGCGGAAGAAGAGCATGCCGCCGTTGGCGTGTCCTATATATAAATCATAGTCATCATCTGAATCAATGTCAACAAGATGCGGAGTGTAAATCGCCCTGTAATCCTGATCCAAGAATTGCTCGTCTTCTAAAACCATGACAGGATTCTGAGGATTTCCCTGATTACGGTAAAAATACATATTATTCTGTTCTGGACTCTCTATTAAAAGATCAATATCTAAATCTTCGTCTAAATCAGCAAAAGCAAAACCATACCAACCGTCTTGTGGGGGCGGAAACTGGTGAATCCCCTGCCATTGGTTCGTAATTAATGTAAAATCAGGCCATTGTGGTGTTCCTTCATTCAGATAGTAATAGAAATGATTATCGCTATCAAAAATGAAAAGGTCGTAATCGCCATCAGTATCAATATCTGCCAATGCTGGCAATATCCACACGACAAAATCGGGATTCGTCACGAAACTGGGATTATAAAGTTGCAAATTTGGGTTTCTCGGTGTACCCTCATTTATATACAGTGCAATTGAAGGGGGACCGGGAATCGCTCCTTCACCGCTGATTAGATCAAAATCGCCATCTGCATCAATGTCCACAAAAAATGGACTAATGCCTGACTCATAAATGTCTTGAAATTGTGTATCAACCAGGGTGAAGTATGGCTGAGTTACCGACCCAGTGTTACTAAAATAGTTAATATAGTATCCAGTGCTAACAAAAAGATCTTTGAATCCATCTTCGTCTATATCGACCATTTGACTTTTAGGCAGCCAGCCAACATCCATCATCAGATAATTCCTGGCTGTCAGTTCAAATTCAGGGATTTCGGGTGTCCCGATATTCTTATAATAATATATGTCACCAAGCATTTCTGAAGTATTTGCATCCTTCCCCACAAACAGATCGTAATCACCATCACAGTCAATGTCAGCGAATTCTGGCGAAGAGTATTCCCCCACATCAATACTGTCAAAGAAATCTGTTACCAGAGTAAAATCGTAATTCGCTGAATCACCATCATTGCGATAGTACCAGATAGTGCCATAGCGTTCGCCAATGAAGAGATCGTAGTCGTTGTCTGAATCTATATCAACCAAACCTGGGGAGGCATTTGATCCTACATCAATATTCTGAATCCATAACGGTGCAGTGCTGAAATTGAAAATCGAACTTGATCCAGTATTAGTGTGTAGCCATACTCTTCCATAGTAATCACCAAGGATGATGTCATAGTCATCATCAAAATCAATATCTATGAATTGTATTTTACTGTAACCATCAGCATCAATTCCTTCCAGAGTGTCAGTAACTAATTCATAAACAGGATTGGAAATAGTTCCGATATTTTCCCAAAAGTGAATCAAACCCATGAAATCCCCGGAGAAAAGATCAAGGTCAGAATCATTGTCTATGTCAGCGAATTCAGGTGAAGTCCTGCCGCCAAAATAAAAATTACCCAGATCGATGTTTATAAAATCCCATGATATGAATGAATAATCAGGTGAACTTTGAATACCTTTATTCTCAAAATAGCTGATCTTTCCCCCAAAATTACCAATAAAACAATCCAGGTCTCCATCTGCATCTATATCCGCAAATTCGGGGCAAGATTCGCTTTCACCTCCTGCCCAAGGGCAGAAAGGTGTCCAGCCGTCAATTTCTACCTGAATCGAATCAGTTTCCAGTTGAAACTCAAAGTCTTGGGCAAGGAGCAGGGTAGGAATTATTGCTATTATTATCAGGTATTTCATAATGATTGCCTTTTTATGGTTTTGTAGGGGCGAGGTTACCTCGCCCTTTCTGGATCCCTGATCAAGTGCACCAGAGGCGCACATGTCCGGGATGACACACTGTGTGTGTCATTTCAAGTATAACATCTTACCTATATCGCTGTATCTTTCACTCCGTTCTAAACCTTCTGCCGTTATACGGTAGAAGTAAACGCCGGATGGTAGATGAGCTGCGTTATAGCGTATTCTCGGCCAACCAGCATTTTCAACGCCTTCGTGGATAGTCCCCAAATACCGCCCCCGGACGTTGTAAAGTTCCACTCGCACGATAGATCTCTGTGGCAATTCCAACGGTATCACCGTCTCTGCGTTGAAAGGATTGGGATAGTTTTGACCTATATTGAATTCCTTAGGTAAATAAGTCATCCCCTTTATACCATATACCATACTCCGCAATGCATAGATCCCGGCGCCAAAACCTTCTGAATAGGCAATTACTCTATCCACAGGTTCTGAAGCAGCAGTCATGGGAGGTAATTCAAAGACTGCTTCACTATTTTCTGATACGTCATACCACTTAAAAATCATCTCATTCCCAGCGATATAACCGTCAACTACGCCTGGAGTCGAGATATCGTCCTTCCAGCATGAAATTACTACCGGGAATTTGCCAGTATAAATTGCACACCCTACGCACAGATTCCCATCAAACACGCCAATTTCATCTCCGGTTTCCATGGGGGTATCCTCAAGGTCAACCGTGTCGATAACAACGGTATAAGACCACTGCGTCTGCTTCATGTAACGGAAGTGGTTTGCAGAGGCTATCTGCGTTTGATTCGTTTTGGGATCTGGTGGGATACTGTTACTTGTCCAGCCCGGATAATCACTCCATCCATAGAAGTCAATTGACGTGTCATCATCGTAGAATCCTAAGAAGTAGCCCCTCCCGGGCTCCAGTACTCCGATTTGATCTACATTGATCATTGGATCATTATTTGGATTCGGAGGAATGAAGACCCGCCCATCATCAGTTCTGACAATGGCAAGATACTGTTGAGCGACAGTCCCGGATCTGTGTTCATATTGGTTCTGACCTGTTTCCTCCCAGATCATCCAATGGAAGGGACCAACATATTCACAGTTATCGCCTGTGGGATTCTCTGGATCGTCATAAACAGAGCCCAGTTTGCTGTAACCCTTGGCGCTATAACCGATGAAGAACCAACCATTGGCAGTTATACGACCAGATTCCAGATCATCGTCCCAAGCAGGAAATGGTGTAATCGATATCGTATGGTTATCATCGAAGAGTTCTCTATCCGCAAATCCCCATTCTGCAGGTTCATCGATCTCGATAAGGTAAGAATTATCCAGGTCCCATTCCCAACCATAGGATGTTGGGTAATATTGCGGGTATGATAGGTCCGCCTCATCCCATTTGTACAACTTGTTGTCATCGTTACCCCAGAACCAGTCGTTCAAGGGTGATTCGTCAGGGAGGATATCTTCCATAGTCATGTAGAATCCAGTATAATCTACCGGTACCACATGCCAGCTGACGAGATTCCAACCTTCACTTACTGGTCTCAGTTGGACGGTTTGTGTGTAGTTGGTTTGGGTAGCGTGCAGGTTATGCGGTACCAACAGGAGCAGAATGAGAAGAAAATACATGGCAAGCCTCAATAGAGATACACCAATATAGCCAATATTTTGGAATTTGTCAAGGCATATATAGCGGTGAGGGAAGAAAAAGCAGGCCGGGTGGCGGGAACAGCTCCTTGCGAAGCAACACCTATGGTGCCCGAAGGGGCTGACGAAGTCAGGATGTCCCGGATTCTGCAGCCTGTCATCTCGGACTTGATCCGGGATCCAGAGATGTAGGGCGGGGGTGCTTCCCCAGAACTGGCAGACATTGACAATGATAATGATTTTGATCTTTTTCTTGAGAAAAGTGCCCCGGGATCTGAATCTTGGGAAAAGAATCTACGTTTTTACCGAAATGTTGGGGATTCTTCAAATCCGGTTATGCAATTGGAATCCGCGGATCTGTTTCCTGAATTAATGATTTAACGCTCTTCACCTTACTTAATCGATATGGATCAGGACGGCGATGGTGATATGTTTCTCGGAGATGATTGGGGCGGCATCCGCTATGGTGCAGTACATAAAGTGACCTATTGTTAACAAAGATCACTAATTAACCATGAAAAAATGCAATTTTATAAAATTAAGCGAAAATAGCGCGAATCAATCCCGTTAGTTTCGCAGCAGTCTCATATTGAACGCCCTATTTCGTAACCGGATCGCACTGCATCGAATATGTTAGCGGGTTTGACAGCGTCACCGATCACATGAACCTGCATATCCTCTCGCTCCATTTGCTCCTTCATTTCTACGCGGGATTCCATTCCTACTGCCATGACTATGGAATCGAATTCACCCAGCAGTGATTCTTCACCCTCTACTTCATGGTATGCTTTCGTCCCATCAAAGCGTTTTAAACGAATGCCGGTCAGCAGGCGCACGTTGAGTTTCTGCAAATTTTTCAAAGTCAGGAGGCGCGTAATCGGAAACATGTCACCGGCTAATTCGTCCAGGATTTCTACGACCGTGACTTCATACCCCTTTATTGTAAGAAATTCCGCCGTCTCCACGCCTATCATGCCTCCGCCTATAATCAATACACGTTTCCCAACCGTTGCTGTTTGTGACAGCACGTCAATAGCGGATGTGGTATCTTTCAGTCCGGGAACGGTCAACTTCGATGCCGTGGCGCCGGTTGCTAAAACTACCTCATCCGGGTTTTCTTCCAGGACTTCATCGGCGGTAACTCGATGATTTAACTTCAACTCAATATTGCTCTTTCTAACTCGATTGATTATACCGTCTAACGGCTTTTGCAGCATCTCCTTGCCGGGGGGTATTGCCGCTAACCGGAATTGCCCTCCTAAATCACCTTCGTCAAACAGAACGACACGATGACCACGCTCTTGCGCCGTTAATGCTGCCTGTATGCCTGCGGGTCCACCTCCGATAACCACTACCTTTTTAGATACAACCGCAGGTTCAATAGTATCCAACTCGTAACCAGTTTCGGGATTTACATTACATGATAGCCTTTCACCGGATTGGGCTTTCGCTAAACATCCTTGCAGACAGGCGCCGCACTGAATGACGTCATGGTCGCGATTCTCCTTCATTTTTAAGGGCAGATCAGGATCTGCCAATAAGGGCCGTCCCAAAGCGATGCCGTCAATCTTTTCCTCCTGCAACGCTTGACGAATTTTCTCGGGTATCCCCATTCTGCCCGCAACTATCACCGGTATGTTAACCTGCTTATGGATTGTAGCTGCCCAGGCGAGGTTCTTGTCTGCGGGTAAGCGCATGTGCTGGAAGTACCAGGGCGGCGAATCGCAATTCGTTCCACTGGCGACATGCACCGCGTCAGCTCCCTCCGCTTCAACAAATTTTGCCAGCTCTATGGCATCCTCGATTGTAAGCCCCCCTTCCACCTGCTCAGAAGCCGCGATACGAGTCATGACTGCTGTTGATGAGCCAATTCTATCTTTGACCGCTCTTAAGACCTCACCTGCAAAGCGATAACGGTTTGCCTTGGATCCACCGTATTCATCTTCCCGGAGATTAGTCCTGGATGACAGAAATTGCGCAACTAAGTAGCCCAATCCAAATTGCAATTCGATAATGTCAAAGCCTGCTTTTACCGCTCTATCAGCCGCGGCTGCGAAATTCTCTATTACCATCTGAATGCGTTCGACCGTCATAGCAGCAGGAGTTATACCGGTCCTTTTACAAGCTACTTCGGATGGAGCTTCGGTGGGATGACCGGAGGCTTTCGGATTAGCCGCGCGACCGCCATGGTTCAAGTGCGCAATCGCCAATGTACCCTGATCATGAACTGCATCGACTAAATTCTTCAGACCCGCTATATGTTCATCTGAGATAATGCCCAGTTGTTTGGGATGCTCTTTGCCTGTAATATCTACGTACAGCGGTTCAGTAATGACCGCGCCGATACCGCCCTGCGCCCGGCGGCGGTAAAAAGCTATATGACGAGGATTAACTTTACCATCCGCAGCGCCGTAAGCCGTTTTTAATGGCGCCATAATTAAACGATTTGGGAGCTCTCTGGTACCGATGACTAATAAATCAAAAGGATTCATGGCGATATCTCCTTATAATCTTAGTGGACGAATTTATTCGTATATTAAGGATCAGGGTGGATTATGAGCAGAATTTCAGTGTTAACTATACGCTTGATAGAATCTCGAGCCTTGATGTTCACGGTATTGAATTTTGCCCTGTCGCTCCAGGTCAGAAAGATATTTTAGGGCGCTGTTGCGATGCAGGTTCAAGCCGTTAGCTACATCCTCGAGGGTACAGGGACGCCGCCGGATCATGTCGAGGACGTGATCCTGGTCCGCAGTATGTTCCTGTTTATTGTGAACCGGTGATATTGTGGCGATGATCTCTGTTTTACCGCCGATATAGTCACGAATGGTTTCAAGTTCATCCTGAGACAGGCGCAGAATTTCCAGTTTAGTCCCGGGACGGACTGAGGTGTTAAGTTGCACTTTGTCAGGCTTTATCTGTTCAATCCAGTACTTGAAATCTTCAGCCGCCTTCAGGCTGTCGTTAATCCCTTTCAGCAGGAGGATTTCAAGCCAGATTTCCCCTCGGTATTCCCGGCGCAAATCTATCAGACCGCGAGTCATATTCTCGAATGTGACGTCTGGATGGGGGAGGTTGATGCGGTGGAAGGTCTTTTCATCGGCGGCATCAAGCGATGGCGCAATAATGTCAGCCTGGAGGCAGGCTTGACGTACCTCGGGCTGCCAGAATAACGACCCGTTTGTGAGGATGACGACAGGGATGTCAGTCAATTGTTTGATTCTTGCGACAACTTCGCCGATCATGGAATTCAGGGTAGGTTCGCCGGACCCTGCCAGCGTGATGTAGTCGGGTTTAGCGCCGGTGGTGAGAACTTGCTGTAAATCAGCGAGGATATCATCTGCCGCGGCATACTCCCGCCGCTTGATCGTCTTATCCGTGGTGCGGCCAAGCTGGCAGTAAATACAATCATAAGAACAGATCTTTAAGGGGATGAGATCGATGCCCAGTGAGTGTCCCAGGCGTCTTGAAGGAACCGGACCATAGACCAGCACAGTATTACCTATTCTTACTCAGATACGTCATTTACGATGTATGTAATCCATATTAGGCAAGAAGAGTGCCACGATAAGGCTGCTTAAAAGCTGTCTGTTAATCCCAATTTTACAGATATATACAAATTTCCTGAAATCAATCACCATTGACATAATAGCATGAATGCTATAGTAATCAGGATTATAGTAGCAATTATGCAATATTGGCTATTTCTTATCTTCGCTGCCGCAGAGATGGCGTTCTGGTGTTAATTAAAATGGCATCTATGCTAATTAGCTGCCTTTTGTTGATTGCTGGTTCGTGCTTTGCTGGTTAAGCTCTGTTCCGGCTAAACCTTCACCAGGTATTTCTCGAGCTTGCAGAGATTTATGACAGGTTGAACATTCACCTAAATTCTGCCGATTTTCAACCTCAGCTTCCTGTTCATGACAGGGAATACAGGTCTGGTGCATCGCTTCACGGAAACTGTTGGCATACGCGAGTTCTGCAGTAGAGGCATTAGCAATTGACGTCCAACCCATGTCCTCAGAGTGGCATTCAAGGCAACTCATGGCATTAGCAATAGTCTTGGCTTCTCCTTCAGGGTGACAAACGTTACAGGTATGATTCTCAGGGTGAAGTCCTGTAAGTTGCTTATCCACAGCGACCGCTTTTGTATGGTATGAGTGGTCGAAAATAGTTGTGGCGTTAACCATATCCTGGTGGCAGCGGAAACAGGGCGTAGATACGTCATGCGGCAGGGATATGTGGTGACATTGATGACAGGACGCTTCTTCACCCAGACGTTGCTGATGTTCCTTGTGAGCGAAATCTGTGAACAAACCCTGTCGATTACCGTCAATACGAAGCTCCTGCCTCAGCGTATCTATACCCAGTGATGGTCTTACATTATTGCTATTCGGATCACCCTCTACGCAAGGTGGATAGAGTAATATCCAGGCTGCAGGAATGGCGAAAACCACAATGAGCGTTACTCGTTGTAAACCACTCTGCAATACTGTATTCCACACATGGGATATGTTGTCGAAAGAAGCTCGGAACATACCGGTAATGGCTCTTCGTTCTTTCCACTGTTCGTCGAACACCGTGAAATTTTCGCAGATATAAAGGAATACCAAACCAGCCGCAGCAACGACTCCTATACCGACCGCCCATTCAATGAGCGATGGTAAGTAGACCGTCCCCGCATCGCGGAAATATCCAAAGATACCTACGTTGAGTCTCTGTAGAGCCATCCCTGTTGTAGCTAATAATGCCGCCCAGCCTAATCCGGTGGGAGTATTTCGGGTGCGTGGCGCTATCAGTAAAATCCCCGGTATGATCACTAAAAGCAACATCTGCCCAACAAATAACCAGCTCTCCCAGGTTCCAGCCAGAAGGACGCCCCACTTATCGTTAACTGTGAAGTCGATAGCCTTAAGGGCTAAGTAAATACCCAGTATTGACATAGCAATCGTGGCGAGGTTACGCAATACACCGAAGTCCGGACCGACAGGTGTTCGGTTATTACCGCCCTTGAAAGAACCATCCAGCGAACAGACCAATTGGGAAGCTTCATCAGGCTTCTTACCGAATACAGGTTCGGGATTGTAGAAATGAGCGTAAAGAATGCGAATCAGGATAACGACCATCATACCAGCGCCCATTGCCGACAGAATGAAAAATAGTGGCAATAGTTTTGAAAACCAAAGCGGGTGCAGTCTTATCGGGGTTACCAGGAAAAGCGAACCCAGCGACGAGTGGTGCAGACTTGACAGTGAAATCCCGGTTACTACCACTCCGAAAGCGATTTTATGTAGAAACGATCCTAAGTTCTTAAGCGGCGTTCTCTCCAATATCGTCGGTGATAGTTCTATGAAGGTAATGGTGAAATAGAGCATCACGCACCAGAAGACTTCGAAGAGGAAAGAGTGTTCATTCCACATAAATATTGGATGCCAGAAACGGTGCGGCAGCCCTATATCTAATAGCAGCGCCAGGCAGGAACATCCGTAACCTAAAAAAGCGATCAAGACCGCAGGTTTAACCAGTGGCTTGAATTTTTTGATGCGCAGCACATAGACCAGAAAACCGATGGTGAAACCGCTCGTCGAAAGCGCCACGCCGGCTACCATGTTCAACACCTTCCAAAATCCCCAGGGAACTGCATCGGATAGGTTGGTGGTGGCTCCCAACCCGAACCATAACCGAAAGAGCCCTGCCACTGCACCGAAAAGCGCAAATATCCAAAGTATATCTTTCAACCAAAGAGTTTTATCTTTCATGCTACTGATCCTCATCTGATTTTTCAGCGCCATCGATTTCGGAATTCTCTTCTCCGTTCATTAATTTGTCACGACGGCGTATAATCCAATTCAATCCCAGCAGACTTCCTGCCACGGAAAGACCGATGACCGGCGTTTTACTGATTAATGGTTCTGTAAGTTCTGGGATCGGTCCAGCTTCTTCGGGCCAACCCAGTTTATGCAAGTCAACGTCGGAGATATAAAGTATAGACGTCCCTCCAAACTCGTTTTCACCCCAGACTTTATTGATATAGCGCTGCGGATTGGCTTTGATTCGGTCATGAGCAATACGCAGCATTGTCTTTCTTTCACCGAACTGCAGGACATTGCTAGGACATGCTTCCACGCAGGCGGGTTGTTTACCATCTTTCAGGCGGTCATAACACATGTCGCACTTCTGCATGAAAGGAACTGTCTTTTCCCATTCATAGCGCGGAATATGGAAGGGACAGGCTAACATGCAATAGCGGCAGCCGATGCACTTGTCAGGATCATAGACCACAGGTCCTTCGGGCAACTTTGTCAAGCCACCCACAAGGCAGGCAGCCTCGCAACTGGGTTCCAGGCAGTGCATGCAGCTCTTCTTGGCGAATCTGCCGCTGTCAACTTTCAGAATTGTGGTCAACCTATGTGCGGATAGCCCATCCTTGGTCGTGGCGCGATCGTTTTCCGCCTGTATAGGGCTGAAATCTTTAGTTTTAACACAGGCGTCGACGCATCGTTCGCAACCAACACATTGAGTGACATCCACGAGTATTGCGAACATCAGATTTTAACCTCCTTACCGTACAAGCTTTCAGCCACTTTATCCCCTGCACCGGGTCGCAACTGCCAATGAAGTTCGGAAATGCGGTCGAAGATGAAAAGAACGATATGTGCCAGCTTGGTGAAGGGAATAATCAGGAAAAGCAACTCAGCGCTCAGCATATGGGTCAGCATCATTACCTCCCAGGACAGCGGATTCACCGAAGGATGGGAAGCCATATACCCGGTGGCAAAGGGAATTATCACCATAACCAGCAGAACATAATCGCTGGAAGCGCTTACTGCACGTTGTCGCCGGATGAACGTTCTGCAGTACAGCAGCAGCAAGAGTGTCGCTATCGTGAAGAGCGTAAGAAAATCCGCCACACCATTCCCAATCTGAGGCAGATTAATACCGATTAGCTGTTCCCACATCACTATATGGTCAGCTAAAAACAGAGGCACAATTATTATACCGATGTGGGAAAAGAAGGAGACGCTGGAGAAGAATACTGTTCCGGGGATCATGTGTCGCACAGGAACAGCCCAACTCAGCGTATCCAGTAAAATTTTCCGCCAGGGGACATTACGCAGCCGCTTCCCTTTGCGAGCGATCAACGAATATATCTGCATAACCACGTGCCTGGCCAATCCCAGAATCATAATCAGAAATGTCGCCGCGAACAAATGCCCTTTAGCAAACTCAATCCAAGCTTCCATTTATATTTTCCTACATTTCAAACATTGATGTGTCTTCTTTTCGTTCTTGTGGAGATTTACCCCCCGGAATCACCAGAGCTTTCAAAATGAGATCATGCAGCCCCATGACCTTGCAGGGCAGCTTGTGGTAATCTACCAATTCTTTCAACTGTTTCTTACAATTAGCGCATGGCGCGATGACAATTTCAGCGCCGGTTTCTTTGATCTGTTCAGCCTTCACCTTGCCACCGATTTCCATCCGGTATTCGTGCATTTCATCAATGGAAACCAGACCGCCTCCGCCTCCGCAACAGTAATTTTCTATTCCGTGTGGTTCCATTTCTATGAAATTGGGAACAAAACTCTTTAATATTTCCCTCGGTTGTTCCACGATCCAGCCCTTGCGAGACATGTTGCAGGGATCATGGTAAGTGACCTTTTCGGTAACGATATTCTTATCGAGTTGAATTTTCCCTGTGCGGATACAATCAAGTGTATATTCTATGAAACTCACCACCGGATAAGCTTCTTTCCCTCCAAAGATCGGCACAAAGTCATGTGCCGAACGGGAAGCGTGACCGCATTCGCCAATAAGAAGCTTTTTGCAGTTCAGGCGGGTGACTTCCCCGACCAATTGTTTGATGATGTTCTCCAGGTGCCAATCGCTGTAGAACAGACCGTAATTGATGCCGTCATAATTGCCTGTGCCTATGGTCCATTTATCCCAATCACCGGCTGCTTTCAGCACCGCAAAGTTGCCCATCAAGGTGTCCGGTTCCATGAGGTAATCACTGACAGCACAAAAGAAGACATATTCGCGGTCAGGTTTGTCTATGGGGACTTCAAACGACACGTCAGTCATTTCTTCCAGATCATCAGCCAGGAATTCAAGAGTATCGACTAAAGCGGCTTTGGGTATTTTTGAGGTATTGTGCGTTTCACCTGTCAACTGTTCACGGACGCTGACGTGCAACGCCTTTGATTGGATACCAATCATGCTCAAAATGTACCTGCCCAATCGTGTCATTAAACCGTGATCAACGCCCATCGGACATTCACGGGTGCAGCGGCGACAGGCGGTGCAGCGATACAGAAGTTCAGCCAGTTCGTCTATCACATCTTCAGTCAGCTCGAAACTGTTAGTGAAACGCGACTTAACCCAGCCTCCGATGGTAAAATAGCGTTTGTAAATCTCCAGAAGTATGTTGGTTTTATAGCACGGTATATCGTGTGGATCGTTAGTAACCTGATAGACCGGACAGGTCACCGCGCAACGGTTACACTTATTGTTGGTAGAGCAGTAGGTATCAAGCATCGCCTTATAATCTGTATAGTGCAAAATAACGGCGAACGCCTCCAGAAATTTCTCCACAATATTTTCTGTGGGGTGCGGTTCGACGTGGAAAAAATTTTCATGTCGATATTTCTTAGATATTTCTTTAGTTACAGCTATCTTGGGACTGGCTTCCATTAACATATCCTCCGGATTTCTTTTTCTGCCTTAATCGCAAAGGCTGTACCTATGAAGTTTTGAGACCTGCCGTTCTACGTACAATCCACCAGAGAAATAACCTGACTCGCAATCGCCTCTGATTTTATAAAGTGAAGCATTACATATTGTAAATGTATGGTTTAGACCAGTGTTGCTTCGACAATTGTAGTTAATTATTTATTATATTTAATAAGGAGCTGTACAAACTACATCCAGCAAGCTCGATGTGTCGTATCTGTTGCAACATCATGTCGCGTGAAGACGCCGCATGCAACTTTTAGTCGCACAATACAACCTATATTTTCAATAAAAAGCCTTTTTACGGACTCGGCATATATATTGCGTTTAATTTAGCAGAAGGAAAGGATATCAAATGCGTTTTGGGATTCCTGTTTTCGGAAATAGAATTGCTCCTCGCTGTAATTTTGCCGATAAAATTGTTCTGCTCGATCTGGAAAACAACCATGTCGAGAATGAACAGAGCCTACGGTTGGAGCGAAAGACTCCGGTAGATCTGGTGACATTGTTGCAAGATCACCAGGTCGATACACTGGTATGTGGCGGCATAATCAAAGATACGCTCTCTTCTATACAAAGCTTAAATATCTCAGTGATAGAAAACGTGTCTGGCGATTTTAAAAATATTAAAGAAGCTATACGAAAAGGCACGGTTTATCCAGGGTATGGTTTTGGATCGAGTGAAAGATCGAATAAGAAGACTTCAGATGAGATACTTTTGGCGGATCAGCCGACGCCGAATATCACTTCTAAGGACCGGGTGAGTGACACCGGGATGAATTACGAAATCAATTGCCTGAACTGCCAGGATAGGCGCTGTCTGAGTGGAGAAAGTTGTGCATTATCGAATGGTTATAAAGCAACCTCGAATAACGTAGATGCCAAAAACATCTTAGCCATTGCCGGAAACCTGGAACTGGACAATCAGGGTCAGCTATGCCGAATTTCAGAGTTAGTACATTTCTGTCTGGACATGGGTTATAAAAAGGTTGGTGTGGCTTTCTGCTATGATTTAACAGATGCAGCACGCATTCTTGTAGAAGTACTCGATCGGTTTTTCGAGGTATTGCCTGTGTGTTGTAAAGTGGTAAGTGGTCAACCTCGGATCAAGGAGAGCAAAGATCAGTCCGGCTTCTGCTGCAATCCACAGGCGCAGGCAGACCTTTTAAACCGATGGGGGAGCGACATCAACGTAATTGTAGGGCTTTGCATAGGCGCTGACTGCCTCTTCAATCAGGATAGCCAGGCGCCGGTTACGACTCTGTTTGTCAAAGATAAATCATTAGCTAATAATCCCATTGGAGCAATCTATTCCCACTATTATTTGGGAGAAATATCGAAACCGCCTCGAGCGCTGCATTGAATTCATGGAAATTAGAAATCACAGTATAAACATAAAAGGAATATCATGGCTATCAACACCTTAAGAGCCGTCGGTTATTGCGCGCACTATTCAAAACAGGGCGAATGGGCTTTCAAATACGCGCTGAATCTTTGCAAGCGCCATTCATTACAATTGAATGTTTTCCACTTCCTGGCTGATCCTTACGATCCCAGCGATACTACTGGACAGGATCTTTCACCGCAAGAACGTAGCGCGCTGGCAATTGAGAAGGAACGCGAACTTCGAATGTATTTTGATGATCTTGCCGGTGATTATTTGGACGTGGGATTCAGACTCTGTTTCGATAATGAGTGGACTGAGCTGCATCGCTGTCTCGTTATCAGGGAATTCCAGGTGCTGGTACTGGGATATTTAAATCCGGATGCCACCTTTGCGGGTAAAAAACTCACTGAATTTGCAGAAAGCTTTATCTCGCCGGTTGTGCTGGTCGGGCACAATTCTCCCGATGAGTACTACTTGAACAAGCCCGCTGCGCTTATCGCACCCAGCCTGAATCTGTCGAATGCAACATGGCGCGATGTTGCCACAGCAATAGCTTCTTAGTTAGCGCGAATAAGCAGTATCTGTCATGAACGCACGACATAATGCAACGTAGCGTCCAAATCTTTGGTAGTTATTGTTGCATTTTGTCTATAATCTCACTAAATTGTAGTTGCAAAAAAAAGCCGACAAAGAATCTTGAACTGCTGTAGATCTTCTGAATTGCACGGTTATGGTGAGGCTTCTATATAATACATAGAGATCTGATGGATATAAAAATCAGCGAAATCATTTTTAATAGCATAGATCAGGGCGTCTTTACGGTCGATAAGAACTGTATCATCACTGCATTCAATCCGGCAGCAGAGCAGATAACTGGATTCCAAGCCGTTGAAGCTATAGGAAAACACTGCTTCGACATCTTTCGAGCTGATATCTGTCATACTCATTGTGCCCTGAAGGATACTCTGAAAAAACATAATCCTATTAACGCCGCGCGTGTGACGATTATAAATCGCGAAGGCTGCGAAATTCCCTTAAGTGTAAGCACTACTCTGCTGCGAAATGGAAAGGAAAACGTCATCGGAGCGGTGGAATTCTTCAATGATATATCTGAGGTTGAACACTTGAAAAAACGCCTCGATTTTTCTAAAGTCAGTGAAGATATTGTAAGTGTGAACAAGGAGATGCAGGATCTAATCCAACTGTTGCCGGATGTGGCAGAATCGGAATGCAATGTGCTGATCCAGGGTTCTAGCGGCGTTGGAAAGGAGTTATTTGCGCAAGCCATACACAACCTCAGTCAACGCCAATACGGTCCCTACATCAAGATCAACTGCGCTGCGCTGCCTGAGACTCTGCTGGAATCGGAGCTATTCGGATACGTCAAGGGAGCTTTTACTGATGCCAAGCGCGATAAACCTGGTCAGTTTTGTTTAGCCAACGGCGGCACGATGTTGCTGGATGAAATCAGCGAAATGGACGTTTCACTGCAGGTAAAACTACTGCGGGTGTTGAACAACGGGGAATATCAACCCTTAGGATCTACAAAGACGCTGCGCACTGACGCACGTATCATTGCCGCTACGAATGCAGATCTGCAGCAGGCAATCTCCAAAGGACGCTTCCGCGAAGATCTGTATTTTCGGATTAATGTGGTTAACCTCGAGATACCACCACTAAGTGAAAGACCCGAAGATATTCCCCTCCTGGTGGAGCATTTCATCAGAAATCTCAAACGTAGAACTCATAAGTCGATCGAAAAAGCATCACCGGAAGCCATTCATATTCTGCGAAAATATGAATTCCCGGGCAATGTGCGGGAATTAGAGAACGCCATCGAGCATGCTTTCGTAATGTGTCACGGCGGCAGTATTAAACCTGAACACCTACCTGGGAAGATCGTTCACAATGCTGCACTGCAAAACGGCGGTAACGGGCATCCCAAGAGCGAAAAGAAGATTATTGAAGAAGCGCTTGTCCGAAACAGGGGAAACCGCAATCGCGTGGCGCGCGAACTGGGTATGCATCGTTCTACGCTGTGGCGTAAAATGAGGATATATAATCTCGCTGATTAGTGTACATCGTCAAACCCTTGAAGACAGTTTCACTGAAAAATGAAGGGGGAGATTTGGCGTCTGCCAGAGTAAGGATGCTGTTTCTTTCTGGTTGTTTAAGTTATACTGTTTTCTTTCCTGTAAAGCTCTTCGTTTAATAATTTCCCTCAGATTTGATATCCTCCTTTTCCTGCCAAAATAAACGTCGGCCGACATCAGATTCTCCAGCAATTCATGATATCGTTCATGGTTGTAATAGTCCACAAAGCGGCTGATTCCCCGCTCCAGCTTCTCCGGGAAGTGGTAATGATCCTGATTGATTACGTCCTTCAGCGACCGGTGGTAGCGTTCGATCTTTCTTTGCGTCATGGGGTGGTACGGCGCACCTCTGGTATGTCTGATCTGCAGTTCGTCCAAGTAGCTGCCCAGCTCTTTGGAGATGTAGCAGGTACCGTTATCCGATAACAGCCTTGGTTTGTGATTTACCTTGACCTGTCGCACGCCGGTCTTCTTTATAGCCAGATTCAGAGTCTCTTTCACATCCGCTGCAGACGTGGTCGAAAAGAAGCGCGATAAGGTGTTTCATGGATGATTCCTTTGTATTTGTAGGGGTGTACGGCTGTTCTCGTCCAGCGCTGATCGGGCACAAGAAGTACGTTCATTCCCTTTTCGAGGCTTTCAGGGTTGGGAATGAAAGGATAAGCGGTGGCATAGACTGTCAGTGGTGTATCCCCGCCGGAGGAAACTTATGCAGGCGCGGCGCTTCACCGCGAGTTACCTAAATGTAGATCAAGTCATCGCCCTCGGTCAGGTTCTTTCTCTGGTTCAATTGGTCTGTAACTTCTTCCAGATAGCTGAAATCGCTTGTATTGAAGCGTAGTTGTTCCGCTCCGAAGTTGAGACGTTCGATGTGAGCGAGCGCCTGGAACAGCCTGCCGCTATAAGCGCGAATAACTTCGTAAAGCGCGTCGGCAAACAGGAAGCCTCTGTCATCCGGCGATACTCTGATCTTTTCTTTTGGTAGATATTTTCCGTTGAAATATGCGAGCATGTTTATTAGTGATTAGTGATTAGCGGTTAGTGGTTAGCGTACAAGTCAATAGCTTACCGGACAGTTTTCGATCAAATTAAACCTATTTTTTCGCAATCAGTACACCCGCGCGCGCTGTTAACGCGAAGAAATCGACGGGTTCAAATGAAGTGTCAGACAACCATGATTCGACCTGCTGGCGTGAATAGCAATTCCCCTCTTCGGTGTTGGTCATCATATTGACGGCAAACATAGTAGAAGAGAGTGGACTGGTGCCACCATCAAATTTCATTATATCCCCAGGAAAGAATCCAGTCTAACTTTCAAAAAAAAAATCGATAGTCTAATTTGCAAGAGAAAGAGATGAGGTTTGCGATGATGAACGGGACAGGGCGTATATAAATTAAAGCAATCTGATCTCAACAATGGATTTCGGCATACCAGTTCTAAAAGCCGAATCCATAGATTAGAGTTGCTCTTGACATAATATTTATGTATATTGGTGAGTTGGATAACTATATCGATACGATGAAAAAACAAGCAGAAAATATCTTGAACAGCTTCAGGGAACTCGAAAAACAGATCAGCGATCCTGAGGTAATGAGCGATCAGAAGCGGTATCTCGAACTGTTGAGAAAACACAAATCGATGAAACCCGCCGTGGAGGTGGCTCAGAATTATATAACAGTTTCAAACGACCTCAATGAATACCGTGATATTGTCAATGCGGGGGAAGATAAAGAACTCGTTCAGATGGCGCAGGAGGAACTCCCTGACTTAGAGAGCGAAGAAGAGAGATTAGCGGAAGAGTTGAAAATAGCGCTCCTGCCCAGAGACGCTGATGCATCACGCAATATTATCGCTGAAATCCGTGCAGGAACTGGCGGCGAAGAAGCGGCTCTTTTCGCGGGTGACCTTTACCGTATGTACCAGCGTCTCTGCGAAAAGAAGAACTGGAAGGTCGAAGTGTTAAACACTCATGAAGCCTCCGGGGGCGGCTTGAAAGAAGTTATTTTTTCCATCTCCGGTGAAAACGTTTTCGGTAAGATGAAGTACGAATCGGGGGTGCATCGCGTCCAGAGGGTGCCCACCACAGAAGCTTCCGGACGCATTCACACTTCTGCTGCGTCGGTAGCTATTCTGCCGGAAGCAGAAGACGTGGAGATCGATCTCAATCCCAATGATCTGAAGTTCGACGTTTTCCGGGCTTCGGGTCCCGGCGGTCAAAGTGTGAATACCACGGACAGCGCAGTCAGGGTCACACACCTTCCGACAGGTATCGTGGTGTCCTGTCAGGATGAGAAATCGCAGTTGAAAAACAAGAATAAGGCAGTAAAAGTGCTTCGAGCCCGATTATACCAGAAATCGAAGGAAGAAGAGGATGCAAAATTAGCCGCCGCGCGCCGTGCGCAGGTCAGCACTGGCGACCGTTCAGCTAAAATTCGCACCTACAACTTTCCGCAGGGACGTGTGACGGACCATAGGATTGGTTTGACACTGTACCGATTGAACGAGGTTATGGAGGGCGATCTCGACGAGATCATAGAAGCGTTGATTTTGCATGAACAGAATAGAAAGCTGAAGGCGATTGCAGAAGAGGTAATCGCAGATGCTTAAGGGGGGGATAAGAGCACTGAAGGCTCTTAAGTTGGCAGCAGATGAAATTTCCAAATGGAGCAAGGATAATCCGGCGCGGCAGGCTGAATGGATGATTCAGACTATATTGGGAGCTGACAGGGCGAAACTGTATGGTGATCAGCAGCTTAAGTTGAATGATGAACAAGCAGGAAGACTTTCAGAATACCTCAAGAGGCGGGCGTCGGGAGAACCGCTGCAGTATATATTGGGAACAGTCGAGTTCCGCAACCTCACGTTAAAAGTCGATAGGCGGGCGCTAATACCGAGACCCGAAACCGAAGGTTTGGTGGAAATGGGTTTAGGATTTATCCGCGATATTACCAATGCTAAAGTACTCGATATCGGCACCGGATGCGGCGCGATTGCTCTCAGTATGATAGATGAAAATCCTACTTGCCAGGTAACTGCTGTTGAAATCAGTGAAGAAGCTCTTGAACTGGCGAAGGAGAACGGCAAGCACAGCAATCTGGACAGCAGAATTACCTGGATTAACGCCGATCTGTTTGCCGATAGCTTCCCCGGTCAGTTTAACGAACCTTTTGATCTGATCATCAGTAATCCGCCCTATGTTTCGCAGAGAAAATTCTGGGAACTGCCTGGTGAGATTCGCATGTATGAACCGGAAACTGCGTTACTGACCGGTTCTGACGGCACGGCTGCAATTCAACGTATGGCTGAGATCTGCCATAAAATACTAATTTTAGGGTGTCATTTCGTCTGTGAAATAGGCGATAAGCAGGATGGCATCGTTTCACGGATTTTTCAAAATACTGGATGGGACGCATACATAAAACGAGATCTAAGCGGAAGGCAAAGATACCTCATCGCCAGTCGAAGCAGAATATCAGCCTGACCGATCTGCCAGGGACAATATTAAAAGCAGTTAGTGAACGACCTGGTTTCTACGGTACAAAAAGCCTCTACAGTGAACTTGGACTGCCGAAAAAAGCGTATGCAAGATATCGTGATTCACTTTATGAACTGCTCGAATCAGGACGACTGGCTAAGCGCGGTCGCAGGCTGATAATTCCCGGCAAGCAGAAAACAATAAGCGGAGTTCTGCGTTTGACGTCGCACGGTTATGGTTTTATCGACCGCAAAGAGGGTTCGGTCTTCATCAATGCAAGGGAAGCCCGCAAAGCATTTGATGGGGATATTGTCGAAGTCGTACTGATTGATACCGGGCACGCGTCTGGTCCGGAAGGTGAGATTCTTTCTGTCGATGCGAGCCAGCGCAGAGCGTGCCTCGCCCAGCTCAGGAAACGTCAGGGTGAGTGGCTTGCGGATATCAAGACCGGGCAGTTGCTCTTTACAGCCAAAGTAGAATCTCAACGACCGGAATTGAAGATTCAATCCGGCGATTGGGCGCTGGTCGAGGTTAAAGGTACCCGCAGACGTAATCCTCTGCCTGGGTGCAGAATCGTTGACGTGCTGGGCGATCCTAACGAGAAAGGCGTTGTTGAGAACGGATTGATAGCATCTTTCGGCTTAGATGATTCCTATCCAGAAGATGCAATAAAAGAAGCCAGTAAGATCAAGGCAGTTTCTACACACAAAGGCGTCCGCAGAGATCTAAGAGACGAATTAGTGCTCACTATCGACCCTGCAGATGCTAAAGATAATGACGATGCGGTTTCGCTAAAACTGGATTCCGATGGAAATTATCTGCTGGGGATTCACATTGCAGACGTGAGTCAGTATGTGCTCTTTGATTCACTAACTGATCGAGAAGCTAAGCGGCGCGGATTCAGTATCTACCTGCAGCACCACTACTTCCCCATGCTGCCTCCCAGACTACCAGATAAATTGTGCAGTCTTAAACCGGGGAGAGATCGTCTGGCTCTGTCGGTTCTTCTGAAGATCGATCAGAAAGGCAGAGTATTAAAACGGGAAATTACACCCTCACTCATTCGGGTCAAAAAGCTTCTGAGCTACAAAACCGCTCAGCAACTTATCGATAAGCCCGAATCAGCAGACCGTTCGGTTGGTCAATCGCTTGCAAGGATGTGGAAACTCGCCAAGCTCCTGAAATCGCGCCGCTTATCTGACGGCGGCGTTGAACTTGATCTGCCTGAAATCGGTTTTGAGTGGAATAAAAGCGGAGCACTGGTTAAGATATTTCAGCAGCCGCGCCTCGACAGCCACCAGTTGATAGAGGAATTTATGCTGGCGGCAAACCGTTCGGTTGCGGAAATATGGATGGAGAAATTTGGAGCGAAAGCACCCAATTTGTACCGGGTGCATGAGCCTCCTGACGCTGAGAAACGGCAGAAGCTGTCTGATTATCTGGCGGACGCCGGCTTTGAGTGGGCGGCTGAGAAACTCACTACTGCGAAGCAGCTAAGCTTGATGTTGGATGAAGCGCGCCGCAGATTCCCCCTGGAGGTTACTTCTATCAGCGCTCGCAAAGCGCTGATGCTGGCACAGTACAGTGAGAAACCGAAAGGTCATTTCGGTCTGGGGTTTAAAAAATATCTGCACTTCACATCTCCGATCCGCAGATATTCTGATCTGATGGTTCATCGTTTAATCTGGAAGCACATTGTCAAGGATCATTCCTTCGATAAAAGGGTTGATGCTAAAAACGGGCTTGAAGAAATCTGCGAAGCATTGAATGCGAGGGAACGGCTGATATCTGAGGTAGAGCGTGAAGCAAACAAATTAGCGGGGCTTCTCTATCTCAATGCGCACAGGGATAAAATATACAAAGCTTGTGTGGTTGAAGCTGTCAGAGATAATATCTTCGTGACTATAGAGGATATATTTATCGAAGGATTTCTCGTGGAAGATTGCGGTGTTATATTCAAATCGAGAAGAGAATCATCGGATCGTTATAAGAAGCGCATAAAAGGCGAGAGCACAGTCTCCATTGGAGATAAAATTGACGTTACAATTGATCGGATCGATCTTTTAAACAGGAAACTGGAGCTGCGCCCGGTATGAAGAGGAATGAATGGGATGGCGGCTTCAGCTTTGAAGTGTTATTTGAGGATCCAGCGTCGAAAGCACGCCTGGGGAAATTGACAACGCCGCACGGTGTCATCTTCACGCCTGCGTTTATGCCGGTGGGAACTTACGGCGCAGTTAAAGGTATCACACCCGATGAACTGAAATATGCCGGCGCTGATATCGTTCTTTCCAACGCGCTTCACTTAGAATTCCGCCCCGGTTCGGACATAGTCGCCGAACTTGGCGGATTACACAGATTGATGGGATGGAACGGTCCGATCTTAACCGATTCCGGCGGTTTCCAAACCTTCAGTTTAGCTGCCCTGATGAAGCATGGCGAAGAGGGCATTGCGGTGCAGTCGCCAGTCGATGGATCGAGTCATTCTCTATCGCCTGAAAAGATCGTCCAGATTCAGCGGAGGCTGGGCACTGACTTCATCATGCCTTTAGACGTCTGCGCTCCGGGAAAATCGGATCGGGATGGGATAGTCAAAGCACTGGAAACGACAGCTCGATGGGCGAAGCGTTCAAAAGAAACCTATCTCGAGACCTCTCCGGTTCACGGAAAACCACAGGCGATTTTCGGAATAGTTCAGGGCGGAGTTTTCGAGGATCTGCGAGGCATGGCGATTGAATCACTGCTGGAAACGGGCTTCTTTGCCTATGCCATCGGAGGTCTGGCTGTGGGAGAATCGAAGGAGGATACCTGGAAAACCGTGGATTACTGCACATCACGGCTTCCCGGGGACAGAATACGTTACATGATGGGATCCGGCACGCCGGAAGACATCCGCAGAGCGGTGTCACTTGGCATCGATCTCTTCGATTGTGTCATTCCGACGCGCAATGGAAGAAAGGGAAGCGTATTTGTCAGTCAGGGCAGGCTGAACCTCCGCAATGCAGCCTTCAAAACAGATCGAGAACCGATCGAAACAGGCTGCAACTGTTACGCCTGCCGTACAAACAGTGACGGTTCGCCCAAATTAAGCCGCGGGGCGATCCGGCACCTGCTTGTATCTAAAGACCCGTTGGGTGCAAGGCTCGGCGCTTTGCATAACCTGACGCATTACTTGAACTTGATGAAGAGCATCCAGTCTGACATCGAGAAACAGAGTACAGCAGCGGCTGATTCAACAAAATAACTTGTCAAAGAAGAATGCCAGATTTCAGGCGAGTCGGAATGACAAGCTAAACGAAAACAATTTACGTATCAATTAAAAGGAGAGTTTTATGTACCTGGCGTTTTTAGCACAGGCAGGACAGTCAGCCAGCGGTGGAGGATTCCTGGGATTCCTCCCCTTTATCCTGATCCTGGTCATCATCTATTTCCTGATGCTGCGTCCTCAAATGAAGAAGCAGAAGGAACAGGCGGCGATGATTGCATCGATCAGCAAAAACGACGAAGTTGTTACATCGGGCGGATTGCATGGGAAAGTGATCCGTGTTAACGAGAAGGACACCACACTTCAGATCATGATTGCCCGTGGCGTAATTGTTACCATCGAGCGCAGTTCGGTAGGCAGAAAAAAAGAGGGCAAGTCACAAAGCCATACAAAGCAGATAAAGGGCAAAGAGCCAGAAATCGATAACGAAGTTACCGCCTCTGACAGCAAACAAAGTACCACAGAGAGTCATAGAGAGAGCAAGGGTCAAGGTGTTGTTACTGTGAATACTGAAGGCAGCGAGAAACCAAAACCCAAACCGAGAAGACGACCCAGGCGAGCGCCCCATAAACCTCGACCTGGACCCAAAACAGAGGCATCTGCAAAGACGCCCGATAAATAAGTATATCTAAGGTTAACATCATGTCCACAATGGATATACGAATATATGGAGATTCGATACTCCGGAAATTATCCAAACCTGTCGATTCTTTCGATGAGCAGCTTATGGCAGTTGCGGAGAAGATGTATGAAATAATGTTCGAAGCTGACGGCATCGGTCTGGCGGCTCCACAGGTAGGCGTCTCGAAAGCTTTCCTGGTCATTGGAATGCCAGTGGAAGACGAAGAACCAGAAAGATTGTTCTTTGCTAACCCGGTAATCCTGGAAAGCCGCGGGGAGGACAGCTTTGAAGAAGGATGTCTATCAGTTCCCGACATTCGCGCTGACGTGATCCGCCCGGAATGGATTAAGCTGAAATATCAGGACATTCACGGCAAGGAGCATACACTCGAGACAGACGGACTTCTGGCGAGAGTCCTCCAGCACGAAATAGATCATTTAAACGGCATCCTCTTCGTAGATCGTCTCACACCGGCGCGCAAATCACTGCTTAAGAACGATTTGCAGAAGCTGGCAAAAAAAGGGGCAAAATCGGAAGCTGATCTAGCTTAGGATTTAATTACCTGCTTCTCTGAATCTTTATCACAGAGGGATGAGAGGCGGATATAAACGATGAAAATAGCTTTTTTCGGAACCCCGGATTTCGCAATTCCTTCATTGCATGCGTTAGCTGAGAGTGAATACGAAATCACGGGTGTGGTCACCGCACCGGACAAACCGCGAGGTAGAGGGCGCTCAGTGATCCCGACGCCTGTGGCGCGGGCTGCTGAAGATTTAGGATTGTCTTTACTGAAGCCTGAGAACTTGAAGGATGTTGGTTTCATCGAGGCTCTAGAGAGATGGAATGCAGAGGCGTTCGCCGTGGTAGCCTTCAGGATTCTACCTGAGGCTGTTTTTGGTATGCCAGAGCACGGCTCTATCAACCTTCATGCTTCCCTCCTACCTGCTTACCGAGGCGCTGCGCCTATTCAGTGGGCAATCTGGAAGGGTGAAACTGTTACCGGCGTATCGACGTTCCAGATAAGACAGAAGGTCGATACAGGGAACCTCCTTCTACAGAGGCAAGTTGAAATTCAGGACGATGATGACGCTGGCTCCTTAAGTCGCAAACTGGCTGAATCAGGCGCTCGCTTGTTGGTGGAAACGATGAGTCTATTGGAATCGGGCAGCATCAATCCGCAGGAGCAGGATTCGAGACTCGCTTCCAAGGCTCCGAAAATCACCAAAGAGCATTGTCTGATCGACTGGAACCAATCCGCCTTGCAAATTCACAATCAGGTGCGGGCGTTATCGCCTCATCCAGGAGCGGTGACGTTCTTCGAAGATCAGTCATTGAAGCTGTATAAAACAACCTTGATCAAGGAAATTAAACCGATCGGTCCTGGTGAGTTTCAGGTGTCTGATAAGGGTATTACTGTTGGAGCGTCCGAAGGCAGCCTCGACATAATCGAACTGCAGCTTCAAGACAGGAAACGGATGGACGTCACTTCGTTTCTGCGGGGTTATCGTCCCCGCGGCACATTTCAGTTAAAATCAAAGGGAGAATAGCAATGTTCTTCTTCGATCCCACATTCATGCTGTTGATCCCCGCCTTCATCCTGGCAATTTACGCGCAATCTAAGGTGAAGAATACATTCGCCCGGTACAGTAAAGTCCGCGCTTTAGGGGGATATACCGGCGAACAAGTATCACGAGCGCTGTTGGACATGCGCGGTCTGGGAGACGTTAAGGTCGAACCTGTAAAGGGCAGACTGACCGATCATTACGATCCGAGGAAAAGAGTGCTGCGTTTATCAGAATCAGTTTATGATTCGGATTCAGTGGCGGCTTTAGGAGTTGCGGCTCACGAAACAGGACACGCTTTACAGCACGCTGATAATTACGGACCTCTAACACTGCGATCCAGCCTGGTTCCGGTGGTCGGCTTTGGTTCAAACGCGGCGCTTCCTCTGTTTTTCATCGGCTTTCTCTTTGCCAATTCCATCGGCTGGCTGATGGACGTGGGCATTATATTCTTCACAGGAGCGGTGGCTCTGAGTCTGATCACTCTGCCGGTGGAATTCAACGCCTCGTCACGCGCTATGCTGCTACTGAAAGAGGGCGGCTATCTCAACGAACAGGAGATTCCGCACGCCAGAGCGGTGCTGAATGCAGCGGCATGGACTTATGTCGCCGCGGTTACCATGGCGATTTCGCAGCTTGTGCGGATGTTGATCCTGCGGGGGATGCGCAATTAAGCGGCAAGAGACTACCAGCTCTGTGAAAGGTAAAGCGAGCAAGTCCGTCTTTCATGCCATCATCCGCATCATAGCCGAATGGGAGAAAGAGTCTCATACGCTTGACTATCTGCTCCATAGAGAATTAGATCGTATCGCTTTAGATGCCCGGGATAGAGCACGGATCACCGACAGAGTAATGAACTGGGGCAGATGGCGGGGAACGGCTCGCTACCTGTTAGATCAGAGGTTGAAACAGGGCTTGGATTCGATCCCGCCAAAGATGCGGCGGATGCTTGAAGAGTGTGTGAGCCGTTTGATTTGCGAAGAAAGAGTTCCTCTGCCGGTCATCGTCTCAGAAGCAGTAGAGGAGATCAAACAAGGCTTCGGACAGACACTCGGTAAGATGGCGAACGCGGTATTGCGGCGGATTGCTGAAAATCGCTATGATTTCCCCGACGCGGACAAAGAACCGCTGCTGCATCTATCCTACTCAACCTCTCACCCGCTCTGGCTGGTGGAACGATGGTTGAAGAGGTGGGGATTCGAGAGGACAAAAGCGCAGCTTGACTGGAATAACAACCGTCCAGTGATATGGCTGAGATGGAATTCACTTCGAGGCAGCTTTGCAGAGGCTCCCCTGCGACTTCAGAAAGCAGAAATCGATTTCGACGAAGCAGAAGATTACCCCGGGTTTTTCAGGCTGAAAAGCAGGTACTATCCAAAAGCTGCCGAATTAGTTGACAGAGGCGATTTTTCGGTACAGGACCCTTCGGCATCACTAGCTGTTCAATTGCTTAATCCACGAGCCGGGATGAAGATATTAGACCTGTGCGCCGCGCCCGGTGGAAAAACGACCCTGATGGCTCAACGGAGCGGGGATGGAGCTGAAATCACTGCCGTGGACAGTTCGGCAGAACGGCTTAAGATGCTTGAAAAAGCGCTCCAGTTGCAGGGGATTCATTCAGTCCGAACTATCGTCGAAGACGGGACAAAATTTACCCGCAAAGAGCTTTTTGACGCGGTTTTGGTCGATGCGCCGTGCAGTGGATTGGGTGTGCTAAACCGCAGAGCTGATTTACGATGGCGGCGGCAGTTGGATGATTTTGAAGAACTTGTGCCGTTACAGCGAAAACTGCTGCGCAACGCTGCTAATCTGGTGAAACCGGGCGGCGTTCTGGTCTATAGCACCTGCACTATCGAACCGGAAGAGAACGGAGACGTTGTTCATCAATTCCTCGCAGAGAATACGGATTTCCTGCTGGATCAGCCGCCGGAAGCCATATCGGAACCTCTGCTTTTTAACAAAGGCAAGATTCAAACGCATAGTCCACGGGATGGTATCGACGGGATTTATGCGGCTAAGATGATTCGCAAATTATAAGAGAGATTATGAAGTCAGGCATTTCCCAATGGATATTGGCGATCATTATCGTCACAATCGTATTTGTTGTCGGAGTCCTCTTCGTCAACGGCGTCATCATGCCTTTTTACACCCGGCTCGGTGAAGAGGTTGAAGTTCCGGAAGTCGTCGAAATGAACGTGCAGACAGCAGATTCTCTTCTGCAGACCAAAGGTTTCCATATCGTCGTGGAACGCGAACAATACGACTGGAACTACCCGGAAGGGACTGTCATCAGTCAGAATCCGGAGGCTTTCTCCGTCACTAAACCGGGCAGACGAATTTATGTGACAATCTCTATCGGCGAGAAATTGTCAACCATGCCCAATCTTGTCGGCAAATCGGCGCGAGATGCGGTCTTTGCGGCTCAGAGTGTTGGCTTGGAACTGCCGGATGAGTGTTTCGGGTATGAATATTCCAATTATTATCCTAAGAGCGTGGTCATGGCTCAGTCGATACCGCCGGGAACAAAACTGCGCAAGGACACGCCTATTCACGCCACCGTTTCGCTCGGTAACATACCCAACGAGTTCCTCATTCCCGACGTGATGGGACAATCATTAGACCTCGCTAAGAAAGTAATCCTGACGTCAGGATTAAGCGTTGGTGACATTGAATACCAACTTGAGCCGGATCTGCTGCCCAATACGGTCATTTCACAAGACCCTGAAGCTGACATAAAGACGGAACGGGGAGCGTCGGTACACCTTGTTGTATCCATTATGGAAGAACATCAGGATAATCCTGTTTCAGATGAACCAGGAAACGATGAAACAGAAAAATATGAGCCATATTAACTTCCGATGAAAAACGAAAACCTACCGAATACATTGATAGCTCCTTCGGTTTTAGCGGCTGATTTCAGAAACCTTGAGACGGAGATAACCCGGGTGGTGCGTGCCGGCGCGGACTGGATTCATCTTGACGTCATGGACGGTCATTTTGTGCCGAACATCAGCTTTGGACCTATGATCGTCAACTTCATCGACAAAATCACGGGCATCTATTTAGATGCGCATCTGATGATAGATAATCCGGGAGATTACTTAGAGGAATTCAAGAAAGCCGGAGCTGACAGCATCACGCTGCACGCTGAAGTGGACGGCGTGATCCCTGATTTGCTAAAACGCATCCGCGAGCTGGGCATGGACGTGGGCATATCCATTAATCCGGAGACTCCTGTTGAAGCTCTCGATCCGGCGTATGAATTAGTCGATCTGATTCTGATAATGTCCGTTCATCCTGGATTTGGGGGGCAACCCTTCATAGAAGATTCTTTGAACAAAGTAAGGCACGCTGCAAAGCGTATTGAAGAGACCGGACGCGATATTCTGATTCAGATCGACGGTGGAATAGGGGTTGAGAATGCGTTTAGGGTGCGCCAGGCCGGAGCAAGAGTCCTGGTGGCGGGCAGTTCAATTTTCGGTCAGTCTGATCCAGGTGAGGCATTGCGGAAAGTACGAAGAGCAGCAGACGGCGCTGTCCCAAAAGGGTCACTCTGAGTGAAACTAAGAGTCTCGAAAGAATCACAAAGTTAAAATAAACAAGAGATTCTTTCCCATAGGGACTCCTTCGGAGCGCTACGCCTTCGGCTTGCTCAGAATGACATTACCCCTTTGGGGACAGCCCCGATAGCAGTCAGCTTGTTTGTATGCTAATAGAAACGGAAAAACAGAAGTATGAAAGTTTTTGAAAACGAAGATGTAATCTTAGAGAGATTCGAAGTCGGACCGTTTATGGTCAATACCTATATCCTTGGCTGTTTGAAAACCGGAAAAGCGGCAATCATTGACCCCGGGGATGAGGGCGACCGCATAGTAACACGCTGTGAAGAGCTTGAACTGACGCCGGAATACATTATCAATACGCACGGTCACGCAGATCACATAATTGATAACGGTTTTGTTAAGGAAAAAACCGGCGCGCAAATCGTCATCCATCCGCTGGATGCTAAGATGCTGGAAGATCCAAAGTTGAACGTTTCAGCCGCCTTTTCCATGCCTCTGACTTCGCCGCCGGCAGACCTTTTATTCAAAGAAGGCGAGGATTTCAAAGTCGGCGACGTCTCGCTCCAGGTTATTCATGCGCCCGGGCACAGTCCGGGTTCCGTCTGCCTGTTTCATGATCCCATTGCCATTGTGGGCGACGTGCTCTTTGCGGGTTCTATTGGCAGGACCGACTTTCCAGGCGGATCATACGAAATGCTGATAGGGAATATAATAAAGAAACTCCTGCCGCTGGGGGATCACGTAATCGCTTTCCCGGGACATGGACCTGATACGACTCTGGGGCAGGAAAGACGCACGAATCCGTTCCTCAACGAATCACAATTCGGACTTTAATGAGCCTGTCAAAAGAACACGCTGATATCGAAACCCCGGAACTGACCCACTTTCTGGATCATATCAATCTGGAACGGGGTCTTTCCGCGCACACCAGCAGAGGGTATCAGCGCGATCTGACCGGTTTCATAGAGTTTATGAAAAAACGCGGTGGCAATGTGCTTACTGCCGATATTGATGACGGACGAGAGTACGTTATCCAGATCCGCGCTAGGGGATTGAAGAATTCGAGCATTGCCAGACATATCAGTTCGCTTAAGAGCTTCTATAATTTCCTGATGCTCGCTTCGATCATTGAATTCAATCCGATGGCATTGCTGCGCTCACCGAAGAGCGTTCGCCCTCTGCCCCACTCCCTTTCCGTCAATGACGTCGCGCGCCTGATTGAATCGCCCGACGTCAGCGTTCCGTTAGGAATTCGAGACCGAACGCTATGGGAGATTTTATATGGCTCCGCTCTGCGAGTATCGGAAGCGGTAGATCTCGAAACAGGCGATTTCGATCTTGAAAACGGCTGGCTGTTGATAAGAGGTAAAGGCTCGAAGGAACGCTGGGCGCCGCTTAACCAGCCTTCAACAAATTGGCTCGATAAGTATTTAAAGAATGCCCGCCCCCTGCTTCTGCGTCGCGGGAAACAATCGAATAAGGTATTTCTAAATGCTCGAGGCGCTGCATTGACGCGCCAGGGTGTGTGGCACCTTCTAAAGCAGTATGCCGCTAAGCTATCGCCGCCGCTAAATATATCGCCTCATGGACTGCGGCACTCTTGCGCGACGCACCTTCTGGAAGGCGGCGCGGATTTGCGCACGGTGCAGGAATTTTTAGGACACAGCGATATTTCCACGACACAGATTTACACGCAGGTTGACCGAAGTTACCTGCGCGAAGTACACCGAAGTTTTCACCCGAGAGGCTGATGCCTGACCTGACAACGCTGATAATTATCGCTCCGCCGATCCTGCTGGCGCTGGCATTCCACGAATTTTCCCACGGCTGGGTTGCCGACCGTCTCGGCGATCCGACGGCGCGCAACGCCGGTCGCCTGACCATGAATCCTTTTGTGCATCTGGATCTGATGGGAACGATTATGCTGTTCTTAGTCCACATGGGGTGGGCTAAGCCAGTTCCGGTCAATCCCTACAACCTGCACAACCCGAAACGAGATATGGTGTTGGTTTCTTTAGCTGGTCCCGCGTCTAATATGCTGATGGCATTGGCGTTCGGGTTGGTGTTACGCTCGTTTGATCATGGGGGTATTTTCGCTAATTTCACTCTTCCTAAAGCTGTATTACTGGCGATTGTCTATGGGGTGATCATCAACATCAGCCTGGCAGTATTCAATATGATTCCCATTCCGCCGCTGGACGGATCACGCATCTTAGGCGGGCTGCTGCCGACACATCTCGAGCGTGAATATCGCAAGCTCGACCGTTATGGACCTATGCTGGTTCTCGTTCTGGTCATGGGAGGATATATGCTCAACATCCCCATCCTCTGGTGGTTTATAATGCCGTTTATCAAGATATTTTCAATCATGTTCGCTGGAATAGATTTGAGTCAACTATGAAAAGAAAACAGATCATTATAGCGCTGATTACCGCTTTTTTCATCGCGGGTTGTTCACCTGCGCTGATGGGCGGCGGGAAACATTATAAATACCTGCAGAAAAACGTCGATACCTATCTGCACAACATATACTTTACTGGATCATCATGGTCGATTATGGCAGTCGATCTGCAGTCCGGCAGAGTGCTGTTAAACCGGGACGCTGAGCGTTCGCTGATTCCCGCGTCCAACATGAAGCTATTAACGTCCGCCTGCGCGCTGGAAACTTTAGGTCCTGATTACCGCTTTGAAACGATAATCGGATACACCGGTAAAATCGATTCAGCGGGAACGCTTAATGGCGACCTTATAATTATCGGAGAAGGCGATCCAACTCCAGCCACGCGTTACGGTCATATATTCAGTTCAAACCCTCAAATCGACGCTAAAGATATCTTCACATCCTGCGCAGATGAGGCTGCTAAAAAGGGCATTCATACCATCGCTGGAGACATCAAAGGATACAGCGCTCACTACTCCAGAGATAAACATGGTTCAGGATGGGAGTGGAATGATCTCAAACAGTGGTACGCCGCGGAGATCAGTCCGTTGATTTATACGGATGACTGCATTGAAGTTACCATATCTCCGGGGGACAGCGCAGGAGTTGCCGCCAGCATTGACTGGTCGCCCGATTTCGATGATCTTGCCTTTTACGGCAGGGTCAACACTTCATCGTCAGACGATGATCCCTCGATTCATTTTGATCGAGGACTGGTAAATAACATTGTTACTGTCTGGGGCACAATCCCTGCGGGATCAGAACCAGTCAAACGGTGGATTGCAGTTAATGATGCTCTGGCGTACTTCTTGGAAGCGATGTACAACTCACTCGAGGAGTCCGGCATCAGCATTACCGGATCACCCATAGCGACCCACCGTCAATGGAAAAGCGGAGATGATCTGAACAGCCTCTTTATTCACTCATCTCCACCTCTGAACCAGATCATCCGGGTAATCAATACGGACAGTCAGAACCTCTATGCAGAGACTCTGCTTCGTGCATTAGGATCAGAATTTATCCTCAGTGGACTGCAGCCAGCGCTGACAGTAAAGGACGCTTTTGAAGCGGGCGCCTTCGCTGTGGAGACATGGGAGGAGAAGATGGCGGGCAAATCTCCAGGGTTTGTCATGGCAGACGGATCAGGTATGTCCCGGCGCAACATGCTCAGCGCCGCTGGTATTATGAAAGTGCTGGTTCACATGAACAATTCGCAATATCGCGGCGATTTCATCCGCAGTCTTGCCACACCCGGCAAAGGAACTCTCAGAAACAGGCTTTACAATCTACCAACCGAGATCAGTGTCTTCGCGAAAACAGGGAGAATGAGTCGGGTGCGTTCCTTATCTGGATACATCGGTAATGAGAACGGGATGCGGATTGCGTTTTCGATGATCTGCAACAATTACCTCTGCGAATCTTCTGAAGTAGAAGCAACGATGGATAATATCTGTCAACTGCTGGCGTTGTACGAGATGAGTGGCAAATAGAGTTAAGGTGAGGGAATCGTAAAATGTCATTCTTTCACACAAAACACCACACATTCACATACATTCCGAGGTTTTATAAGCCTGAGGAGGATGGTGAGAGGAAGATCAGATTTGAGCGAAAAACACTCTTTGATCCTCGCGGGGGGGGACTTGGACTGACGCGGCTCATCGTGTTTCTCGCAATTATAGCTTTGTTGATCGGGTACATCCTGCCCAAACTTAGTGCTGTCAGCGTTGAAGACACCACCCTTTCAAGGGAAGATGCAGTAATTACAGAAATCAATATAACTAACTAAATATACCGGAGGATCTATGGATAAAATTGTCGAATGTGTGCCAAATTTTTCAGAAGGGCGCGACAAAAGCGTCATCGATAAAATCGCCGAAGCAGTCAAGAATACGCCTGACGCAAGATTGATGGACGTCGATCCGAACGGAGACTATCACCGCACTGTCTTCACATTCGTAGGCACTCCTGAGGGCATCCTTCAAGCTGCTCTTAACGCTTTTGACGCGGCGGCGGAGTTAATCGACATGAGCGTTCACAAAGGTGAACATCCGCGCCAGGGCGCGGCGGACGTAGTGCCTTTCATACCGGTTCGAGGCGTCACCATGGAGGAGTGTGTGACCATTTCGGAGAAATTCGGCGCTGCAATAGCAAAAAAACATCATCTGCCGGTGTACTTATATGAAGAATCCGCGCGCACACCAGCACGCCGCAATCTCGCCAAAGTCAGGAAGGGTGAGTATGAAGCGCTGCCGGATAAACTGTTAGACCCGGCATTTGCGCCCGATTTTGGTGAAGCAGTCCACAACACCAAGCTGGGCGCGACAGTAACCGGCGGTCGATTTTTCCTGATCGCTTACAACGTCAACATCAAAGACGCCGATCCGAAGAAAGCGAATAAGATAGCTTTGATTCTGCGCGAATCAGGTAGAGCTAAACGCGACGCCAACGGCGAAATCGTACGCGATGAAAACGGTAAGGCAATCAAGATTCCCGGTCGTCTAAAAGCGGTTAAGGGCTTGGGTGTTCCATTGGAAGAGTACGGTATTTCGCAGGTTTCCATGAACCTCGTCAATTACAGTATCACACCTCCGCACATCGCCTATGAATCCGCATTGGAAGAAGCGGCGAAGATCGACGCCGAAATAACCGGTAGTGAGATAGTTGGTCTCACTCCTCTGGAGCCGCTTATTCTGGCAGGTAAATTCTACCGCGAGAAGAACGGTCTTACCCCGGATGCTTCTGAGGAAGAACTGCTCAAGGCTGCCATAGAAGGAATGGGGCTGTCCGATCTTTATCCATTTGATCCGAAGAAGAAAATCATCGAGTATATGATTTAAACTATGAGGGAAGTGCAATGCTGATAGATAAGCAGATCAACGAATTTCTGGCTGAAACAGCCTCCAAATCTCCCGCTCCGGGCGGTGGTTCAGCGGCTGCGCTGGCAGGATCGCTGGGGACGGCGCTTTCAGAGATGGTCATCAACCTGACCGTTGGTAAGAAGAAGTACCTGGACGTTTCTGACGAACTGTCTTCAATACTGCCAAAACTGACTGCGGTTAGAGAGGAACTGCAGGCTGCAATTGACAACGATACCGCAGCTTTCAATAAAGTCATGGATGCTTTCGGGCTTCCGAAAGAGACTGACGAGGATAAAGCCGTACGTAGAAAAGCTATCCAGGACGCCACGCTGGGGGCAACGGAAGTGCCTTTAAGCGTAATGGAAACAGCTTTAAACGCTCTGACTTTGACACTGACAGTCGCTCAGAAAGGCAACAGGAATTCCTCATCGGACGCGGGTGTGGCGGCATTGTTGCTCTCTGCGGCAATTGACGGCGCTGCATACAACGTAAAAATCAACCTGCCGGGTCTCCCTGAAGATATGCCCTTCCGCCAGGAAGCTGAGAGAAAACTGCATGAAATAGAAGGCGAAAAAGCCAGACTGGCAGGCGAAATAGCCGATACTGTCAGGCAAAATCTATAGGGATTTCAGCCGCGATGAGTGTTGAGGAAACACTGCAAAAGCGAAAAATACACCTTCTGACCGAAGAGGTCTTCAACAGGATCGCCGCTGGTGAGGTAGTAGAGCGACCCGCTTCGGTGCTGAAGGAGTTGATTGAGAACGCTCTGGATGCAGGCGCAACGTCGATTGACATAACTGTCACAAATGCGGGACGAAGCGAGATTACCGTCAGTGATGACGGCTGCGGAATGAGCCGGGATGACCTGCTTCTCGCCTTCGAACGACATGCGACCAGCAAGGTTGAGAACGTCGGTGATCTGTTAGCTATACATACGCTCGGTTTTCGAGGCGAGGCGTTATCAGCTATCGCATCTGTCTCCCGTGTTGAGGCGGTAAGCCGCCTGCCGGAGAGCATCTCGGGTAACAGATTGAAGATCACAGGAGGCAGTGTTCAGGACGTCACTGACACAGGGTCACCCCAGGGCACCACTCTCTCGGTGCGCGATCTCTTCTTTAATACACCAGCAAGAAAGAAATTCCTCAAATCAAAAGGCGTCGAAAACGGACACCTGCTCGCAGTATTGAAGCGCTACGCGTTAGCTTACCCAGCCATCCGCTGGTCTTATAATCAGGATGGTAAGAATATCTACCGTCTGCCGCCGGAATCGGGTGAAAACCGCCTGCTTGCCGTATTCAGCGAAGAGCTGGCTGGACATATTTTACCGGTCATTTGCGAAGAAAGCAATACTCGATTGACAGGTTTCATCGGATCGGCTGAAATTGCGCGTAAATCGCGCGGAGATCAACACCTCTTCGTCAACCTGCGCTGGGTTCAGAACCGTCTTATAGGTCATGCCATAGCGTCCGGTTTTCATCACTTGATCGAAGATAAAAAATTCCCGTTCTACGTTCTTTTTCTCGACCTGCCGCCCGAAGAGGTGGACGTTAACGTCCACCCTGCCAAATCGGAAGTTAAATTCCGCAGAGAAAGTGAAATCTATAATTTCGTTCGCAGAGCCGTTCAA
Source organism: candidate division LCP-89 bacterium (assembly GCA_025774555.1). Taxonomy (GTDB): domain Bacteria; phylum Electryoneota; class B3-LCP; order B3-LCP; family B3-LCP; genus JALGVT01. The sequence continues at coordinate 190,540 of JALGVT010000007.1, forward strand.
GAGACTTTACAAGGCGCAGGTATAGACGCATTCAGGGAAATGACCTTGAAGCCGGACGAGAATCTCAACAATATAACCGGCGAGATCACACGGGAAACGTCTCAAGGGAATAACCGCGCCACAGCTTCCTTACCGCATAATTTTTCAACCTCACATTCCAGGCAAGGAGGCGGCGATTCCAGCCATGCTTTTTCTCCACAGGCATACCAATTGGTCTTCGGACAGAAGGAAACCGGATCAGAAACACCCGATTCAAGTCAAGCTGCAGATACGGCGGCGGGCGGCGGTGAACGAACTCAGGTGTACCAGTTCCATAACCGGTATATTGTCACCGAGATAAAGACCGGTATCGCCATCATAGACCAGCATGCCGCCCATGAACGAATTCTCTACGAAAAAGCGCTGCAGGCTTTAACAGGCAGCGCCATGCACGGTCAACAGCTCCTTTTTCCCAAGATTATAGAACTGGAGCCAGAGAAATCTGAACAACTCAAAGAAGTATTGGATGAACTTCAGACTCTGGGTATCACCATCAGAGAGTTCGGAGAACGGAGCTTCGTATTGGAAGCGTTGCCGCCGGGAATAAAAGAGGGTTCTGACGAAGAAATCGTGCTGGAGATACTGAATGAATTGCAGGAACGCGGCGTTGCCAGAAATCCGGGTAACGACCAGATCGCGGCGGCATTTGCCTGCAAGGCGGCGGTAAAATTTGGGAAGAAACTGACCCTAAGCGAAATGAACGGTTTGATCGATCAACTCTTCGCTACTCAGTTTCCTTTCACCTGTCCGCATGGCAGACCGACGCTGCTGCAATTGACTCAGAGCGAACTGGAACGGCGCTTTGGCAGAGCATAGCATGATAAAAGTACCATTTCTAGTCGGAGCGACAGCATCGGGGAAAACCGACGCCGCTATTTTGATTGCTGAACCGATCAGCGCTGAAATCATCTCTGCGGATTCGCGGCAGATCTATAAAGGTATGGCGATCGGCACAGCTCAACCGACGAATGAAGAGATGGAGCGGGTTCCTCATCATTTCGTCAACTGTCTTGATATTGATAAGACATTCAGCGCCGGTGAATACGGCAGACAGGCGCGGAGAAAGATCGAAGAGCTTCAGGATAAGGGCATCGATCCTTATATTGTGGGCGGATCGGGGCTCTATGTGTCTGCTCTGGCAGATGATTTCTTCGAGGGACCATCCGCTGATCCGGAAATACGGGAACGCTTGAAGGAGATTGCTGATAGAGAAGGTGTTGGGAAACTCTTCGAAAAGCTGCAAGAGGTTGATCCGGTGAGCGCCGAGAATATCATGCCGTCGGATTACCGGCGGATCGAGCGGGCATTGGAGATCTATCAGTTAACAGGCATTCCGATCAGCGAGGCGCGAAAGCAGAAATCGAATCCTCCTCCCTACCAGCCGGCAATGATAGGACTGAAATGGGACAGAGAGGTTTTATACGACCGTATCAACAGCCGCTGTCTGCAGATGCTGGAACAGGGATTAATCGAGGAAGTCAAATCGCTCACCAAGGGATTGGACATTGAAGCCCCGGATTTCTTTGACAAATATAACGCCTTGAACAGCGTCGGTTACGCGGAAGTTATAAACCATCTGCGGGGCGAATACGATTATGATGAGATGGTTCGCTTGATCCAGCGCAACACCCGCCGCTTCGCCAAGCGGCAGATATCCTGGTTCGGCAGGGATTCAAGAATTCAGTGGGTAGAATTGACCGCGGACGGTTTCACTGAAGAGGCGGCATTCCGAATAATAGACATTCTCCATACAGAAGATATTTTATAGTCATACCGCATACTTAGAATGAATGACAGTTACAACAATATGTGCGGCAGCTTTATCTCACGCCGTCAATTCCTGACAACCGCAGCGGCGGGCAGCGCCGCGATGTTACTGCCCTGGAAATTAGGGGCGGATGAAACAGCCAAAACCACGCTTGTCCTTATCAGGGGCGGATCGCCTGAAGAGTCGCTGAATGCAGCATTGAATGCACTGGGGGGCTTGTCTCAATTTGCTCCTGCCGGGAAGAAAGTTGTAATCAAGCCGAATATCGGCTGGGACCGGATGCCTTCGCAGGGCGCCAACACCGATCCCGAACTGGTTGCTGCAACGGTGCGGGCTTTCAAGCGGACGGATGCGAAAGTGGCAGTCTTCGACAATACCTGCAATACAGCACATAGATGCTACCGGCGTTCCGGCATTGAAGAGGCAGCCAAAGAGGCTGGAGCGGACGTGTCATTCATGCACGAGAAGCGATATGACGCCATTGATCTTCCAGGCGGCGCTATATTGAACAAGTGGCTCATCTATCGCGATTACCTGAAGGCGGATTTGCGCGTCAATCTGCCCATTCTGAAGCATCACAGTTTAGCCGGCATTTCGATGGGATTAAAGAATCTGATGGGCGTTATGGGGGGATCGAGAGCTTCCATACACAAGGATTTCAATCAGAAATTGATCGACGTTACGACGCACATCCTGCCGGAATTGACCATCCTTGACGCACGCCGCGTTTTAAGACGTAACGGACCGCAGGGCGGCAATCCAGAGGACGTTGAGAAGATGAACTGCCTGATTGCCGGATTCGACCCGGTTGCAGTCGATGCTGAAGGGGCACGTCTATTCGGTTCTGATCCGCTTTCGCTGGGTTATCTCGCAGAAGCCGAACGCAGAGGATTGGGCACGATAGAGAGACCGGCAGGATTCAGAGAGATAAAGCTGGGATGATGACCTTAACCATACAGCATTTATGAAGCAACCGAAAGCGATTCAGATACGCCGAGTCAGTCAGATTGTCTTTCTGCTGATTTTTCTGGTCCTCTTTCTCCAGACCAAGGATCCTCTTCGCATTGCATTCCCACCTGATTTTCTCTTACGGATAGATCCTCTGGCTGGATTAATCACCTCTTTAGCTTCAAGAACGATAATCACCGCTTTCTGGCCCGCTATAATTGTATTAGCGCTCGCGTTTTTACTGGGCAAAAGCTTATGCGGCTGGGTCTGCCCTCTCGGCACCAGCCTTGACATCTGGAACAGAATCATGCCTGCGGGCAGAAGGCGCGGCGACCGCCGCTGGAAATACGCTATCCTTTTCGGCATTATGCTGCTCTCGCTGTTATCCGTTCAGGCAGCATGGCTTTTCGATCCGCTGGTTATATTCACGAGAACCCTGTCGTTATCTCTCTATCCGCTCTCCGTCTGGGGAATCAACAGTCTGTTAAATGCCGGTTTAGATATCGGCTTTTTAGAAGGAATCGCTCTGTGGTTCTGGGATCTTCTTCAGGGATGGTTTCTGCCCTTAAATCAACTCCAGACAGCTCTGCTCTTCACAACACTGGTCGTCTTTGCGGCAATTCTCCTGCTCGACCGGTTCGGGCGCAGAACCTGGTGCCGAGTGCTCTGTCCACTGGGAGCGCTGTTGGGATTGATTGGTCACATCTCGCCATTCGGGCGTTTGATCAAAGGTGAATGCACGGAGTGCACGCTTTGTGAGGCTAATTGCAGGATGGACGCTATAGACAAGGACGATTTTACGAAAACGCGCAGGTCGGAATGTATTCTTTGTATGGAATGTTCTCAAGCCTGCACGGAAGAAGCAACAAGCTTCCGTTGGGGAAAGCAGGAAGGCGGTCAGGACAGCCTGGACATCACGCGCCGCAAGGCATTGGGAGTCATGGGAACGTCTATCCTGTTCGCCGGCGTCTGGCAGACACAGTTGAAAAATCGAAGCGCTGATGGGTACTTAATCAGACCTCCGGGAGCGGTTGAGGAAGACAAATTCCTGGATCTCTGCCTGCGCTGTGAACAGTGCGTAAAAGCCTGTTCTTCAACAGGAGGATGCCTGCAGCCGTCCGGAACGGAGTACGGCTGGTCGGGATTCTGGACGCCGCGTGCCCGCATGCGTGAAGGATACTGCGAATATTCCTGTACGCTATGCGGTCAAGTCTGTCCTTCCGGCGCGATTCAACCTTTGACGGAAGAAGAGAAGCATAAAACCGTTATCGGCATAGCCTATATAGACCGAGTGCGCTGCATACCCTGGGCTACCGGCGAGGATTGCATCGTTTGCGAAGAACACTGCCCCACACCGGAAAAAGCGATCAAGTTCAAAACCGCTGAGGATGGATCGCCGACCAAACTCCCCTACGTCGATGCTGAATTATGTATCGGCTGCGGCATCTGTGAGAACAAATGCCCGGTCGCCGGTCCATCTGCCATACTGGTGATGAAAAAAACCGCAGACAGCCTGTTCTAATTATATCTGTCCGCTCCAATTCTCTGTATTGATTGGAATAATTCTTGCATTTAGTTGATAGATTGATTATATTTCATAAATTCAATCAGCATCCAACTTACAGCCAATTGAATACACAATTGTAAACCTTCATTACAACCTGCTGATAATAATAAAAATAAAAATAGAAGCATTCCTGATTAGGGATTTTTGATGATCTACTCCCACAAGAGTATCATCGGAGGCATTATGAAACATTTGCGCAATCTTGCAATTATTCTGCTCATGACGTCTATCGCATTCATGGCGATGAACTGTGAACAGAAATCCTCAACTGGCCCAGGAGACACTCAGGCGACTGTCTATATCGGTGAAATTATACTCTCCGCCGCTCCTGATGAATTGTATGCGGTTCAGGGATATGCGGTAACATCGCAAATCACTGCAACTGTCACTGATACGGCTGGCACCGCGCTCTCGGGGATCCTGGTTGAGTTCAGCACCCCACAGTTCGGTTCGATATCGGCAACGCAAGACACCACCGACGAAAACGGTTTTGTCTCTGTGACCTTCAATTCTCAGGGTGAATTTGGAACCGCAACCATCACCGCCTCAGTGACTTCTGGCGGCGCGGTCTTCCAGAATTCAATTAACATTTTCGTTAATGAGCTAACCGGACTTGCACACGACATCACGCTGTCCTTAGAACCCAACATGGTTTATCTTGCCGAGGAAGGATCGGATTCTTTAAAAGCGACCGTCCGCGTCATGGACTCGCTGAACGTCGGTATTCCTGGCATTCACGTCAGTTTGAGCACGACTCTGGGCGTTATATCCTATGCAGACACCACCAACGCCACTGGAACCGTCGTTTCCTACCTGAACACTAATGAGGAGTTCGGGCTGGGCGTTGTCACCGCCTCTGTTTTCACAGCACTCGAACCACCGGATACGAGCGAAGGCATCGGCTCCGGACCATCGATTTCTGGTGATAAGGAATCGGAATGGCAGTTAGATGACCAGTATATAATCACTGCCGTTGACACTTTCTGGGTACTTTCCATTTCCAACCAGATCAGCGGCATTTCCGTCAGTTCATCTCCGCAGACGATCTACGTGGCGCCCAATGATATCGGCACCGCCACCATTCGCGCCACGGTGGTCGATGAAGATAACGTCGGTATCCCCGGTGTACCCATCGGCTTCTCTACCAGCAGCGGCGTTCTGACCGCGGGCACGGGCGTAACAGATTCAACCGGAAGTCTGGCGATCACCTTCTACTCAACTGCAAATAATTATGACGAAGCGACGATCACCGCAACGATCGGAGATTTCTCAGATCAGTGCACCGTAAAGGTTGAGCCAACGTCTTCAGCAAGCGGCACGGTGCAACTCGTTTCCGACACCTACTTGATCTACGCCGACATGGGCATCACCAAAGCTGAAATCACCGCTTTACTCAAAGATGCAGACAATCAGGTGATCGCCAATTCCTTGGTGATCTTTACATCGAATTACGGCACCGTCAATTCCCCGGTGATGACCGATTCTACAGGTCAGGCACATGCCATCTTCCAGGACGTCGGTGAACAGAGTTACCCGGATTCAGCTATCATTATCGCCAAGTACCCCGAACTGGCTATCGCCGATACGATTGGAATCATGATCGCGCCGGCTCTGGGCGTCGATCATATAAACCTGAACTCAGCAACCATCACGATGAAAGCTAACGGAATCGATTCATCCAAGATAGACGCCACCGTGTATCTTGAAAATGGGACTTATGCGCCGGCAGGAACGGGTGTGAATTTCCTCGTCAGCGGCGATGCTCTCGGCAGGTTTATTCCAGCGTTGGCTTACGTAACCGAGAACGGTATGGCGTCAACGGTCTATCAGGCGGGTTCGAGCACTGGTATTGACACCCTCAGAGCAGAAGTTGAAGGGATTTATTCCAATCCGATCGCCATGCAGCTTGTCGCGGGTGCCGTAGCTAATATATCCGTTGTTGCCGATACGGCTTTCATTTTTGTGAACAGCCTTGAATCGATTTTAATTTCAGCAACCGTAACCGATTCAACAGGGAATCCTGTCGCAGATATGACTCCAGTAAATTTCTCGGTTGACCTTGGCACTGTTGCCCCAGTAGCTGCGGGCACTTTCGATGGGGTAGCCACAACACAACTGTCGTCCGGCACAAACGCGGGTCCTGCATACGTCATAGCCAGTTCAGGCTTGGTAATGGATTCCACGCTGGTCACTTTCCTGCCAACCGGTCCCGGCATGATCGGCTTGAGCGCTCAATTCCCTTCGATCAATGTACAAGGAACCGGGGGCACCTATCAGACCGAAATCTATGCTTTCGTCACTGACGCTTCCGGGAATGCTGTCAGCAACCAAATATATGTGCACTTTGAGATTATGAATGGCGGCTTCCCTGGCGGCGGCGTCAATCTCAACAATGAGGGTCTTTCAGACTCAACAATCACCACCGGCGGCACTGCCACGGTCGTACTGAACGCTGGCGTTAATTCCGGTCCCGTCACCATCAAAGCCTGGACTTATGATGAAGAGGATCCACCTAATGAGATCTGGGCACAGGCTTCATTGGTCACCATCGCTGCAGGTCCTCCGGATCACATGCAACTGTCGCTGGATGCAGGAGACGGAATCAACATGGCGGGCGGCGGTATATGGCAGCTCCAGGTTTCCGCTGAAGTAATGGATATCCACAATAACCCGGTGGTTGACAGCACATCAGTTCACTTTATTGTATCACCGGATACTTCTGCCGATGTCATCGGTGACGCGGTTACTGGAAACGAAAACTGGAACGGCGAGACTTATACGGGTATCGCATTTTCGACTCTAAGTTACGGCAGCCAGCATACTTACGACTTGATAGACCTTTTTGTCTATACTGTTGTCGAGGGCGATACTGTCGGGGATAATCTAACTTACCCGCTGCCGCTGGCGCAGGGCAATCTTGAGCTGTCCATCATGCCTATAGCATGGAACTTCGACAACCCGCCTCCGGGACAGCCCGGCGACCCGGCTAAGATGAAATGCGACGCCTATCTCACGGACGGTTATGGCAATCCGATCAACAACGGTTTGATCAGGTTCCATTCTCCCAAGGGGCAGGGATTCTGGAATGAATATGGAACCATTCCAATCGCCGGTTCATGGGAAAAATACACCGGTCCAGGCGGATTCTTAGGACCGCCGCCTGAACCTTACGATTCGACCGGTTGGGCGACGATCTGGCTGATTACCACTTTCCCACAAGCATTCCCGGATCCGACGTCTATACAAACTACAGCGCAGGTTTATTGTGAGGTGTTAGGAGAGGATCTTAACTCAGACCCAATCACAGTAACGTTTATACACGACGCCGATGCGCTTCCTCCGGAAGATGATAAACTTCTCGGAACCAGAGAATAACCGCATTAAGATACAGGCACACAAAAGGCGTCAATGCAGCAGCATTGACGCCTTTTGATCTCACACCGTCAGGATCCGTGGAGTTCCATTCATGGTAGCCACGGGTGGAAACCTGTGGAAAGCGAATAAAAAATACCCACAGCAAAGCTGTGGGACACCGTGGCAAGGGGCTGCAGCCCCTTGTTATAACATGCTTCGAGCGCGACAAGTCGAGACCAGAAGCATGCCACCCGTCGTGGAACGTCGGGGCAATCCCACCCGGGAATAGAATTCCCAGGCTATTTTCCTTCAGTCCCGCTTTGGCGGGACGAAAATAAAACAGCTATAAGAATAACCTCAGTATTTTCTATTTCTTCTCCGGCGGTGAAGTCTTCCATCTTCGGTGCATCCAGAACCACTGTTCGGGATGACGGCGAATAGCTTCTTCCAACCGCGTCGTGAAACGCTGAGTCAACTCGAAGATCGCCTCTTCCCTATCTTCCGGCAGATCGTCCATAGGAATGAATTCCATAATAATCTTCAGTCTCTCATTTTTACGCCGGAAGCATTCCGCGAAGATCAAGGCGGCGCCGGTTCTCAATGCGAACATCGCCGCGCCTTTGGGCGTGGATGCGGGACGATTGAAAAACTGTACAAATACGCCGGCTTCATGAGCGTCCTGATCAGACATAATCGCGATGATCCGATTTTCCCGCAACGCCTTTATTACGCCTTTGACGGCATCCCGCTTTTTAATGATGCGAATACCAACTCCGCCCCGATATTCATCTATTAACGCTTCGACGCGCTTGTTCTGCTGTCCCGTCACAATGTATGATATCGGATAGCCTTTCACTGCGGCTGCCGCACCCTTCAATTCCCAGATACCGAAGTGCCCTGAAACCACAACGCCGCCTTTGCCTCGTCTCTGCGCCTCATCAAAAACGTCCCAGTTGTCGTTCTCAACCAGTTTATCGACGTTCCCCGGGTTCAGCAGCGGCAGACGTGTGAATTCGCAGACTAACGCTCCGAAATGGCGGTAACAGGCGCGCGCTGTGGATTCAATTTTTGTTCTGTCCCATTCTGGGAAAGCCTGCGTCAGGTTGTCAATCGTTACTTCGCGCCTGATGCCGATGCGATATGCCAGTCCGCCTAAAGATTCTCCCAGCCGCAGACTGGTTTGATGCGGCAGCGTCCTCAACAGAAATGCCAGCGATTTAAGACCGAATGCTTCTATATCTTGACGCCACTTTTTCATAATTCATCCAGCGAAAAGCTGCCATCCCAGTCTGCACGATTGCGTTCTATTCGTTCCAGGCACAACCTTGACGGTTCATCACCAGGAATAAGCTTCAACGCCTCTTCAAAGCAGGTGATCGCTTCTTCCCATTTCTCATCCTGAAGGTATGACCATCCATCACTATATCGGGCTAACATATCCAATTTCTCTGCTGTCAGCTCTTCAGCGCCTTCCGCAATCAGTTCATAAATCCTGACTGCTTTTCCCCTGCCCTTGATTGTAAGGTTCCCCAACAGCCTTGTAACGTAATGATCCGGCAGTTCCTTTTTACACTCTTCAGAGATGATGATGCCGGTTTTGAACAGCTTATTGGCATATTCAAGACGTGAGCAGACATTGACCGCGTCGCCCAGGACGGTATAATCAAACAGCGCTTTGGATCCCATATTTCCGACGATCACCTCACCGGTGTTAATGCCGATTCTGGTTTTGAGCTTCCGTCCATCTTCATCACGCAGCTGTCCGTTTTTAGTCCGGTATAATCCCTGCATTTTCAATGCCGCGCGGCAGGCTCCTTCAGCGTGATCCGTGCTGGGCACGGGCGCTCCGAATTCCGCCATGATCAGATCGCCCTCATACTTATCGATAATTCCGCCCTCCCGCTGGATGATTTCCGTCATGTCGGTCATATATTCATTGAGCATAATTACCAATTTTTCAGGCGATAGGGAGTCGCTCAGATGCGTAAAACCTTCGATATCAGAGAACATAACCGTCAGGCGTCGTTTTTCACCACCCAGATGCAGCAGTTCAGGTTTAGCGATGATCTCTTTGACGACTCGTTCGGGCACGTAATGCGAAAACATGCCGCGGATGCACGCTTTTTCTCTCCGCTCCTGAAAATAATTATAGATCGCAACCGAGGGATAAGCTAACACTATGGCAATCAGAGGTGAAGCCATATCCACCCATAGATTCCAATGTGAAAAAGCGAAAAATATTACCAACAACCCGATGGCAATCGAAACGCCACTCGCCAGCAGCCCTTTAAAGGATTTAAGCAGAGTAATCAAAAGGAAGATTACATAAATGATAAGAATGTTTATGATAAGCGCCGCTAAAGGCGGGATTCTCGTGATGAAGGATCTATCGAGAATTGTCTGCAATGCGTGCGCGTGAACCTCAACGCCGGGCATTCTGCGTGGGGTTATATCCTGACTGTAAAACGACGTATTTTTATTGTCATGCAGTTCTTCCGCGGATGCTCCGATCAAGATTACCTTGGCTTTAAAAGGATTCTGGATATTATGCTCATCTATGCTTTGCTTCCCGGATATAAACCTTTCCATATAATCTGAATCTAGGGAAGGATCAAGATCGAAAGTCGAATCATCGAGCGCACTTGACAACGATATCGAAGGAAAAGTCCCTGCTGGACCGTAATAATTGATCAGGAAGGACTGTTCGTCATAAAGAGGAATCGCAATGTCACCAAACAGGCATTGCTGGTTCTCGAATCGCATCGTTTCAGATAAAGGATAACCGTTCATGGCACGGAGAATTTCAATGTCAAGAGACGGTTTCAGCGAATCGCCAGTGGATAGAAATAGCAATGAACGGCGCGTGAAATCATCCGGATCGTTAATTTCGTTGACCAGTCCCCACGGTACTCCAGTCTCACGGAGAATCTTGATCGGCGGCACTTGAACGGCAAAGGATTCTTCCAAGCGGTCACTGTAAGTATAGGCAATTTTACCCGCCAGAATTACGTTTCCGGCTGTTTTCACAGCTTCGGCGAATAGCGAATCTTGTTCGGGATGCTGACGGTTTTGCTCTGTAAATTCGATATCGAATACGATCAACCGGGCGCCTGCGCGATTCAAATTGTCGATCAAATGAGCGTACAATAACCCATCAAAGGGCCATTTCCGGTTCAGCGCATCGAAAGTTTGGTCGTCAACGACGATGACCTGGAAGGGCGTTCCTTCAATTGATATTGGACCCCGCATCTTGAAGCGCGCGTCTATGAGCCGCATTTCAAGCAGTTCTGCCGTATCCAGCCGGGAGATCAAAAACGCAGCGATTCCCAGGAGTATTGGCAGAATCCAGAAAAGGTAATTTTTACTTCGATGGTTCATTTAGAAGCGCTTGAAATAATACAGTCGGTAAATTCCTTCATCGGCGCTATTGTCGTTGAAGTAACGGGTGATCTCCGCCCTGGCGTCATGTCCGGGGATAAATTCCCAGTCGGCGCGCAAGCCGGTGTGCCAGCGGCGCAGATCCTCACTGGCAAAGCGTCGATTGGCATTCAGGCTGACTTGCAATTGGCGGTTTAAATAACGTCCAATGAAACCGCAACCAGCTTGATTATACTTATATTGGTAATAACCGCTCTCACTCGCATAATAGGCAAAATTGCCGGTTACTTCTATATCAGTAGTAAGATGTGATTTCCATAGAAAACCAATATTTGATGAAGAGCTGTTTATAACAGTGAAGTCAGATGGTCTATCGTCAATGAGGTCGTTGAATTCTGCATGATTCAGGCTGAACGTGAGCGAATGCCGTCTGTCAAAAAGACGAATGCCCTGCATAATCGAAGCGCTGATGCTTTTGGTTTCCTCATCTCGGCGCTGATCGATCCAGATGGTATCACCGGCTGAAACAGCGCTGTCGATCATTGAAATATCGTTGCCGCCTTTGCGATAATTCAACGATAGGATCAATGTTGGCGCGGGCGCGCAGGGATATATAGAGAATGTCGCCCATCCGCCGGTCGTCGCGGTCGTTGAAGATTGACTGTCCTTCAGGTTATCCCATTGCCGATCCAGACCGAGATTAACGAAAACATGTCTCTTCCATAAGGAAAACTGGTCAGACAGGTTCACTCCAGCGACGTCATTCTGAAGGTACGGATTGCCAAAACTGATGTAAGAGGGACCGATATTGCGATAGTTTAATGATAGATTATGTCCAAACTCCCTTAAGGACATTCTCGTCGTCCAGGCAAGCGATCCCATTTTCAGGGGATCAGGCGGATTCAGGCTTTCGTTTATCACAATTATCGGTTCAAACGGCTCGGGATCAAAAGGCAGCTCAACGTCTGTGCCTTCAAGGCTTGCTTTACTCAAACTGCCGCCGGTAATGTCCTGAGCGGTCAGTGAGATGGCGGCTGCGAACGCCAATTCGAGCTTCCGGTTTAAGAATGGCAGCGCGGCATCAAATCCTGCGACGATGTTATCCTGCGGCGAAACAGAGGCAGCGCTGATTGAGCCTATATCGTCTTTTGATTTCAATATGCTGAATCCTATGCGGGTTCCACCCGGACTGGCATAGTAGGGTCTTACTGCGTATAAATAGCGGCGGTAAGCGCTGTTTTCAATAGCTTTGTATGTTTCACCCATGACAGCGCTGACATACATTCTGCGGTAATTGGCGCCGAATTCGACTCCACGGACGCGTTTCCCGCTAAGCACCAGATCTGACATAATCGGATAGCTGTCGCCTAAAGTCAGGTGATAATTAGCGCCCTCCAACGCGAAGGTATACCGGTTCTGAGGCTGACGATCCCAGGCTTCATCACTGGTAACGCTGGTGCGCACCGAATAGCGCTGGTTTTTGTATTCACCTTTAGCCCTGAAATCACCTCGAAGAACGCCCTCGCTTTCGTCTCCGAACTCTTCCTGGCTCGCTTCGCCGGTAAAAGCCCAGTTGAACGTCTCCAGCAATGCTTCACCTTCTCCTGTTGTGGTTGAGAACCGCCACTGGAAGTCGGAATTTGCCTGTCCGCTATAATCAGCTGATTTGAGTTTGACCCTATGGCTGCCGGGAGACAGTTGATCTAAGCGGGCAAAAATATAAGTCCGTGTCTTTTCGATCACTTCGATGCTGCGTCCATCCAGCATAACCTGCAATGAAGAGGGATCGTAAACAGAATCAGGATCGAATATCGAAACAGCAATACTCACTTGATCGTCAAAGACGACTGCGCCGTCAGATGGGTAGAGCACTACGAATTCAGGACCTTGTGACTTGACCTCTTGTGGTGGTATTACTACTGTAACCTGCGGTGAAACAAGCGGATTTATCGCAGGGAAAGAGACTTGCAGTCCATCGTCAAACTGAAGAAAAATGGCATATTCGATATAGGGAGGATTGATATCAGCTTCAGGAATGATTGCGGCGAAACCTGTAGTATTCGATTCCATCTCGACAGTGCGGAATTCTCCACCGGGCTGTCGCCATAGCAGTTCACATGAGACGATTCGGCTCGTTCCTTGAACTACAACCAATGAGATAGAGACCGCTTTGTGAGCCGGAGTTTTCAGAACAGGAGTATGGTAAATCTCAGGAGTTAAATTGATCTGCTGAGCAGCGAGAGGCGACAAGCAACCGGCGATGAGGAGAATCATCATCGCCGCTCTGCAAGTCATGAAGGAATGGAGTATAAGACTGTTGAACCCCCTCCCGGTTCGTTGAAAAATCACCTGATTTGCCAATATCTATTTCTCAAACTCTATGTGGATCTCTTTTGTATCGCCCGATCCGTCTTCAAACTGGACGTCCAGCGTGCCTTGATCCGGTTCTTCGGACTGGTCGGGAATATCTGATCTATCCGATGGTGTAACTTCCAGTTCACCAGTTGAAGTGCTGACTGCCGTATTCCCGGCTTCGACGACTACTGTTTCATTTGTTTCGCGATGCGTCACTTTCACTTCCCCTTCAATCACAATGATCTGAGTCAGGTTAGCGGATTCAACCAGCGTCCACCATTCGGTGCCCTTAACCGAAGCGACGGAAGTCGGCGTTACGACTTCCATTTCACCGCCTAACACCTTTGTCAACAGTTTGCCAATCGGGAGAAACATTCGTTTTATAATACTGGCAGGGGTGCGCATTCCCTGAAGTGTCAGGTCTGAGTTCGGGTAGAGTTTCAGTTCTACGGCGTTATCTGCGAACACCAATGACGCATAGCCGCCATCACCACAGATAATTCTGTCACCGGGGTAGAGGCGGTCATCCTTTTTTAAGGGCGCCAGTTCTTCTTTATCGGAACGCCGCACCTGAACACTGGCAGTAACTTTGATCGCCACAGCGATAAAAGGGTCGTCATCCGCACTCTGCTGAGCCGCAGCCGGAATACATCCCAACATACATCCGAATAACATACTGATAATTATCACGTTACGCATCATATCATCCTGACCTTTCAACGAGCGTCCACTGTAATCATCCGGTAACTTCCCTGCTCGAATTTAGAGGCTATCTCTTCCAATTCAGATAAATCGATAGTTCTTCCATCAAGTTCTATCCTGCCTGAAGGCTGAAAACCGGGCAATTGACTGATCACGTTCATGTAATCCTGACCCAATATTCGCTGCAGTATAAACAAGATCTGCTGAGTTTCAGGATCGGGTTGTGTTATTATGGTGAAAGCGCCGATCTGACTGGGGTATTCGATCAAACCGCTGGAAGTCTGCACAATTGAAGTCACCTGCCAATAATAGGTTCGATTATTCTCGAGCGGACGAACTCCCGACGCTGGATAAAGGAAACTCTGACTGGTCAGCGGCGTGGCGGGATCAGTTTCATAATGGGGATTTTCCTGCATGACGGATTCGGGATCGGCGCTCGCCCAGCTTTTCTCACAGATTTTCAGAAGAAACTGCATTGCTTGGGATGACCAGGTAAAAACCGGTGTAGTCATAAACAACGGCGTCGGCATCGCCGGCGTCCCTGAAGGCGAGACAAGATTGATACTAAAAGGATTGGTAAATATTGCGCTGGTGGTTCCCACTGCCAGAAGTACGCTGCCATCGGATTGATATAGTTCCAGCTTCAGTGTGTAAGTGCCTGAAGGGAAATATCCGGTTTGCATCAACTGCTGCTTGATGTTTTCAGCGCTTGAGCTTATATCGTAATCATCGAGTTGATAAGGGCTGCTCTCTTCGGTAAGGTCCAGATTTGTTAAATGAAGCATACCCTGGGGTAGCAGAAATTTGTGTGATTCTCCACGGATTATTTCACCGCTGGAATTGTACATGCTGAAGATAAATATCGCATTGGGAACAGGTATATCCGAAACGATGGTCGCACTGAAAACGATCGCCGAAGGGGATAATCCGGATATGTTCAAATCTTCGAGGAAAAACACTTCCAGGTTAGAGGGCGCTTCTATGTGAAGATCCAAAGTGACTGAAGCGCTGCACGGTGAGAATGATAGAGCTGTAAGGAGGGTGTACAAAAGCGTGTGTTTAACTGCCTTAGAAAGCATCGGTATCCTCTCTAAATAACTGCATAGCTCTATTTTACGCAATTTTATGCGGATAGTCAAGTGTTTTTTTCAAAATGGGTATCTTAAGGAAAGCTCAGGCAAACTCAAAAAAATATCTGGCTGTTTGTTTTCTATAGGTTCTAAATAACTCTTTCCGAAATATCAAGTATAAAATCTCTCTCGAGTGACGAATATCACTTGACTTTCCTGTATTATTTTTGTATATTGTAACAATCAAAAATGTCTCAAAATCTTACAGCATCATTTGAGGAGGTGCCATGAATAGCTCACGCTCAGGTTTCTTTGCAATACTCATTGCAATAATATTCATACTGCCGCAAGTCTCGCAGGCAATTACAACGTATCATCAGATCGTAGTTTCGATGCCATCAGCGGCAACGATCGCAAACCTGCAGGAGATCGGAGTCGATCTCGAGTGCGGATCGAAACTCATCAAGGGAGAAGGTCTTCAGATCGTGGTCGATGAAGCGGAACTGTTGCAGATTGCCGCCAGAGGCATTCCGCACACCGTTACGATCAGTGATTTAGCTAAATATTCTGAGCAGGTTTGCATAAATAACCTGTTGAACATTCCACCACAAACCGATGACGATCCGGTTCATCTGAAATATGGCTCCATGGGCGGGTTTTACAACTTCGAAGAAATTATAGCAGACATAGACTCCATGCACCTCTTATACCCCGATATCTGTGCACAGAAGATTATTCTCGGCTATGGATGGGATGATAACCCGATTTACATGGTTAAAATCTCAGATAATGTTGAATTGAACGAGGACGAGCCTGAAGGGATCTTCGACGCCCTGCATCATGCGCGTGAACCGGGGAGCTATACGTCTCTGATGTACGCCATGTGGTATCTGCTGGAAAACTACGGCACCGATCCTGAAATAACTTATCTCGTGGATAACCGCGAATTATACTTCGTGCCTGTCGTCAACCCGGATGGACTGCTGTATAACGAATTAACCAATCCCGGCGGCGGCGGGTACTGGCGTAAAAATCGGCGCAATAATGGCAGTTGTTACGGCGTCGATTTAAACCGAAATTATCCGTATCAATGGGGCTATGACAATACCGGATCGAGTCCCACGCCGAGTTCTTCGACTTATCGCGGACCCAGCGCCGCATCTGAACCTGAAACTCAGGTAATGATGAGTTTCATAGAGGAGCACAATTTCACAACGGGTATGACGATTCATACTGCGGCAGGCGTATATTTAACGGCGTATGGATACGCCAACGTGACACCCGATCCTTATGACGTACACATGGACTACTTAGCCTACGCCGCCGCGGAGAATGGCTACGGTTACGGGTACTGCTATTCCATCATGTACGCATCCAACGGTCGGACTCAGGACTGGCAGTTGCATGAACAGGAGATTATCAACGTCGAGCCGGAAGTGGGAGAACACGGTTTCTGGCCCAGCATCCAGTATATTATCCCCGAAGCAGCCGATCAACTTCGCTGCCACATGAACCAGTTCTGGTGTGCCGGCGGACAGATAGTTTTTAACTCGATAGAAGTTTTAGACGGTTTCCTGACACCCGGTGAATCTGAAGAACTGGTCGTGGAAGTATTCAATCGCGGCTGGGGAACGTCTGAAGCAATCAGTTTTGAACTGACTACGACCGATCCCTACGTCACTCTTTCAACCGCAGTTTCAAGCGCCGGTCCGTTAGCACGCAGAACCAGCGCAAACAACGCGTCCAATCCATTTGTCGCCGACGTTTCTTCCAGCTGTCCGGTGGGTCACGAAGTTGAATTCACATTAACTATCGACCAGGGCGGTTACATACGGACGGAAGTCTTCTCCTTAATCGTGGGCACTCCGGTGGTCTTCTTCGCCGATGACGCCGAATCCGGCACCGGCAGTTGGACGATTTCCAGCGATTGGGGCGTGGACAGCAGCAATCCACACGGTGGAAATTACAGCTTTAACGATTCTCCCGGACGTGACTATTACAACAATGAGAACTGCACCATCACGACGTCCCAGTCGTTCAACCTGACCGATGCAACCACGGTCTGGCTCGATTACTGGGCACGCTGGGATATCGAATCGAACTACGATTTCTGCCAGATTGAAGTTTCAACTAACGGTTCAACCTGGACGCCTGTAGCGGGGCTGTACACGGTTGCTGGCAGCGGTATCGGTGTGCAATCCAGCGGTCAACCGGGGTATGAGGGCACACAGGCAACCTGGGTTCATGAGCATGTTGACCTCAATACTTATGCCGGTTCCCCGTATTTGAAGTTCCGCTTCGAATTCAAGTCGGATGGCGGCGTTGACGGCGACGGCTTCTTCTTCGATGATCTGCAGCTTCTCGGCTTTGTGGGATCAGGCACACCCGGTGATGTTTCAATAGATCTTACCTACCAATCGGGATCGCCTGTGCCAGCGGGCGGCGGGACCCTGTACTATGACGTCTTTGTGGAAAATTATGGCAGCGTCGCTGTCAACTATGACGCCTGGCTGGAATCGTCCTATGAAGGCGGACCACCCACGACGCTGGTACAGCGTTCGTTCACTAACTACCTACCCGGCTGGACAATCAACCGACCGAACATGTGGTATCCGGTTCCGGGTTCCTGGGCAGGCGGAAACTACGAATTCGGCGGCAAAGTCGGCATATATCCGGCTACTGCCTGGGATTCGAGCACTTTCCCCTTCACTAAGTCAGGGACATCCTGCGGCGAATTCAGACCCAACCCGGTGTCTAATGCTCCCGATCCGTTCGACAAGATCACTAAAGGCGGATCTGCAGCTCCATCAGAATTCGCTTTGAACGGAGCATTCCCCAATCCGTTCAATCCGACGACAGCTATCAGCTATCAGCTTTCAGGTATCAGTTTAGTTGAACTCTCAGTGTACGATATACAGGGAAGATTAGTTGCAGAGTTAGTTAATGG
>JALGVT010000069.1 GCA_025774555.1 candidate division LCP-89 bacterium
AAGAACCGACAAAATAACACGCAACAAGATATAAGCTATTTATCATACCTTCGGGAATGACGCAATAATATTCTGCTCGACATACGGCGTTTATTTCGCGCAGATTCAGGCTGGAGATTATCATGTGGTGCAAAAGCTGCTGCTGACGAAGTAAAAAGGGGAAAGTTATTTAGTTAGATTAAGGGGAATCCGAATTACTTGTTTTACCTAACACGAAGAGGGGCTGTCCCAAAAGCAGCTTTTATGGTCATTGCGAGGAATGTAGTGACGTGGCAATCTCCTATTATATATGTGCTTAGAGATTGCCACACTTCGTTCGCAATGACAGTTTATGGACTTTTGGGACAGCCCCTTTTTCATCCACTTTTATAGTCGGCTTACAACAGTTCCCAGTCAATGAAGCCCTCCTTGACGTTTTTCATCGCATTGACGACCAGTTCGATCAAACCGGCATAATAGAGACCGGACTTCTCTTTCGCGCCGTAGTAATCGAACAGGTCGCGGATCTGACCTTTGCAGTTGGAGCAGGGAGCGCAGACATACTTGGGCTGCTCCGGTCCCTGCGGTTCATCAGCAAAAGCATTTAGTATCTGTTCGAACTTCTTTCTGCCGCTGACCTGAATGCGCCAATCGGTGAAGTTGTTCTGCGACATGATAGCCCAGCCGCTGCCGCCGCCGCAGCAATAATTGCGCACTCCATGCGGGTGCATTTCACGGAATCCGGGAGCGATGTAGCGCAGCACTTTGCGCTGCGGTTCGACAATACCCATGCTGCGCACCATGTTGCAGGGATCGTGCAGAGTAACAGGAAAGTTATTTCGGGAAGGATCGAGATCGAGCTTTCCGCTGAAAACTGCTTCTTCCAGGAAAGCCATAGCGTTTTCACGGGGAGTAGCCTGAGTGAGCCGGTCTCCAATTACGCCCATCGCCTTGGTCAGATGACCGCATTCCCCCATAAGGATTTTCTTCACTCTGAGTTTTTTCGCTATTTCGTAATGCCTCATCGCAACGCGGCCTAATTGTACGTCTTCATAGAAGAGACCGTAGTTAACGCCATCGTAGCCTGCGACTTCGCTGGACAAGGTCCATGATATTCCCAATTCCTGCAGAATAAGCGCAAAACAGCCGGGATTATCGGGCCAGGCGAGGAATTCACCGGCATTGTGAATCAGGAGAACGTCGGCGCCTTCTTTATCCCAGACCGTTTCCACCTTTATACCGGTGCGGTCTTCCATGTCCTCGTCGATGAACTCACAGTTATCTTTGACCACAATCGAGTTCATACCAGTGCTGGAACCGACTTCCAACTGCTGAACCGTTCCCTTCTCGTGCAGATCCTTTGCCGCGATACCCAATTCGGAACTCATCAATTTTCGTATTTCGCGGGTAATCATGCCGTTATCAACGCCGATAGGGCAGCTTTGGGCGCAGCGGCGGCAAAGCGTACAGCGGTATGAAAGCTCAGCCAGTCTGGCTATCAGCGTCCAGTTCAGTTCGATGTCGCCGTTATTAAATTTCTTCCACCAACTGCCGCCTTTGATATATTTGAAATAGAGCCTGCGCAGGATTTCAGCTCTGTATGTCGGGCGATAGAGCTCATTGTAACCACTCGCCTCATAGATGGGACAGTCCTCCACGCACGTTTGGCAGCGAGCGCAATGTTCCATCGAGAGAGTCAGAGGCTGCAGGAATGTCCAGTTATTCTCGCGAGAGAACAATTTCTCCAAACCCTCGATGAATTTCTTTACAAGCCTCTCTTCCTCTTCCTTCGACTTCGGTTTGGGAATGTTGATGACCATGGTGTCATCTAAAGTCGCCTCAAACGTCTCGCGAGCCTGTTCAGTCAACTGCTTAAAGCCGGGTTGTTCCTCTAATTTATGGTACGGAGGCGGCAGGGGATACATATCTTCCGGTGCAACATGTGCAAGCTGTGTCGAAGGGGTGCTGAAATCTTTGAAACTCAGCGTTTTTTTCTTTGCGGGAGCCCCCATTATTTTTCCTCCTTTTCAATCTTGGGCACCGGGCTGGATACTATGTCAACCCAATTTTTCTTGCCGTCAGCTCCAACATGCGGGGCAGCCCAGGTAACTGTCTGCTCAAGTTGAGGGGTAATCCTCGCCTGTAGTGGATCCCCGGGGAGGTTAGTTTCATCCTCCCAACGGACTGAATGATAGGTAAAGTATTTCGTGAAGAAGTGCGTCATGTGTGTAAAGGGCAGGTACAGCATAAAGAAGAGCGCAAATCCAACGTGCCAGTAGCCGATGACAGGAAGCGCCGGCATCACCGATGGTGATATTAATCCGGCATAGAAAGCGGTCAGATTTGTCGTGAAGTTGTTGTCGTTAAGCAGCCAGAGAATCCCGGTGACGTAGATAGCGCCGAGCATCAGGAGATTGAAGTAATGGCTTGGTGTGCTGAATTTTGAAAGACCTTTATCGAACAGCCTGAGAAACAGCATGAAAACGGAGCCGATAACTCCCAAAATGCAGCCAACCCAGGTAATGGGACTGATTAGAGCCGCTATAATCGGCAATTCGATACTGCTTAAACTTATAATCCCAGCCAGCATTAAGAGGAACATGTTGCCGATCAGCAGGTACAAACCAAAGTGCAGCGGGAAAGTGCCGAACCACATCTTCCTGTTATGATCCCAGATGCCTTTCAATAGCAGAATTTCGAGACCCATAGCTTTCATCTCGCCAAGATGATCTTTCTTTCTCTCCTTAGTCCACCAGTCAGTTTCCTCAAGTATCGAGCCTCCGTAATGAGCCCGTCCTTTTTCGTGCGGAACTGGATAGAGTTCCCACCTTAAATGCACCGGCATCCTGAAGATACGCAAAGCTCGGGCAAATACCGCTGCGGCGAAGATGACAAGTGTCAAGTAAACTAACAAGTGTATCACAGTCATAATCTTACCTTTCTTAACCGAATCTGCTTAAGCAAATTCTTCTATCTAAGTTCATAAATCGTAATATCTTAATCTTTTCTGTGATCGATATTCAAGTTGTGAATCAGCGCTTTTAAATCCTCCGTACAATAGGCGCCGAATCGATATACCTCACAGGTCCGGCAGGATTGTCCTTCGCAACCTTTCTGATCTCCCAGAGAAACCCAACAGGGACGGTCTGAATCATTGATAGCGGGGCAGTTATCGAGAGTTTCTTTACTACACTTTCTAAACTCCCAACAGGGCAGGAGTGCCCAAAGACGACGGATGCCTTCGAGGTTTAAACCCCTCTTTTTGATCAGGTGCTTGATCAGGTTAATGCGCTCTATGTCTTCGACGCAGAGCATCCTGATGTTGCCTTGAGTGCGATAGAAAATGATAAGACCCGCGCTCTCGTACTTTCGCAGCGCCGAATCGGACAAACCGGTCATATTAGCTGCCGCGCTGATATTTATTACAGGCGCCAGCTTATCAATATGCCCACCCGGGGCATGATCTTTGAGCCACTGTGTTAAATCGTTTTCCATCGTCCTCAAAATTGGGCAAATAAATGGGTCTAAGAATGCGATCCGATATAATATAAGAAATCTGTACTTTAAAGTCAAGAGTTTTTGTGAATTATTTTTCAAGTGGGTTATCGAGAAGGTAATACAAGTATCCCTGAATTATTCATATTCAGGCGAATTTCAAGTATTTATCTGCAACATTATATTGATAGCCACGAACATGGATGCTTTTGTACCTTATCTGCACCGATTTTTCAGTCAAAATCAGGTGCGGTAAGAAGGGCACAAAAAGAATCCGCAGCAGTTTGGTGTCCTGAAACCGGGACATCCCCCGACAAAGTCGGGGCTGCTGAGTATACCATAGGCATTGCTTCGCAAGAAGCTGTCCAGACCACCCGGAGTCCTTTTATTGTCTCAACCACAGATTTCGCGGATTTCGCTGATTTCTTTTTTGTCATTCCGGGCAAACCCGACACAGCGGGATCGGAGGAATGCCTTCAGCACAAGCTGCCGTGCTACCCTCGCCCGGATCCTCCCGCCACTCGCAAGCAGACATGAATGCGCCGGTGGACGCACAAGTGTCCGCCTCCATATTATCTTTTCCCAAAAAATAAAATAAACAAGAATCCCCAAAATCCACCAGAATCTGTAATGGCGAAGATTGGGGTAACCCTTGTAAATACTTAAGTTTATACTTGTAGCGCGTACGGGAATCGAACCCGTGCTACCGGCGTGAGAGGCCGTTGACATTGTGCGGGGAATTGGTTGAATTTCAGCGTTTTGCAATTAAATTGCAATCATTGAGTGAAAAAATGGATTGATTTCATGCACTTCAAGGATAGCGATAACCGGATGGGTTGGGAGACTCATCCGGTTTTTACTTGCTTCAGATCAGTAGCTGAATTGAATATATCCTGGATACTGCTCAAGTACGAACACTCAAAGGTCTCAAGAATGGTAAATGTGATTACAATAGCCCACCTGTTTCTATGAGGCGTCTATCTTTATCTGGCATCGATTTATAGTGTGAGACCTAGCAATGAGGATAACAAGTTGGTTGGATTGCTGCAGCAGAAGGGGATCAGATTCGACCTAATAGAGGTGAAGCAGGTAATCGCTGTATTCCAACAGCTGCTTCGAGAAGATATAACCACCGACGCACAGCGATTGGATGAACTGATTGATTTTGTACGCAAAAACCCATCATCGCAATTTCTCCTGCATGGTCCACATGCGCATCGGCATATCCACCAGCCCCCTCTACGCCCAGCAAGTACCAAATGGACCATGTATGCGAATATAACTCAAGGCATATCACTCCTTTGTGAGCATAAAACTGCCATGCGATCCGGTTTCATCACTGCAGAACACGCCAAGGGGGCTAACTGGTCCATCAACCTGGTATTTTAGTAAGGTAATAAAGGTAAAAAGGCGGATTCTCTGTCTTCAATAGAGTAAAGATAGAAGTGTCAAAGCAACACTTAAATCACACCTTAGCTTTTATACCCTTTTGGTCCAATAAGGTCTGACGGGGAACACTATCACATCATGTTTCAGCAAATACTCTAAGATCTTATCCATAGATTCGAGCTTCATGCTTTGATCTTTAAGATGTTTCACGAGTGCATCATCTATCGAATTATCATGGATATTCCGGATTTTGTCCAAGATGCTTATTCGCCCATATCTTTCATTCTCAAGGCGAACAATTTCACTGATTGATGCAGCAATAGATATTGGTGCTTTCTGATGAGCAATCCTTATTAATTCTTTTTGAAGTTCCTGACTTTCTACATTACCATAATCAGGATAAGAAACGACCACAGGGGCCCATTCTTCCCAGACTGTACTTAGGAAGTCCTCTATAGCTTGAGGTACTCGCAGATATAATAGTTCAATTGCTTTATATCCAGGAATTTCTGGTATTGTGATTATTCCAGCTTGCAGTCTTTCTATAGCATTCCTGCCAGGAACTACTTTTAACACAAAATCATTGGCGAATTCCAGAATCTTTGATTGGTTCTCAGTACTTAGAATCGTCCAACCAGGATAACCTGTTACTGGATGGCTTATAGCATTCGGGATGTCCAGATCATTCCGATTTAGTTGATCTTCATCGGTTGCTAAGGTCACAAGTAACATCCGAAAACTAATTGCGTTGGGATTGTTCTCGTAAGACTCAATATGGCTAGTAATGCGCTCTATATGTGAAGGTCCCAAGATACCAAAGTTTTTGTCTGGTTCAATATGCTTCTTAAAATCCTCTTTTAAACTTTTGGCTTTTTCGGAATTTAGCTCAATTGGATCGATCCATGGCGATATTGCCTCACAAAGAGCAGCATGTTTCACGGATGCTTCAAGAACCATACTGATCTGCTTTGCATCATCTCTATCAAATTTACACTTGATGATATGGGAAATGATTTCACGCTCGATATTAGACTCGACGGTATCTAGTTTTTCTATAAGCTAAGGGATATCTTTAGAAAAAACCAATGGTGATCTTAAACCAATTAGTAAGTCAGCACCCCGTGGAGTCTTTATCAGTTTAATTATACTTTCAGTAAGGAGGTGTCGCTTAGAATCATCTTCATGTAATTAGTCTGTCATTGAAGAATCATCGTGATAGCCGCGTTCAAAAATTTCTTCGAAGTGCGATAGCCTTTTTAGTATGGTTAGTGATAGAGCTTCCAATACACCCGGTTCGTCTATTTTTTCCCAACTTTTTTTTATGACTTTATTGATCATACGCCTAAAATGCATTGGTTGGTCGTGACTCGGTGGGTGTTCGTTTATCCATCCTAAAGCAGCAGGCAATGCTTCGCTATTCAGACTCTGTAGAAAATCTTTCGTTAGAAAATTGTAATAAGTTCCATAATAATTTTCATTATGCGGAGGTGTGATAAGTAACAGTAATTCGTTTATTTTCAAATGATCTGGCCAAAGTGCTCTAAGGGAGCAACCTTTCAAGCTGTCATTAGGATCTTCACCCGGTCCACTCTTGCATAAAGGAAATAATTTAATCCTGTGTCAACTCGTCTTAATAGCGTATTCTCTCAGGTTCGAGATCCTACGCTTCCCGAGATTCAGATAGCCATTACGGCTTAACCACGTCAGATTGCCGGTGACCAGTTGACCGTTGGGCGTGCCGTACAAGCCCTTGGCTATTTCCATAGCAATCATCGGTCTGGTCTGTTTCTTCAAAAATTCGAGTACTGCTTTGTCTTCATTCGTCGGTCTGTGCGGCATCTCATACCTTTTGACCGGATGCTTGCACTTAGGACAAACACATTGTCTGTTCTGATTGAATTCAACGATCACCTTAAGCTGTTTGCCCTTGGTGATCTTTCCGCAGTTTGTACACTCATAGTCAAGGTTGAAACGTGCTACTCTAATCATGATTTTCCTTTTGCATTCATACGAATCGCCACCTGAGCGATAGAATTCGACTTCATTGTCAAACTGTGCATTGACAAACTTTTTCGAACAGATATACAGATAAGTTAAGGTTGAGACCTACTTCACCAAAACCATCTTCCTGACAGCTGAAAACTCCCCTGCTTCGATCCTGTAAAAGTACATACCCGAAGCCAAATTCATTGCATCAAATGTCACATCATGGTAACCGGCCTCACGGTAACCGTCAACCAGTTGGATGACCTGCTGACCGAGGATATTGCAGATGCTCATTGATACTCGTCCGGGTTCTGGTAATCCAAACTGAACTGTTGTCTTCGCATTGAAAGGATTTGGATATACGTTCAGACTAAATACTAATGGTATGCGTGGGTAGGATTGGTGTTGCACACTAACTGGCTCAGGATCCAGTTTGAAAATCCATCCATCAACAACTGGAGCGGTTATATTAAAGTTTGCTGAACCTGAACAATAAATAAAACCGTCTTCATCAACCTCAACGTTTTGAATCCAGTCCCAATCCCTGCCTCTGATTTCATCCACACCGAAATGACTATGTCCACAAAACCCTATCTTAACTGAAATACGCCGAGGATGCCCCTCCAGATGCGCTGATAGCCGTTCTAAGCGACGTTAGCTGCAGACCTATAGTTTAGAGAAAAAGATCGCGTCTATACGGGCTTGAAATCTAGAGTTTTGGAGGTCAGTGCTCTGGTACAGAACAATCAGAAAGAGTTCTTCAGGCATTCACATTCGTTCAGAATGCGTTTGATATTATCATTCTCAATTAATTTGCTCTGGTCTGGAAAAGCCTCAACAAAGTCAAGAATTGCCAAACCAAGAAAGTAAACATAGTATTTAATTATTTCTGTCAAATATCTCATTGCACTTTCATTATCTGGTCGAAAGGTTTCTAATACCTCAATTGCATAAGGTTCCGTATGTGCAAAAGTCGATAAGGTCTTATAAATAGTATTGTAGCATTCTTCTTTTAATCCTGCTGCCTTGACTAATTGGTATTGTTCAGCATATACAGCCCTTTCACCTGGTGGATATTTATTAAAGAGATCCTTAGAGATATATTCTAATAGTTCAACATTCTCCTTTATAGACTTCTTAATTTTCTTCTTTTGATATTTCTTC
Organism: candidate division LCP-89 bacterium; assembly: GCA_025774555.1. GTDB lineage: Bacteria > Electryoneota > B3-LCP > B3-LCP > B3-LCP > JALGVT01. Next base: position 8,014 of record JALGVT010000069.1, read on the forward strand.
TGATTTCTTAATTGCGAAACTTCTAGTCTGGTTACTTTATTCCAATTCGCCATTTTTAAACGGTCAGAAATTGCATTCAAATCCCATAACGCTACTTTAAGCTTAGATACCTCATTGTCTTCATCACCAATACATAGATAGTATGGGACGAGATAAGCTTCAATAAGCAATCTTGTCAGTGCGGCAACAGACGATAAATCCCAAGAATTAACATTGTTCAATGCTTTATAATATCTGCTTTTTGGTAGGATTCTTAGGACAGAGATTGAATTAATGCCAATCTTCGCGAAAATCCATGAATATATTTCCTCACTTCTACCTGAAACGACGCGTCCAGCAGTTTCAATAGACATCCGGCAGCTTATATCAGAGAGTAGGCTAAGCGAATGAATATTTTCTTTATAGTCTTTGTACATAGGTTGAACTTTCCATGGAATGAATATCAGAAATTTACGAACTGAATATTTCTAAATCAAGTTCTAAATGATGAAAATTTGATATTCTTCTATATATTCTTGCATTTGTTTAGTATATTATTAATGTGACAAGGTGTACTGCACCCAAAAAAACAAGACATTTTCATGCGGCTTTTTGTGTAGAGTTTGAGGACCATTCGGTCTCAAATTCTACCGGGCTCAGGTCGTTCAGCATGGAATGCGGATTC